>JANLIJ010000173.1 GCA_024653575.1 Candidatus Kaiserbacteria bacterium
GACACCTCGTCTTGGCTCATTCAGTACTTGGGGTTGAGGACGTCTCCTCACTCGCCTTCGACGCGGTACTCCATCTCGCGACCGCGCTTGCAGTCATGGTGTATTTCTTTGATGAGATTTTTATTCTGGTACAGACAATCTTTCGAAAACTCGGACGCCTTCCGGTAAATGAAAAGGATTTTATGGTAGTGAAGGCGCTTGCAATTGGTACCATCCCCGCAATCATCCTTGGACTTCTTCTTGAGTCATACATGGAGGAAATGTTTCGAAACCCCATTCTTGTGGCAGTTGTATTGATACTTGGTTCGGTATTCTTCATGTATGCAGAGTACGTCTATGAAAATAATTTCCACACGGGTGATGTTGATGCAAAAACTGGCTTCAAAATCGGCCTCTTTCAGACACTCGCACTCATTCCCGGCATGTCACGCTCGGGCGTTACGATTGCGGGAGGAATGATTTTGGGTCTTAGTCGTAGCGATGCGGCTCGCTTCTCATTTCTTCTTGCGCTTCCAATAATTCTTGGAGCTGGTTCGAAGAAAATACTCGAGCTCATCTCATCTCCTGTGGAGGTTTCATGGGTCCCAATAATTCTTGGAGCGATGGTCGCATTCGTTGTTGGTCTCTGTGCCATTCATTTCATGATTACCTTTGTGAAGAAACACACGCTCTGGCCGTTCATTTGGTATCGCATCATCCTCGCGTGTTTCGTTCTCTTCGTCGCGTTTTTTGGTTAATCAAAATATGAATATGTTAAAGGAGTACATCGCATACCTTAAAGACAATCCAGAGCATTACTGGTTTAAGCGTAAGCTATTCGGATGGGGGTGGTCACCGGCCACGTGGGAAGGAGTTGTTGTTATTGTCGTGGCTATAGTCGCCATTGTGGGGAACTCCATCAGGTTTGATATCGCCAACTCAGGAGACGACATGCTTAAACCTTTTATAATTCAGACAGCAATCATAGTCGCAGTACTTATTGCTATTTGCTATCGAACAGGAGAGAAGCCAAGGTGGCAGTGGGGGTTTCCTAAAGACGACAAGAAGGACGAAATCTAAATTGAGATTGCCAGAAAGTGTAATGTATGACATAGTCACGGCACATGAATAATTATAAAAATGATGGTTTCCGCAAGGATAAATCATCTTTTGGCGGGAAGCCAAAGTTTGGGGGAGGTAAGAAGTTTGGAGGACCGGGGCGAGGTCACGATAGGGGACATGGACGTAGCGAAAGACCAGGGGAAGATAGAGAGCTTTTCAAGGCAACATGCTCGTCATGTAATAAGTCGTGTGAGGTCCCATTTCGACCGTCTGGTGATAAGCCAGTGTTCTGTAGAGAGTGTTTTGCAAATAAAGACCAGAGCAACGATCGTTCCTCAGACAGGGGTGAGAGTCGTGGTGAGTACCGAAGGGATGCACGACCACAGCGAGAGGAACGTCCAGCGCGACATGAAGAAGTGCGTGCACCACGAGACAATGGTAATGAGGATATCAAGCGACAGCTTGTAAATCTCGAATCAAAGCTTGATTACATACTT
>JANLIJ010000193.1 GCA_024653575.1 Candidatus Kaiserbacteria bacterium
AAACTCGCGGACGTGGACTCCATGATAAACGTGGAGAAATTGCCGTGAACGAGATGTGGAATTTCACATACGACGATCAAAAGCTCGACCTCAAAGATAACATCGACAAGAAAGTCGTGGTTCTTCAAGGTCGCTCATTTAAGTACTGGTTTTGGCAGGATGGAAAGGTGAAGGTTGACGTTGTTGACCCTTACGATATTGATATTGATACACGCGTAAACCCATTCGACCTCAACACCGCTTCTTACTTCAATCACAAAAACATCTTTGTTCCACTTCGAAAGATTCTTGCGAACAAGTCATACTCTGCTGATGCTAAAAATCAGTTGAAGATTTACCTTCAGTCTCGATATGGAATTCTTCGCTCACGCGAGACAGACCAAGAGTATCAGCAAAAACTAGAACGCCTTACTGAGCTAGGTGCACACAACTATGACGACTACGCATCTAACGATGTGATGGTCGAGCTCACTCGCTCATATAAACTATTCTTCGACGAGGCGAAAAAGAAATTCGTTCGTCACTTGGTGGTCATTGCAATGGATTCTGTAATCCTCTACAACAAGCCAATCAAGGATGCGCTCGGAATCGACTTCCTCCCATGGACAACATGGGCTTCAGACCCAGACCTCAACGACATCTGGCCTGATGGTGTTGCCGACTCCGTCCGCACCATCAACAAAGTCATCAACATGTACTTCAGTCAGGACTTGGAGAACCGTTCATACCGTAACTTCGGCATGTACTTCTTCAATACTCTGAACGGTCAATTCCAACCACAAGCCTTCGAAGCAAAACCATTTGGCATGTACGGTGTTCCCGGCAACCCAGATGAAATATTGAAGCAAGTGAAGATTGAGCCTCTCGGTGACACCATGAATGTCATGGAGTACTTGAAGAACCTCATCCAATCATCTGTTGCACAAACCCCAACTGAGCGCGGAGAGCAATTGAAGTCACGCACAACTCTCGGAGAGATTGAACTCAACCTCGCCGCATCAAAGGGACGTAATGAGGTTGTCGCAAAGCAATACCAATCATCGTGGGAAGAGTCAGGAAAGATTTGGTACGAACTCATCAAGAACAACACCTTCGGACAGATTACACTTTCGAAGCGTGGTACTGACGGAGAGGTATACACTAAGTCATTCTCAAAATCAGATTGGGCTGTTCCTGCTGGCTATGACTGTAAAGTTGAAATGCAATCTGAACGTGAACAAAATGATGATATTGAATTCAAGAAGATTCAGTACGTGAAGTCACAGTATGTGAACAATCCAGTTGCCATGAAGCTCGCGAAACGAAAGGAGCTCGAAATTCTCGGATGGACACCAGAAGAGATTGACGAAGTACTCCAAGCGGAGGAAGCACAACCCACTATGCCTGTTGGTCCTGATGGTCAACCTGTG
>JANLIJ010000201.1 GCA_024653575.1 Candidatus Kaiserbacteria bacterium
CAACTCCTGATTGTGTGGCCAAGAGCCCAGCGAGTGATAGGAATGCGACAAAAACACCAGCAACAAGAAATCCCTGCGCAACGATTCCTTTGTCTCCCATGAGTTTTTGTCTCATACTATTTTAATTAAGATGTAATTTAAAGCCCAAAAAATCCTCTCACACGGTTAAAGAACTGTGCGAGCACACCTCTTTCCTTCACTTCTCTGTTACCAATTTGAATGGTGCCACTCTCTGTCTTCTGTGCCTCAACATTCGCTGTGGAGGCAACCTCTTGTTGCTCTAAATTTTCTACTGGATCAATATCGTTGTATTCCTGTTTTATACTTCCTTGAGTCAAATATGTCTGTGGAACGGAAACTTTCTGGCCATATGATGCGACCACGACCTTTTGTGTATCGAGAAGCGCAATATTTGATGCATACGCCCCCACTCTATCTTTTGGAACGATGAGCACCCCGCCTGCTTTTATAAAAGTGTACTTGGGAAATGTAAATGACTTGCTTCCGTGGACCACAAAACCTCCAAGATCAACTTCATGTTTTGCGGTATTGCGAAGTTGTACGTCTCCCTGTGGCGTGCGCCCAAGCTCAAGCAACACGGGAAGTACCGTTACCTCGTGTCGTGCAAGTGCCTGCTGTTTTGCAAATACAGCATCGACCACGACGACATACTCGCCCGGATACGCAAACGTATGTGATGTCTTTCTTGTTCCCGCAGTATACGTATCTCCAAAGTTCCATGCATACACGAGTGATTTCATGAGTGTCTCCCCAATCCCACTCGGTGTTACCTCAAATTGAACCTCTTGGTTCACATACACAATCTTTGGTGCCCGTACCGAGAGCGTAAGCTCTGGCTTATTTGATTCTTTTTGCTCTGATTTCTTTTTTGATGACGACCCCCCACCAGAGTTGGAGGAACGAGTAACCGTAGTTTCTGTTTCCGTTACAACCTCATCAGTGGTCTCATCTTCAACAACAGGCACATCCTCTTGTACATTATCTGCATACGGAGTCGGTGCCCCAGTGACCCACGCACCAGTTCTTGTTCGTTGTGCAGTTTTTTTAGGAACAGTATTGCTACCCCCAATTCCAGACCAAGAATCTCCGCCAACTGCTTGATCTGAAATTCCACCTTCTGCATTTCGCAGGGTAAGTGTTCCGCCGGTATTTGAAAGTGCTCCTGTATACGTCATGAGTGCTGTTCCAGGAATCGTATCATCATCAGTACGCTCGAGCACTGCCACACCATGAGGTGTGATAGTCCCCGCAAGCGTCACCGAGAGTGAGTCACCGTCAGTGAGTATCCAGCCGGTAAGATCAGCCTCTGTGCCACTCAAATTGTACAACTCAATCCACTCATTATTAGCATCTTCGTCGGTACCCATCCAGGCAACCTCGCTAATTAGTACCGATGCGTGGGATATTACAGGAACTACAAAAAGGCCAACGCATATTACGAGGGTACGTAACGTATGAAATTGTGGGAAGTTCGTGTGAGAAAGCGCAGTGCGCTTTTGCAAGAGGTTGTCGATAATTTTAAAAAGATTATCATACAACCTGAACAGCGACTGTAAGTCGAAACGATTTTTCTCTTTGAGCCATATATTACGTATGGTGAAAGGAAAAAATAAAGTTTTAATAAAGAAATTCACTAATTTCATACGTTACATTGGGGGTTTATCGCTCGTCGTAACCCGCATCATCCTCTCCAGTTCCTTTGGACTCACCATACCAGATTTCTCCTCGGGGACAGTCTTCCTCTCTTCGGTCTTTTGATCAGCTCTCTCTTCTTTCTGTGGTGGTATCACATCAGCCTGAGTCCTCATTGCCGGAGCGGGAGTAACTTCTTTTTGCTGAGTTGGCACCTCTACTTTTTGTGCAAGGACGGAACTAATTGCAGATTTAAGATCAGTACGTTCTGGACTCTCGGTATTTTTCCCTGACCCACTATGTGGCACATGTTCTTTCTTCTCACCTTCTGAGTTACTGACAATGCGCTTAAGAACTGAACGCAGATCCTCAACCTGAGTTTTCGGTTGTGGTGACGGGGCTACTTTGGGCGATTGTGTTTGCGGTTGAGGTTTGACTTGAACCTCTTCTCTTGGTGTCGCAACCTGCGGTCTCGTCGATTGAGCGGGTCTCGATGTCGCTTCAGATTGGCGAGGTTCCACTCTCTGCCCCTGCTCATCTCTGCGAGGTGTACGTGCACCTTCAGGAGCAACGGGTGCTCGTGACACCGTCCTCTGTTCAGTCCGCGGTGGTACAGAGGATGTTGCCCGTCCGTTCGATTGTTCTACTACCGCTTGCGGGATAACTACTTTTTCAACCTTTTTAGGAAGAACAATGGGTTCATGGAATTTGTGAATAAGTTCCTCAACCTCTGGTCGCAACCGCGTAAACTGCTCGCGACTCGATGCAATTGCGACATCGCGATACGAAATAGGCGGAGGCGCAATAGGAGGAAGTGTCGTTGCAGAGAATGGTTGTGAACCAATACCGTCAATCATCAGGGTGAGGTAAATTTGTGCAAAAGAAAGGTTTACAATATCGGTTGCGAGAAATTGTGGGGTAAAGATTGTCTCAAGGACTTCTGCGTCAAAGGGACCGACACGGAAAGCGATTGTGGTCCCAACGTTCCCAAATACCGCATCACGGACCTCTTCTTCCATCTGCTCAATATATTGGTGCGCAATGGTGAGATTGAGGTGATACTTGCGCGCCTCTGAAAGAATGTTCGCAAATGTTGCATTCGCGAATGACTGAAACTCATCTACATAAAAATAGAAGTTGGGCATGTCGCGCATCTTCTCTGGACTGAGGTCGGCACGGCTCATTGCAGCGAGGTAGATACGCGTGGTGAGCATCGAGCCTAAAAGGCTTGCGTTCGTTTCTCCAATGAGACCCTTTGAGAGATTCATGATGAGAATTTTTTTCTCATCCATTATCTTTCGTATATCAAAACTCGACTTTGGTTGTCCAATAATATTTCGAATGACGGGGTTTGCCGTAAATTGTCCAATCTTGTTTTTGATGGCGTCTCCTGCCTCCTGCATGTACCGTTCATTATACTTGGCAAATTCATCAACCCAGAATGAGCGCACTCCGGGGTCCTTCACATTATCAACAACAAGCTTTCGATAGTCTTTATCGGATAGCATTCTGTTTACTCCGAGAAGCGTGGAGTCAGG
>JANLIJ010000214.1 GCA_024653575.1 Candidatus Kaiserbacteria bacterium
GACCCGCGCCACTACGAGTCGATGATGGAAGCAATTAAAAAACTTGAGATTATTGCCCCACATGCAAAAGAAAAGGTCTCGTTTGTATGCAAAGTAGCAAATCTATTTAAAAAAAGAAACCTTCATTAAGATTCTTTAGTACTATATTGTGACCATATCTTGTGGTAATATAGCTCATCATTTATCAAAGCAGGACATAACACATTCATGAAGATATTAATTACAGGAGGGGGAGGTTTCCAAGGTAGCCATCTTGCAGAATCATTAATCAATGCAGGTCACGATGTCTCGGTGCTCAATACCCATTCTGAGTCAGCACTCAAAAATCTTGCAAACATTAAAGACAAAATTAACCTCATTTGGGGAAGTATCACCGATACAGAAATTGTTGAAAAATGTGTACGCGGAAAAGATGTAGTCTTTCACCTCGCAGCACACATCAATGTCGATGAGTCACTCAAGGATCCCCTTGTCTTTCTTCAAGCTAATGTGATCGGTACGCACAACGTACTCGAAGCGTGTCGCAAAAATGGCAGTCGCCTCATACTTGCTTCTACCTGCGAAGTATACGGTGATGGCCATGTAGGTAATGCAGATGACCTTGTCTCAGAGTCATCTGAGATGCGTCCCAACAGCCCATATGCAGCCTCAAAAGCCGGAGCAGACAGACTTGCACATTCATACCACAAATCGTTTGATCTCGACGTTACCATTGTCCGCCCATTCAATGTCTATGGTGAACGTCAAAAAAGTGGTCTCTATGGCGCACTCATACCAATACTCGTTGGGAGAGCGCTCCGCGGAGAAAAGCTCACTGTCTTCGGGACAGGTGAAGCTACAAGAGATTTCTCACACATTGCAGACATCATCCACGGATACAACATGGTACTTGAAAGTTCAGAACTCGCCGGCAAAGCAATCAATATCGCGAGTGGCGTAAACACCTCAGTGAAAGACATCGCTGAATATATTGCAAAGAAAATGAATGTCGAAATTGTGAACGGACCAGCTCGGCCTGGTGAGGTTATGAGTTTCCCTGCGGACATCTCTCTTGCACAGAGTCTCGGGTACACATCACAGGTCTCGATATGGGATGGAATTGACCGATACATTGCGTGGGCAAAGGAACAAAAGAGTTAGGAAAATGAGCTGCACAAAATGCAGCTCATTTTTTTGTATCACAGAAACAACTCTTCGCCACAACACCATACCCAACGACAAGTTCAAAGTTAATGAAGCTAATTGAACATCTTTTTTGGTGTTCAATTATTTCA
>JANLIJ010000024.1 GCA_024653575.1 Candidatus Kaiserbacteria bacterium
TGAAAGGAGAATCTCAGGCACTTTCGTCTTCGAACTTTGTACACTAGTGCTATAATGGGACTATCCTATCAATACTGCTTTCGAGCCAATCGTTCAAAATCCAGCGAGCCGCCTATGAAAAAAAATGAGGAATATGAACGAAACCCGGCACAATTACGAAGAAAACCCCTTAGGCTCAGATCGAGTAGATTTTGAAAACATCTTCTCTGAAAGAGAAGCTATTCGAGCTCGCCTTGAAGCTAGCACTATTTCGATAGAGGATCAAGACCTCTTGTTTCGCCATCGAAAGGCTCTTCGCGATGAGATGCGAGATGCTTTAATACGATCCTACAGCCGTATGGTCGAAGAGACGACCATTGCGAGGGAACTCGATGGAATCATTCCATTTGTTGATCTTGTTCAACCAAAATTACTACAGGAAAAGTACGGGGTACGCCATGCAAATAGTGGGCCCTTCTATGATCGATCCACAAAGCAGATTCATACGAGGTGGGCGGGGTATGGCTCAGGACTCGTCAAGCTTGCAGTAAACGCTTTTGATGGGGCACCTGAAAGTGTCATGATTCATGAGTTAACACACAAAAAACAGTTCGAAAAAGAATCTACATCATGGGTACTGTTGAAAAGAACGCTCGCAGCTTTGGCTGATGCTTTTGGCATCATCGATGTCGATGAAAGGAATACAGCACTCACGGAGGCTCATGCCTACCGAATGCAAACGCTGCTATCGCGAAGACCTCATACGAGGTCAGGAGGAGAATCTATTGCTTCCCTTACCCGTATCATCAACAGCTACGACTACGGAGTACATGATCTAGATCGTGTGATCGTCGGTTCATGGCAAATCGATGCGTTGATGGCTCTTCATGAACCACAAAGTGTCATTGCGACTCTGGTGCGTAACGCCACTTGGGATGAATCTCACATAGAGTTTGACCTACCGGGCAAGCGAATACGGGAGATACAAAAGACAGAAGGTATACCGGATGAGGAACTAGAACTCATGATTGATGCCTTCCGATTAAATCGCGTAAACACCATACTGAAAATCAAAGCCATTGCACGCGAAGAGTTGAAGCCAATTCTTCTCCATGCACGAAATATTGAACGCAACTTAAAAAAACCATGAGAACCTCGGCTCCAACGCGATAAGACGCTCGGCAAACGAAAGATTTTTTTAAGCGTTTAAGATTCCAAATTTTTTCGCCACT
>JANLIJ010000037.1 GCA_024653575.1 Candidatus Kaiserbacteria bacterium
TACCCTATAAGCTCCAATTGGAGCTTATAGGGTATGTGTACTAAGGCCTGTCCCGCATCTCAATTTGGTGGAAAGGAGTATTTATACAATAAGAGACAGGGGTTCCTTATTGTATAAATGGAACATGTGGGGAAAAACGAATTTATACTGTAAGCAACAGGTGTCTCTTACAGTATAAAAATTGAATTTCAGAAACCTATTCTGAAGATGTTCACTTTTCATGAAAGGAGATATACTAGGTTTATATGAAATTCCTTTTTAGAACCCTTATCACTGCTGGAGCACTTATGATTGTCGCTTACGTAGTACCAGGACTCGATGTGTCAGGCTGGGTGCCTGCCATTGTCGCTTCAGTGTTTCTTATTCTTGCAAATGCATTTGTTCGTCCAGTACTCATTGTCCTCACCTTCCCGATTACTATCCTTACGCTCGGTCTTTTTATCTTTGTCATAAACACCGCAATCCTCCTCTTCGTCGCATCATTTGTAGATGGGGTACAGATTACAAACTTTGTGAGTGCATTTATTGGTTCGCTCCTTTTGAGTGCTATTAGTACCGTTGCGAGCAAGCATATATAAATTGATTCTATTGCGGAAACACCCTCAGAGATTTCTGAAGGTGTTTTTATATCTGTAGCTATTTTTGGATTCTCGTGGCAATATACACAACTATGTTTGTAGATGAGCTAACTATTAAAGCAAAAGCAGGCAACGGCGGTGACGGCGTTGTGAGGTGGCGCCATGAAAAAAGCGTTGCACTTGGTGGCCCTGCGGGAGGCGATGGCGGTCGTGGTGGTGATATCTATATGCGTGCCGTTCGTGATATCAATCTCCTCAGTAAATACACTGGATTTAAGGAATTTACTGCGCAAAGCGGGGATGCTGGCTCAAAGAAGAGTCGCCATGGTGGGTTTGGTGAAGACTTGTACGTAGATGTGCCCGTAGGCGCCACTGTAACCGACATTGAGAGAGATCGCACCTATACATTCATGCACGAAGGTGACGTTCATAAGATATTGAAAGGCGGGCGAGGTGGGCTCGGGAACGAGTATTTCAAATCTGCAATTAACCGG
>JANLIJ010000058.1 GCA_024653575.1 Candidatus Kaiserbacteria bacterium
TCCACAGATATGTCTATTCAAACATATCACCATGGTAGAATAAGAGTGGTGGGAGATCGGGAGGGCGGAAAGAGCACCGCCCTTTTGTAAACCACCAAAACTCGCGTGACACGGGGCACAGTATCAGTGTGTATTATTTCTAGCACAGGACTATATGAAACAAGTATTTATACTTGTGATGATAGGAGTGATTGGAGGCAATATACTCAAAAATTCAGAAGAATACAATCGAGCACATCCACTTGTGTACACCGCAGAAGCACAGGTGGTAGAGCCAAGGGTGATTCTCATCGAGGTGATACCAGAGGAGAAAACGGTCGAGGAAAAGATACGCGAGACGTTTCCTGAAGACCCTGAGACAGCTTTGAAAATCGCACATTGTGAAAGTTCCCTAGACCCAAGTGCAATAAATAATCGAAACAAAAATGGAAGCGTTGACAAAGGTTTGTATCAAATCAATTCTGTACATGATAAGCGTGTGCGTGAGTTAGATTTGGACTTATTCGACACCGATGACAATCTAAAAATCGCCCGCCTTCTTTACGAGGAACATACTTGGTCTCCGTGGGTTTGTGCAAAAAAGCTCGGTATAGTACAATAGAAGAGTTATTAGCCTTGTAATCTAAAAACAGAACCTACTTACAAGGCGGGTTCTGTTTTTATATAAAGAATGAAGAAATGTTTAAATTGTTCTAGCGAAGTGTTGAGAAAAGTTTGTAGGTTTTGCTCCCGAAAATGTTATGTCGAATATGGATGTGGAAGTCATTTCAAGAAAGGACACAAACCATTTTTAAAGCAACACGGTGACAGAAATAATCAGTGGAAGGGGAATGACGCTAGTTATGGTGCGATACATCATTGGGTAAGAAATAACTATGGTCATGCTGAAAAATGTGCGTACTGTCTTATTGTGGGTACTGAGAAGACTGGTCGATGGAATATAGAATGGGCGAACAAAACAGGGAAATATCTTAGAGATATAAATGATTGGGTTGGTCTGTGCGGTAGTTGTCATCGTAAACAAGAAAAAACCATTGTCAGTAAAAGATTTAGCCATGGATGTGTAGAAAACTAATTAAATAGTAATCAAATAAACAGCACAATACCCCCATAGTGGGGGTATTGTTTTTTGTGTTCGTATGTATTCTTCGTGGATTTTTGTTCTTTATACTCTGTTTTAGAAAGGACTCAGCACCTCTGCCGATTATAACCTCGAAGGGTTCTGATGTCTTAATTGTATCAAAAGAACATCCCCGCCAGTGTAAGTGGTGGGGATAGCGGAGACTGACCGCCACAGAGATATTGAAACTTCACCTCCTCTCTCAAGAATACGTGTCATGGTTGCCGATGACGTGCACCGCTACGGGCGGGGCTGTCGTCGGCTTCCTCATGTACCTTCTTCGCGTTGTATGCACGTTCGCATGAAGCCGAGCATGTACCGCCTCGACCGTGGTCGCACTCCCTGTGCCTTCCGTATGGTGCTTCCATTGGTTTGGAGCATTCCACACAGTTGGTCTTGGGGAGTTTGATTTCTGCCTTTTGTTCCTTCATGGGATTGACCCCATGTGGCGGAGGCGTCGCTCGATTGAGTCCACTTCTTCTTTGGTGAGAGCATCGCGCTCTTTCTTCAGACCACAGTGCATGTGGTGAAGTTCACCGTTG
>JANLIJ010000074.1 GCA_024653575.1 Candidatus Kaiserbacteria bacterium
GCAATCCCCTCATGCTTTCCGTAAGCACAGGAGAGCACCACATTCGCCGTCTTCCGTGCAACGCCGGGGAGCGTAAGGAGCTCCTTCATGGTGTCGGGAACTTCCCCATGAAATTCTTCTAGGATTCGCTGTGCTGAACTGCGAATATTTTTTGCCTTATTTCTATAGAAGCCACACTGGTATACCGCTCGTTCCATTTCCTCCTGTGTCGCCTCGGCATATGCTGAGACTGTTTTGTATTGTGCAAAGAGTGACTCGGTAACACGATTTACTCGCGCATCGGTGCACTGCGCTGAGAGAATAACCGCAACAAGGAGCTCCCACGAATTTGAATAATTGAGTTCAATCTCTACATTCGGATACAATTTCCGCAATATTTTATTCATTGCTTTGACACGCTCTTTCCGCTCCGTGAATTTATTTTCTCTCATGTCTCTTCAGTATACCAAAACAAAAAGGTCGCATGCGACCTTTTTGTTACATCAATTTCGGACAAAAATAAAACGGCAAAGAGCCGATTTACATATTGCACGAACTGCAATGATTCTTATGCGCTACAATCTCATAGAGAGCAGCGAGTCCAACGAGTGCGTAGATGATTGTGGTGATAACGCTATCCCCGAAGATCATTTCAACAAGATTCTTATCGAAAACGACAAGAAGCCAATTGAGACCTCCTATGACAAGGAGGACAAACGCCACCATGTGCATCATTTTATTATTCATTTTTATAATCGCTAAAGCTTATAAGCGACCTCAAATAAGTATAGCACATCAGAAATGTGCTACTGTCTATTCTGCCCGAAGCATTTCGTAGAGAGAAGTACACACCGCACCAACAATAACTATTGTATAGACGGTGAGAACAATGGCGATAACCTCTGGCATGACTGCAAACAATGCAAGGATAATGAATCCAATACCCACAGTTCTGATTGAAATCTGAGAAGATTTGAAAACGAAGCGCTGTACGGTATGACCAATGGCAAGAGGCGAGAGGATGAATGCCGTACAGAGAACACCCATAAAACCGAGAAGGAGCACCGTCCCCACAAGCGAACCGAGCACACTCACAAAGAGAACGAGGCTTATGAAAAATGTTGCAGGGATACTCGCAAGCCCAACAAGACCATAGAACCCAAATCGTTGAGGAATGATTTGTGCAAGTGTCGTGACGTGTCGACGTGCAAATAGGAAAAGTGAAAGCGTAGCGAATATAAGTACAAGAAGCTTAACCATGTAGCCCTTCATAGATTCAACATAGGTCAAATCATCGACATAAGGTGTCTTGTGGACCTCCCCAGTAATAGATGCTTCCTGCGCTCGAACAACATCATGCTTGCTCTCGTAGGAGACAAGGCCATGAATATTTGCATTACCACCAATGGTAAAAAGGGTATGCACCGTGAGTAACACATCACCACCAACATCAGCATTGACACGAGCATTGTTCGTATTTCCATGAACTGCTCCTGCTACAGGACCATCGATAACGAGATCCTCCCCGAGGAAAAGAATGTCTCCTTCCACACTTGCGGTCGATAAGATGGTAAGACTATTCCCCACCACAACCACATCGCCCTTGACCGGTTTTGCAATAGTTACTTCACCGCCAAGTATGCGAACGTCGTCGCCGATTTCACCGTATACCTGTATAACACCGCCCACAATAGTGAGGTCCTCAAGGACTGGTGCATTGATAGTAATGGTGCCTCCAGCAAGATAGGCGTCATTTTCTGATGTGCCTGACAACACTACCTTTGAGCCAAAACCGTAGAAATCGCCCTTAATAGTCTGCGCACTGTCAACGGAGACTGATTCACCAGTCCTAATAATTGGCCCCGCATGGGAAAATGAAGGGAATAAAAAAAATATCCCGCAGAGCACCAAGGAAAAGAATATTCTATTCATAATGGAAGATTATACCACAAATAGTGGGCAAATCCGAAGATTGTCGGAAGCAATGCACCACCATTAACTCTTGTATTAAATTTAAACTCCAACCAAGAGCACGTTCAAAAGCACATCAGACAAGG
>JANLIJ010000086.1 GCA_024653575.1 Candidatus Kaiserbacteria bacterium
TCCGGGTTACCTTTGAGCTCATTTTTTATCTTTTCACACGAGTGGATGACGGTTGTGTGATCACGCCCACCAAGCTTCTGTCCAATTGCAGGATATGAAACTTGGAAATCCTCACGGAGAATATACATAATGAGTTGGCGGGGCTTGACTACCTCCTTTCGTCTCGTTTTTTCATAGATACTTGCTGGTTCGATATCAAAGTAGCGAGCAATTTTATCAACAACATCAGTCACCGCGAGAGACTTTCGCGGGCGGGTACTGTTTTTAATAAGCACCTTCACCTCATCGAGTGTCAGCGCTCTTCCCAAGAGTTGTGATTGGCAGAGAATGGTATTGAGTGCCCCCTCAAGTTCGCGGATGTTCCCTTCGATGGTGTGAGAGAGGTGCTCAACGACATCATCGCTTAAAATAAGGGTATTTTGAGCAGCTTTTGATTTAAGAATTGCACCACGAGATTCAAAATCTGGTTCAGGAATATCCACAATCATTCCCTGCACAAATCGTGAGCGAAGACGCTCTTCCATGTTTGACATGAGAGCGGGGTGGACATCACTCGAGAAGACAATTTGTTTGTTGTTGTCATGCATTGCATTAAAGAGGTGGAAGAGTTCTTCCTGTGTCTTCTCTTTGTTCATGAGGAACTGCACATCGTCCATGACGAGCACGTCGTACTGTCGATATTTATCCTTAAAATTATTTGCAGAACCGTTCTGAAGCGAGTTCATGTAGTCAACGGTGAAACGTTCACTCGTTACATAGAAGACTTTCTTCCCTACACGCTTGAGTTGGTTCCCAATCGCTTGGATGAGGTGTGTCTTTCCGTGCCCCGTCTTTCCATAGACGAAGAGTGGGTTGTATGCGATACCAGGCTTGTTGACCACGGTACGTGCTGCTGCGTGCGCGAGCTCATTGAAAGGCCCCACCACGAAGTTGTCGAAGACATACTTCGGGTTTAGGTTGTCACTCTTGTTGATGTAGTACTCTTCGAGGGGAAGCGCAGCGTTGACGGTCTGTTTGCGTGAGGTCTCGTGCTTTTTGTCGCACCTTTGGACGACTGCATATTCAATACTCCGTGCATAGGGAGAGAGATCGCGAAGGGTCTTGAGAATAAGGGTTTGAAATTTATCAGAGACCCAATCGCGAACGAAGACGCTCGGGACACCGAGGGTGATCGTCCCGTCTTCGAGGGACACAATATGTGTGTCACGGAACCATGTCTTAAAGTTCGCTGAGGTTATTGAGAGTTCAATGTGTACAAGGGCATCATCCCACAACTTTTTAACGTCGATTTGTTCCGTTTGAATGATATTGGTCGAAATATTTGAAATAGAACTCATAGGGAAATGCTAAGTGACAGAGAGCATTATACTGGCCTGTGGAAAAGTGTAAATACTATATTAAAAAACGGCGCATATCATATGGTGTGTGTACAGAGCATGTGCACAACGTGGGGAGAGTACTGTATAACAACAATCGTCAACCCTTTCTCACACTCGATGTGCCCTGCGTGTTGATTTAATAGAGATTGTGGTGTAGAGTGTTTCCCACATAGTATTTATATGCCAAAGCGAACCTATCAACCAAAGAAGAAGAAACGAGCAACGACTCACGGTTTTCTCGCGCGTTCTAGAACGAGCAAGGGTGCCAAGGTGATTAAGGCTCGTCGACAGAAGGGGCGTGCAAAATTGAGTGTTTAGGCTACACCCCGTTAGAGAGTACATACAATTGATTTAATTGGGATAGTTAACCAATAAAGTTATTAACAAGCACCCTCTAACGGGGTACACTTATAAGGATGCTTCCAAAAAAAGAACGATTGAGTAGAGCAGAATTCAATCGCTTTTTTTCTTTGGGGAAACGATTTCATTCAAAAAGCTTCACTACGGTGTACGCTCCACACGATTCCCTACACGTGTCTGTGGTCACCTCAAAAAAAGTCTCAACGCATGCGGTCGACCGCAATAAGGTGCGGAGAAGAATATATGATATTGTTAGACATTACCGAGATGAGTTCGGTACGAAAGGAGTGTACATCTTCCTTATGAAGGCGGGAGCGAAGGACGTTCCGTACGCATTGTTAAAGGAAGAAGTCCATGAACACCTCCACACTATTATGAGACGGAGTTAATATGAGCACATGAGTTTTATCTGGCATACATTTTTTTTCGACCCTATCTACAATAGCCTCGTTTTCTTCATCGATGTTATCCCTGGGGGCGATGTTGGCTTTGCGATTATCTGTACGGTGGTGCTTGTGAAGACCGTCATCCTCCCTATTTCCCTCAAAGCAGCACGCACACAGCTCGCTATGCGCGAGATAGAGCCAAAGCTCACCGAGATAAAAGAGAAATATAAGAATGAGCGTGAGGTGCAGGCGGTAAAGACGATGGAGCTTTTTCGAGAGGCCGATGTAAATCCATTCCTCAGTATTCTTCTTCTCTTCATTCAAATTCCGATTGTCATCGCACTGTATTTTGCGGTATACAAAGGAGGAGGAGTGGCACTTCCTGAAATCAATACAATACTTCTCTACTCATTTATTCCGACACCCGAGGCCGTGAACATGATTTTCCTTGGGTTCATGGACATCACCATGAAGAGCCTCCCACTCGCTGTCCTTGCTGGTGTGACGCAGTTTATTCATACACACCTCTCCCTTCCCCCTCAGAAGCCTCGTGACCCCAAAGCAGAACCAAATTTCAAAGATGATTTTGCACGGAGTATGCACATCCAAATGAAGTACGTCATGCCAATACTTATTCTCGTCGTTGCGTACACCATCTCCGCTGCAATTGCGCTCTACTTCACCATTAGCAACCTCATGGCCATCGCCCAAGAATACGTCGTCCGCCACAAAGGCCTCAAGATGAAGTCGTAATCACGCGAAGCAAGTTGTTCACTCACAGTTTCG
>JANLIJ010000098.1 GCA_024653575.1 Candidatus Kaiserbacteria bacterium
GTCCTTGTAGAGTACTTTTTGATTGAGGAGTGCGAATTCAAAGATTTCCTTTGTTACCTTTACATCCTGCTTGCAGTATTTTTTTATCGATGCAATGTCGCCCTCGCGCCACCACTTAATAGCCTGAAGACCATTGCCCGATTTCTTTGCGCCGATTGTCGCTTGTGCGACTGAGTCGAGGCGGATACGTTTTCCGAGCGAGATACGAATATCTTCGAGGAGGTCGATACTTTTGATTTTACTCAAATCGCCAGGGTAGTATTTGTTTAAAAGTGGAATATCAAAGTGATTGCTGTTGTAGCCGACGAGCACTTCTGCTTGTTCAAGTATTGGCCATAATTTATGGAGCTCGTCGATGGTGACGATTGTGTATTCATCGGTGAGTGAGTCATATGCACAGCCCACAGAAATAGAAAGATCCTTCGGGTCACTACTTCCAACGTCACTGAAAGTATTCTGCGTTTCTAAATCGAATACAACATAACGCATGTTATTTGATGTGCTTAATGAGCTCTGCTGTTGTCCCTATAATATCAGCAACTTTAGACTTGAGTGTGCGAAGGCTGAATGTATTATCGCCGTCTGTAAAGGTGAGAATATATTTTGCACCAGCTTTTTCGGCTGAACCCTTCTTCTTGTCTGCCTTTCTATCACTGATGTCGACGGTGATTTTGATTCCAGCCGTTCGGAATTCTTGGGCAACTTTTTGTGCTTCAATATTTTGACTAGCATCATTTGGAATAACAATGACAGTTGGAGCAGTTGCGGGAACCCTGTTTTCAAGTAGACCATGAGTCTCAAGGAAGTCGCGCATCGTGACGTCTCCCATGCCAAAGCCTATGCCCGAAATAGGGTCACCACCAAAGAGTGAGGTGAGATTGTCATAGCGTCCACCACCTATGAGTGAACGGTTGTTGTCCTTTGAGGTGTCAAAGATTTCAAATATTGTTCCCGTGTAGTAATCGAAACCACGTGCGATACTGCGGTCAACCACAACATTATTAATCCCAAGTTTACTAAGTGCCCGAGTGAGTTCCCCCTGTACGCCTTTGGCACCAATTAACTCATGAACGAGTTCTGCCGACTCTTCATTTTGTGTAATCTTTGTTAGTTCAGAAATATATTCCTCCTTACTAATTTTATGGAATCGGTCGTTAAGTCGAGTGATTGTGGTAATCGCTTCCGGATCTTTGATGTTGTGCATTTCAAAAATCTCTCGCATTTCTCTTCGGTCATTGACCCGAATTTCAAAATCCTCATCCTTAGCACCAAACGCTTTGAG
>JANLIJ010000107.1 GCA_024653575.1 Candidatus Kaiserbacteria bacterium
TATTGCGGACCACTTCACGTATAAAGTGCTCAGGATTTACCTTAAATAATCCAAACTTCTCCTGCTTCATCTTCATCAGGACTTCTCCTGCTGTTTTGCGAGTAATGTAAGCACCTTTCGCCACCTCAGCAATAAGGTCATATTTAATACTCCCCAGGATACTTTCTGTTTTTTCAAGCTGACTGCCAGTCTTTGAAAGAGACTCACCACCCTTCAGTGAATCCTCGGAGATTTCATCCTTTTGCTCCCCTGTGGTAATTCGTACTGTTGCTCTACTAACATCAAGTCCCGCATTAATTACATTAACACTCTTTGTAATCAGCTCATCACCACTAAACTCAACGTCATACACAGTCTTCACTTTTATTTTACTCCACAAGTCCTGGAATTCTTTTTTAGCAAAGTTTTCATTAGGCTTGAGCACAAGTTCCTTTATATTTGTTGCTCTATCATCCTCTGTCGCCTGATACATGTTTGTTGCGTGTACCTTCTGAAGAACTTCCGTTAGTTCTGCTGTAAATTTCTGAAGTGTTGGAGGAATCTCTACCGTACCACTATCCATAGCCTCGACTAGCTTGTCAGTTATCTTATAGTCACTATCAATATACCCCTTCTCTTTAAACATAAAAATAAGGTCCATCGCTCCTTTGTCGTCAAACGTATATGTCTCCCCGTCTTTATTCTTCAATACTCGCCCCTTGAACACATCCACCTCAAGTGTGCTTGGTCGCTCAGACAATGTATCCAAAATTTCCTTTTGTAGCTGCTTTGCAAAAGAATCGTACGACTCACTTGCAATCACAGTAAGGGTGTTCACGTCAAAAAATTCGCCCTCAAGCACGCTGTGGTCCATTCTCTCTCCATGTTCATCCACTGCAATACGAAGTCCACGTCCTATCTCCTGGCGCTTACTCATCGTTGACTCACTGTGTTTCAGGGTACATATCTGGAAGATATTTGGGTTATCCCACCCTTCACGAAGTGCCGAGTGTGAAAAGATAAATCGAGTTGGTTCCTTAAAGCTCAGGAGCTGTTCCTTATTTTTCATAATGAGGTCATACGCACTCACATCATCACTTCCCCCTTGCCCACGCGCCTCCGTTGAATCAATAGCTCGTCCCTTTTTATCAATAGAAAAATATCCATTGTGCACTTTGGGTGTTTCAAATGACTCCAAGTACTTGTTGTACTCCTCATTGAAAAGTTCCTTCTGGGAAATTGCCATATTATATTCATATTCAAATATCTCCTCGTACTCTGATCGTACCGGGTTTCCTTTATCATCATAAGCTCGATACTTTGCAACCTCATCAATAAAGAAGAGTGTAAGAACCTTAATGCCTCTCGCAAAAAGTTCTCGCTCTTTTTCAATATGTGACGCTATCGCTTCTCGTATTTGTATCGTACGAATATGGAGCTCATCTACATCGCCATGCACTTGCCCTACTGATATCGAGATACCATTAATAAACGTCACCGTATTTGTGCGTGCGTTAATTTCTTTTACTATATAGCTCTCATACTGAGCCATTTCACCCGAAAGCGTAAACAAGTTGTCACCTTCCTTGATTCGCTTCAAAGATTTC
>JANLIJ010000111.1 GCA_024653575.1 Candidatus Kaiserbacteria bacterium
TAAAAGCCCCAGAGGGGCTTTTATCATGAGTGCGCGATACAGGACTTGAACCTGTGACCCCCACAATGTCAATGTGATGCTCTACCAGCTGAGCTAACCGCGCATATTAAATTGTTTTCCTACCTACCTTCGTCTATATCTCAATGTGAGTCCTATACAGGACCTGTACACCTTTCGCAGAAATTGCTCAAGGTCCTGAAACAGTATCCCATACTGTTTCAGCTCTACCAGCTGAGCTAACCGCGCATATGAACGCTCCTTAATATATCAGAATCTATGAAAAATGCTAAATTCGATTTGCGCGTGTTGTATACTGTTATTCTATGGAATCGTTTGGCATTAGTGAAGTTTTTCCGAATAGTAAGCCCGCGCACAGCGAGAGGGAATTGACTGAGCTTATGGCAGAAGAAAAGTTGGAACAATTGCTTGCCAATCCAGATAATGCTTTTTTGACACAGGTCCCCATGAATGCAGAGGTTATCGAAAATGCCCGCACATTTCGCGAGGCGCTTACCTTTGCTGAGAAACGGATACGCGAGCGCCTCGAGCAAACATTGAATGTTCGAAAGGTCGTTGGAGGACACTCAGAGCATATTCATGTGAATCCTGATTCAGTTTTTAATACACTTGAACATATTCAAAAGAATGCACAAGAGATTGGTATTGGTGCTGATGGACGCGTGGTGATAGACACAACAGATATGGTAAATATTAATCCAGAAATTTGTTATAAATTTGCTCTCCTTGAGAAGGTGAAAAGAGGGAGAAATTCCGTTGCAGAAGAAGCTGAGTTGCAAGGTGCATTCTATGAAGTTGCACAGACGATTGCCTCAAAAGATATTGGCGTTCCCATGCCGTATTACGAAATCGAAGTGCAAACGACACAGATGATTGCGATGGAGCGCCTCCATGCAAAAAGTGCTGATGATATTATCCGTGGTCTCGGTACGCTCCCTGCCGGTTTCGATATTGATAGATTTTGTAATTCGCTCCGATTATTTATTGACGTGATGCATGCCCACGATCTCTACCATCGGGACCTTCACTTTGGAAATATTATGATTTCGCAGTACCCAGAATGGGTAGATGGTGAGCCAATGGGCTATGTTATTGACTTTGGCCTTTCTGGATATGCGCACAAAAACATGGAACCGTATAAAAAAGAGGTGGCGGGGGATACCTTTACATATGACGATGATTATGGTAGAATTGAAACATTGCGCAAGACCCTAAAAGTCGTTAAGACGCGCCGTTCTTAGGAGGAAATCATGAGTAGTATCTCGAAAGCGTTGACGAGTCGTCTGAGCTTATCCATGAAGGATCACAAGCTGAAACAGGATGAGTTTCGTGATATCGATGGCATGGGGAGCCATTATTTCTCGCTGTCCCCGACGCACGATGGAAAGGACCATTTCTTTTCGGCTGTGGTCGACGGAATCACCGTCTACATCTTCAAGGTCATCACCGATGAGGTGGCGACGCAATGAGCGGCTCGGGGAGTCGAGCGACCGATGGCACAGCAATTGTGTCATCGGTCTTTTATTTTATAAAATTCAGTGTTGATATCAATAATGTGGTACTGTGTACGGATGAAAGAGGAGAAAAATCTTGATTTTGTGATTCCAAATACCCCAATACGCTTTTGGTGGTTTGTGATGCGTGACCATACGAAATACCTGGCACTTTCACTACTTGCACTCTCTGTCGCGCAGGGCACCACGACGAGCGTTCCTTTTATAATACGTGGGATTATTGATACTGCGACGAATGCGTGGAATGGAATGGGAGAGGTCTCTGACGTGTGGATGTGGGTCGTGATCTACATTGGTGCGATGGCACTTATGTTTGCAGGGTGGCGTCTCAGTGGTTTCCTCGGTTCTGAACTCGTGACACGGACGAGTGCGACTGCATATAAAATACTTTTTACGTACCTCACACGACACAGCTACACGTACTTTGCCGACCGCTTTGCAGGGTCGCTCTCAAGTAAGGTGACGCACGCAAGTGAAGGGGTACAGGCGCTCTCCGAAGCATTTCTTTGGAGCTACTTTAATGCACTCCTTTCACTCCTTTTGACACTCGGGTATATGTACACGACAAGTCCTGTCGTTGCGCTCATATTTCTCGGACTCATCGTTGTGCTCATCCCGATTAACATCAAGCTTGCGCAACACCGTCGTCCACATGTCGTTGCATACTCACACCAAGCAACACGTGCTCGTGGGTATGCCGTCGATGCAATAACCAACATGACCGCAGTACGACAGTTCGTGCGAGGTCCGCACGAGGAGGTGCGCTTTGGTGAACAAATAGACAGTATGCGCTCGCTCAATTTGAAGCAGTGGCGCATGAGCGAATGGACACTCGCAATCAACAACGTCATTATCGTTCTCTTCGAAGCAGGGGTGCTTTTTGTGACGGTACAGTTGTGGATAGCACGTACCATTACCACCGGTGATCTTGTCATGGTTATTACCCTCATGGTGAGTGTTCAGGGAACCTTGGTGTTTATTGGGGCAACCATGAACGGGTTCATACGACGGTATGGAGAAATTGAAGAGGGACTTACCGATATTCTCGTCCCCTATGAGGTTACCGATGATATGGGGGCGCAACCACTGACGAGCGTGAAGGGGGAGATTGTGTGGAAGGACGTCGATTTCAATTATGGAGAGGCAAATGTTTTTGAGAAATTTAACCTTGCG
>JANLIJ010000113.1 GCA_024653575.1 Candidatus Kaiserbacteria bacterium
CACGAAGGCCAAGCTCCTCACCAATGATACCGAACGAGGGGAAACACTCCCTCAAGAGCTTCACAAAGATCTCTTGTGCACGCAAGTCCGACGTCGAGACCATGTCGAGACCCCCGTCGTGCTTCGTTCCCTTGACCTCGACGGTGAATCGATGGCGATCACTTCGCACGAAGCGCATTACGCGCTGGACGATGTCCTTGACCGCAAGGCCAAGCAAAGGATAGTTGAGCTCTCCGAGCGAAAATTGCGGCATTGTCATGACGCACCTCCATGTTGAATGAGCGAGGGGAGAATAGAGGAAAATATGCCTTTTGTCAAGGATTCGATACTCGAAAGCGTACCAATCCGCGGTTGGTAAAAAGGACATATCTTAGCTCAGTTAAGGTAATATGTGGTTGTTTAAGTATGTTGAAACGGTTTAATAACTTTTGTATGTCTAAAAAAACGTCGAAAGTGCCCTTATTGTGGGTCGAAAGAAACACAGAATCATGGGACACGAAAGCGTGCGTTGAGCCGTAGAGTTAAACAAAGATTTCTTTGCAGCACATGTCGTCGCACGTGGTCATT
The DNA here is from genome assembly GCA_024653575.1 of Candidatus Kaiserbacteria bacterium. GTDB lineage: Bacteria > Patescibacteriota > Minisyncoccia > Phycocordibacterales > UBA918 > Damh-18. The sequence continues at coordinate 568 of JANLIJ010000113.1, forward strand.
GAAAACAATAAACAACCACACTAAACAAATGCAACAACTTACACGCGACCATCTAGAACGTAAAAGCATGCGTACATTGGGACGGAATGTACAGATGAGTAAATCCACTGTCATGAAGGTCATACATACCGTCACACACGTCGCAAAGGATGCGGTCTGGATTGCTAAAAAGTTTCAACCCATCTGGGGCGGTGTTCTCGTTGTCGACGGGAAAGGCGTGAAGGTATTCGAGTCACTTGCGAAGAGTCTCAAACATCGAGGAATGTCCTCTCAAGAATACAAGCGTCTCCATCGAAAAGTTTGGATCTGTGGGATCGACTACCTGACAGGTGACTTGCCTCACTACACACTTGCTGATGAGGAAACAAAAGTGGATCTTGTGATGTACTTCAAGATACTAAAAGAAGAAATTCACTATGAATTAAAGGTTTTAGTGTGTGATGGGAATGAAGATATTGTGCTTGCTGCTCGAAAGGTTTATGGCGAAACTTTCCTTGTGCAGCGTTGTACACG
>JANLIJ010000031.1 GCA_024653575.1 Candidatus Kaiserbacteria bacterium
TGACGTCTGCTACCGCGTGTCATTGAGCGACATTGCGAAGAATATACCCGGTACCATGAGAAGGCCGAGGATGATGAAGAGTGCTTCAAAATCAAGGAAATGTAGTGAGATTCCCCCAAGCATCGCGCCAATGACATAGGATAGGGGGCGGGTGATGCGGAATAATCCAATGACATCGCTGTTGGTGCCATTGGTGTGTTTGAAGAAGTAACTTTCAGTTGTTGCTTCAATAAAACTTGCGCCGACACGGGTCATAAACATTGCAAGCATCCATACACCGATAGAACTGTTGTCGAGGAAGACAAACCATGAGGTAGCGACTGCGGTGACTGCGAATCCAAATGCCATCATTTCTTTCTCGCCGACATATTTGTCAGCAATGAGTCCAATGAAGTATTCAAGGAGAACATACGCCATGAGTCCCACAAAGAGGATTCCTCCAATCTCCTCCCAGTCAAAACCAATGACGGTGGAGAGATAGATCGGGGTGTAGATAACCATCCACGTGAAGAAAAATTGGAGGAGGAAATGTGCGAAGAATACGTTGCGGAGGTCCTTAGATTTCCAAAAATGTGCGATACCTTCTCTGATACGCAGATGTGGGTAGTGTGGGTCTACAAAATCCTTAAAGCCAGTATAGAGTATGTATGCAAATGGAAGGAGTATAAAAGCACTGAGTGTGTAGGCAAACGAGAAATCAGGAATACCGTTGCCAATCAATTTTCCAATAATGAGTGGGGCAAACGCTGTGGTGATGCTGACAATAGTGAGAAAAACCCCACGCTGTCGCCCTGTTGCGTCTTCCTGCTCTCCCACGGAAGCTTCCATAAGGACATCGAGGTTGAGGTAGAGGAGGGTAATGATGATTTGGTGAAGAATGAAGAGTGTTCCTGCGACATAGGGCGAAGCGGTATGCGCCATGCCGATAAACACAAAGAATTCGAGGAATGCAAGTAAGAGTGTAAAACGCTTGCTTCCAATCTGGGCGAGTACATAGGTGGCAATGAAAACTGCACCTATGGTGAGAAGTGCGCCAATTATATAGAAGCCGGTAAGTACGCTGTGGGAGACAAACTGCTCAAGGTATGACGAATTGATATAGAGCACACAGGCCCAGTGGAGAGAAAGAAAAATAAGCGCGAGATAGTGTGCACTATACGGGCTCTTTTTAAAGATACTCTTCTTGTCTTCAAATGAAACAGGAACTGGCATATATACACCATTGTACTAGAGAGGAAATATATATATGAGTTGTTATATACAGATGCAAATTTTTAACTCACTTATACCCACCTTACCGCATCTCATATTTTGCCAGACAGAGTATAATTACACCAATGAGACAACACTTCCATTCGTTCATTGAGCGAATCATCTTTGTACCCATCGCATGCGCACTTGTATTCAGTCCTCTTGCATACGCACAAGAGGTCCCTGTAACACCTCCCGCATCCACCATCACCAAAGAGCAGTTTGATGCACTCTCCAAGGAAGAACAGCAGGCTTTTCTCAAGTCACGCCTTCCAGGGCTCCCTGGACAGGGAAGTAGTACTACTCCTCCCGCACAACCCACCAGCATCCCCGGAACGGTAAATTGCTTCGACTACTATCACTGTGGCTCTGTCCAAGTCGATGCTTATCCCACGCTCGCCCAAACAATCCCCGGTGTGCCACTCACCTTTGTTGGGAAGATAAAAAATAGCAACACATACCCCATTGTCGATGGACAGGTCTATGCAAAGATATTTCATAAGGAAACAGGGAGAGACGAAGGACTCACGCACCAAAATGGCTATCCAGCAGTCGATTTCTTCTTAGTGAAGGACAACATCAATGTACTCGCACAGAGCGAAGAAGATATTACCTTCGACTGGAAGGTTCCCTATGGTACAAAGGGTGGTGACTATGAAATCGC
>JANLIJ010000116.1 GCA_024653575.1 Candidatus Kaiserbacteria bacterium
CGCGGGGTTTTGTATTGTTTGCCAAGGATACTATTCTATGTTACTATCCCTGCTCCGAAATCGTTGTGATTTCGGTGTTCTTTGTTTAGCGAGGTGAAAATTGAGAGAAAACAACCATAAATCAAATCCGGGTGACTATATCCGGAAGTTGATCAAGGAAGAGGTGATGATGTTCAGGGAATGCCCTGGGATACTGGGGCAAGCGAACCGCATCAACGAGGAGAGGCCAGTGCATTGCACGCCTGTCGATCAAGAAGAAAAGGTGTGGTTTACAGCACTTCCTGGTCAGCTCATCCGAGAAATTGGCATGTTCTTCAGGATGTTGGTCAGGTCAACTGACGGTGCTGTTTACTGGCTCGTCGTCTGTGGTATCAATAAGACCGGGTTCCTTCTTCCCTTCGATTCGTTCGATGTGGCCACAAAGTCAGCATAGACCCATCGCGAGGTGGGAAACAGGGCACGCTACGGCGAGCCCTTTCTTTTTGCCTGTTGACTTATTTCTGGTATTCGCGTACTATAGCCCTCGTTCAGAAGACTCGCGATAGAGATCTATCGAGGATCTATCGTACGCACATTGTGGGCACTTCGTTTAGCACTGGCCGTTACCTGTTGCCAAACGAGGTACTCACCAAAATTATTTTGGTAGTAACCTTTTTATGCGCCTATGCGCTTTTTGAGTTATGTCACGATCACTATATAAAGGACCATATATTAACGAGAAGATCCTGAAGAAAATTCAGGGAAAGAAGCCAGAACAAGCTGGTACTATTAACGTGTGGGACAGAGCCTCAGTAATTTCCCCAGAAATGGTTGGATTTACTTTTGGTGTCCACAACGGCAAGTCACATCTACCGGTGTTCGTCTCTGAGGAGATGGTCGGTCACCGACTTGGTGAATTTTCTCCAACAAAGAAATTCATTCGCCATGGAGGTAAGATGCAGAAGGAACTTGAGACCAAGCGAAAGGAGGCAGAAGTTGCTGCAGCAAAAGCATCTAAGGCAGCACCTGCTGCAAAGAAGTAGTCATACCAATCTGATATATGAAAGCTATACTCAAAAATTATCGCCAGTCACCACGTAAGGTTCGCCTTATTGCTGATCTTGTGCGCGGAAAGAAGGTTACAAAAGCTCTCGATATGCTTACATTCGTGAATAAGCGCGCAGCGCTCCCATTCACCAAACTCATCGAATCAGCCGTTGCAAACGCGAAGTCACAGGGAGCAGACACCAATGCACTCATTGTGAAGTCGGTTGCAGTAAACAAGGGGACAGTCCTCAAGCGATTTATGCCGAGAGCTCGTGGTTCAGCATCACGTATTAACAAGCGAAATAGCCATATTATGGTCGAGCTTGGTACGAAGTAATTACCGTTCATTTTTTAATTCATTATCATGACACACGTCGCACATCCATACATTCAGCGCATCGGAGTCATTCGTGACTGGAAGTCACGATGGTTTGCTGCTGACCCAAAGAGGTACCGTGAATACATTCGTACCGATGGTACGGTACGGGCATTTCTTGCAAAGAAGCTTCGCGGAATGCACATCGCCAACGTTGAGATTGAACGAAACGAGAAGGTTTTCCGAATCATCATCAGTACGTCTCGCCCGGGCCTTATTATTGGGCGCAGTGGTGAGGGAGCAACAAAGCTCAAGAAGGAGATTGATATGATTCTTCGCACCCTCAAGCTCACTGAGAAGCCAGAGGTTAAGATTGATATTGAAGAAGTTCGTTCACCAGAGACGAGCGCTTCAATCGTCGGACAGATGGTTGTTGAAGGACTCGAGAAGCGTATGCCATTCCGTCGTGTCATGAAGCAGACTGCGGAGAAGGTAATGGCGAACCGCGACGTGAAGGGTATTCGTATCATCAGTTCAGGTCGCCTCGGTGGTGCTGAGATGGCACGTAAAGAGGAGATCAAGAGAGGCCGTATTCCACTTCAGACCCTCCGTGCAGATATCGACTTTGCACGTGAGAAGGCAATCCTTCCCTACGGTTCTATCGGAGTGAAGGTATGGATTTATCGCGGGGACATCTTCACTGACCGAAAGGCAAATGCAGATGAACAGGCAACCGCACAGGAACGCCGTACTCGTAATCGCGCATAATCAATTCGACTATGTTATTTCCTAAAAAAGTAAAACACCGAAAGTGGCAGACAGACAGGAAGCATCCTGACCGTCTTAATGCAACCGAGACAAGAGGAACAACTGTTTCTTTTGGTTCTTTTGGTCTTAAGGCACAGACACAGTCTCGAGTGAAATCAAATCAAATTGAGGCAGCGCGTCGCGTTATTTCTCGAACACTCGGCAAGACTGGTAAGATTTGGATTCGAATTTTCCCTGACAAGCCAGTGACGAAGAAGGCAGCAGAAGTACCAATGGGTAAAGGAAAGGGAGATCCAGACCACTTCATCTTCGATGTGCGACCAGGGCGTGTACTCTTTGAGATTGATGGAGTTTCAGAAGTTCTTGCACGAGAGGCATTCCGTAAGGCGACTGCAAAGCTTCCGCTCAAGGCAAAGGTGGTTACTCGAGAAGAGACACGAGCCTAATGAATATGCATATGAATGACATTAAAGAAAAAAATGATGCAGACCTCGTAAAGTTTATTAGCGAAAAGCGAGGTGAGCTCCACAAACTTAGGTTTGGAGTTACCGGAAGCGGTATGCGAAATACTCACGCAATCAGAGATGCAAGACGTGGAATCGCACAAGCACTCACCGAACTGAATGTACGGACAACGAAGGCATAAGTAGCACTAGAAACATATTATTATGGCAACAGAAAAAACAACAACAGAAACAACCGTAAAAGGAGGACGTGTCCTTCGTGGTACCGTTGTCTCTACAAAAATGCAGGACACCATCACTGTCGCTGTTGAGCGCTACGTTATGCATCCAAAGTACAAGAAGTTCATGCGACGTACAAAGAAGTACTTGGTAGACGATAAGGGCAACACCGCAAAAGACGGAGCGAAGGTCGAAATCCGCGAGACACGTCCGCTTTCAAAGCGAAAGCACTTTGAGCTCGTAAAGGGGTAATCACTTTAATATACACGTATGATTCAGCCACAAACAATCGTCAAAATAACTGACAACTCAGGAGGTAAGATCGGCCGAGTATTTAAGGTGCTTGGTGGTTCAAAGAAGCGCTACGCAGAGCTCGGCGAACTTGTTGTTCTCTCAATTCAAACTGCAGAGCCGAGAAAACAGGTAAAGAAGAAGGACATCTGTTACGGAGTTGTCGTCAGGCAGGTAAAGCCATTCCGTCGTAAGGATGGTTCATACGTGAGCTTCGATGACAACGCAGTGGTACTCGTCGATAAGGAGAAGCGAGAACCAAAGGCAAACCGCGTATTTGGTCCAATTCCTCGAGAGCTTGGAGAGGCCGGATACCAGAAGATTGTTTCTCTCGCACCAGAAGTTGTATAACCAAGGCTTAAGTTTATATATATGAATCCCGTTAGAAAATTATAAGAGGCCACGATTGGCGACGGGACAGATGAAGTACATAGGTATAAACAAATGATTATTAGCAAGTAATTTCTAACGGGATGAAGATTAAAAAAGGAGACACTGTCATTGTTACGACAGGAAAAGATAAGGGAAAGGAAGGAACGGTTGTTCGTAGTTTCCCAAAGCAACTCAAGGTTCTTATCGAGGGTGTGAATGTGGTGAATCGTCATCAGAAGTCAAAGCGACGTGGTTCACAGGGGCAAATCATTCAGAAGGCAATGCCCGTCTGTGTTTCAAATGTAGCATTCAAGGATGCAAAGACTGGAAAGCCATCACGCGTTGGATATACGACTGAGGGGGAAGGAAAGACTGCAAAGAAGGTTCGTGTTGCACGCAAGTCGGGAACTAAGATTTAATAGTAACGGGTAGGGAATAATTATTTTGGTCGTATGAAAACAATGAAAGAAACATTACAGGGCACCTACGAAGCACTTAAGGGTGATCTTGGGTACACAAACAAGATGCAGGCACCTCGTGTTACAAAGGTGGTTGTTTCGTCGGGTACGGGAAAGATTCAGGATAAGCAAAAGATCAAGCTTATCGAGGATCGTCTTGCACGCATCACGGGACAGAAGGCTATTGGGCGCCCTGCAAAGCAATCAATTGCGTCGTTCAAGCTTCGTGAGGGGGATATCATCGGATATCAAGCGACACTTCGTGGTCCACGCATGTACGACTTCCTTCATAGGTTCATACACCTTGCACTCCCACAAACTCGTGACTTCAGAGGTTTGAAGACAAGTGCGATTGATGATATGGGGAATTACACCATTGGTATCAAGGAGCACACCATCTTCCCAGAGACTGCAGATGAGGAAATTAAGGATGTGTTCGGATTTTCAATAACTATTGTCACAACAGCGAAGACTAAGAAAGAGGCAGAGGCACTCCTCCGTCACATGGGCGTTCCTCTCCAGGCTAGTGGAGCTGTGGTAGAAAAGAAAGCAAAAAGAGTAGTAAAGAAGAAGAAATAACAAAGAGTACAAAAAACTGGGCACGAAGCCCAGTTTTTTTGTGCTTCAACAAGCCTCGACAAACTAAACTTTGAGTGGTACATTGAAAAAAGTTGAATGCACTCGGGTGTGCGGATGTGCAGGAGACACCTTTCACAGTATTCAAAGGAGAGAAGCATGAGTGGAAAGCAGACACCAAGCCAGCGTAGTACCTCCACCAAGGAGGCACGCGTTCGACCGACTGCAGAAGGAAACGTCCGATCGGCAGTGAACTTCCCCAGTGCGTACGATTATCTCGACGACGGGACGTTCGGTGGCAAGTCAGGACAAAAATCCCGTCCGACAGGGACTCAACCACTCCTCATGGCGCGAGGGAGCTACTCCAGATAGTAGCTGTTCCAGAAGGTAGAAAATCCCGACGGCCGTGCACACCCCCAGGGGAGTGCACGGCCTTTTATATTATGGAGAGAAGCCCAAGTATCAGTGTTTTAGGCAATGACATTTGTCACTTTTCTATATAGTACCTCATTGGGCGTTTTTCCGTTAAGCCCACAGTGTTCAAGATCGTTGTAGTACTCATTCCATACGCGAATTTTCTTTTTCAAATCACCGATTGAACAAAAGGTGTGTCGT
>JANLIJ010000122.1 GCA_024653575.1 Candidatus Kaiserbacteria bacterium
TTCTTTACATTCTCGCCCCCCTTCTCCACGAACCCAACAAGCTGGTCACGGTCTGCGTGTCCTGAATATCCTCGAATACTTGCAATCTTCGCCTTTACCCGTATCTCCGTATCAAGAATACGAACTTTTCGCGCACCATCATGGAGCAATCTCCCGAGGCTTCCTACAGATTGATACCCAACAAGGAGGAGCGTTGTCTTCACATCTTCAAGATATGTCTTCTCATGCATCAAGATACGTCCACCATGACTCATCCCCGAACCAGCAATAATTATTTTTGCACCATGCACCTTCCCGATCTCTTCCGAGTCTTTTACTGACCGCGTAAATGAAAGTCGGGGGAAATCGAAAATATCATCCCCGCTGTGAATTTGTTCACGCACCGAATCCTTTAAGTAGTCTGTGTACGTATGATAGATATCGGTGACCGTAATCGCAAGCGGCGAATCGAGGAACACGGGAATTGGCGTGAGTCCTCCGTGCTCAAAGAAATTATTGATTTCGTAGAGCATACCCTGCGTCCGTTCAATTGAGAAAGCCGGAATAATGAGTGTTCCCTGCTTCTGTATCGTCTCCTCAACATACATCCGAAGGAGGCTTGAGCGCTCCTTCACCTCCTCATGAGAACGGTCACCGTACACACTTTCCATGAGAAGGTAATCATATCCACCTGCGATTTCTGGAGGATTGAGCAGAGGCTGTGGGTTGTTCCCAACATCACCGGTGCAGAGAAACTTCTTTCCATTCCGTTCGAGCGTAATCATTGCTGAACCCAAAATATGCCCCGCATCGGTGAATGTCACTGATACTCCTCCAGGGATAACAAATGATTCGTGATATCGGTGGGTCTTCCATAGAGAGAGCGCTCGTTCAATATCGTGCTCCTCATAACATCGTGGCGTCCCATAGCGTTCTTCCTCATAGAGCATGACCTTATATGCATCGTGGAGCATTACTCGGGCGAGGTCTCTGGTTGGAGGCGTGGAGTAGATGATACCCATAAATCCGTCCCGAACGAGCTTGGGTATCCTTCCTATATGATCGGCGTGCGCATGGGTAACGAGGAGCGTATCAACGAGACTCGGGTCGTATGCAAAGGGTTCATTGTTTTTTGCGGAAGCAAATCTATCCCCCTGGATGAGTCCACAATCAACAAGGAATTTTGATTCTCCGGTATCAAACAAAAAATTCGCTCCCGTGACATCCCCTACCCCGCCGTGAAAAGAAACACGCATCATGAGAGTGATGCGTTAAGACTTCGAACAACACCATACCCAATAAGCCCGCCCGTAACATCCATAACAAGATCGAGTACCGTATCGAAAAAGAACCCTGGCTCGCTCTGTGAGATGCCCGCAGAAAATTCGAACATTTCCCACACAACACCAACACACAGTGTAAAAAGAATAGTCCACATCATTGAGGTGTACCGTGAAGCGTGCTTAAGACCAAAGAATGGAAGTGCCGAGAAGCCAAGTGCACAGGCAATTCCACCCAATATGTGCATCGGGATGTCGAGCCATAAATATTTCCAGTATAAGTAAAATTCTATTGAGACCGCATGTACCACCGCAATGGTAATGAGCGTCGAAAGAAGTAACGTAATGCGAAGGTTCATGGGTATATCGTATCACACCCTCAAATGACTCTATGTCGATATAAGCATGTATTTCCAATTTGTATTATTGCTATCATATGATAGCAATAATACAAATTGGAAAATTCCGCGTATACACTAAAAAAACGCACTTGGTGCGTCTCTTTAGTGGAGCAACGGGTGCATGTCTCCTGAATTTACTTCAGGTGGGTACTCTTTCCAAGCACTTGTGAAATCTCGTCGCGTCGAAGTCTCATCCGTACTTGTGACTACAAGCAACCCTTGATATGCGTTTAAGCAGAAACATGCGTTGTCCGTAGCTCCATAAATAGTATAGCAGAACGCGCGCGCCCCGCGGGCGCGCGCGTTCTCATCCTGTGCACAACTTCTTTAAACTCTACTCCTTTGTGCCGTCGAGATTGATATCGTACATGATACGCTCCTGTGCAGTCGTATAATTCATGATTTCTGACTCTGGGAACCAAATTGAAATTTCTCGCTCCGCCTCTGCTGGCGATTCTGAACAGTGAATAAGGTTTCGAACTGCTCTATTCTCGTATGAAGAGTGTGTGTATGAGTCAACCGTGTAATCACCACGGATAGTACCCACATCTGAGGTTAATGGCTCTGTAGTGCCCACAAGCTTTGTTACCACGGCCACTGCTTGATTCCCCTCAAGTATCATTGCGACCACTGGAGCTGCTGTCATGTAGGTGACTATTGTATCAATAATTTCACGTCCGTACGCCATTGCATCTTTCTCAACTGGGAGCCCCTGTGACTTCAAATCTTCAATAATGCGGTTCCCCTTTTTCAAGAACCAAGCGTCATCTTTATTGTAGTGAACGAGAAGCTGTGCCTCTGCAGGAACAAACATCTTCATGGCGGTAAACTTGAGGCCAGTACGCTCAAATCGCTTAATAACCTCACCAATGAGTGAGCGCTGGACTGTGTCTGGCTTTAAAATAACAAATGTGCGCTCTTGATGTGGTTTACGAGTATCCATACGTGATAATTAGTAACTAAAATTATCCCGTGAGTATACCGTATTACGGCTTATTTTCAAGGTGTTTACTGTTATATAAAACCTTAGAGCTTCGTCACTATTTCGGGACCTTTCTCTGTAACAACCACGGTATGTTCAAAATGGGCACTTCGCGACCCATCTTTTGAAAACACGCTGTAGCCATCACCCTCATCATCGAAGATAACGTCCTTCTTCCCCACATTTACAATAGGCTCAATTGCGAACACATTTCCTACCTTTATGAGTGGCCCCGTTCCTGCTCTGCCAAAATTTGGTATCTGTGGTTCCTCATGCACCGCATGCCCCACCCCATGTCCACAGAGCGCCTCAACGACACTAAAGCCATGTGAAGTAACAAACATTTCAATGGCATGGCTGATATCACCAATGCGATTTCCTGCCTTTGCTTGCTTGATACCGATAGCGAGCGCTTCTCTGGTCACATTCATAAGTTTCGTGGACTGCTCATCAGTCTTCCCTACAGGAATTGTGATGCCCGAGTCGACAATCATCCCTTGATACCCAATAGTCATATCAAGATTGATAACGTCACCTTCCTCAAGTATTTCATCAGCACGAGGGACACCGTGTTGCACGGTATCATTTACCGAGGTGCAAAGTGCTGCAGGATACGGATAATCGGCAAATTCTGGATGATAGCCCAAGAGAACGGGCTCAACACCGTATTTTTCCGTAAGCGTCAGTGCATAATCGTTGATATCTTCGGTCGAAATGCCCGGCTTCACGTACTCAGCAAGGTCTTTCAAGATGCGCGCGAGGATTTTACCCCCGATACGCAAGAGTTCTATTTCTTCTTCTGTTTTAATAAGTGCCATAATAAAAAATTAAGCGAGTCCGAGGAGAGAGAGGACCTCGCTATGAACCTCTCCAATTGATTTCGTTCCATCACAGTCAACAACGGTAGTTTGCGCCCGATTGCGGAAATAGGCAAGGACAGGGACAGTCTCTTCACGGTACCATTGAAGCCGTGCCTCAATGGACGTTTCTGTATCGTCCTTCCGTGCTCGCTTAATCATCCGCTCACGAACAATTGCTTCATCTGCACTTAAGTTCAATACAATGAGGTGATTTCTTTTGTAGAAACTGAGCGCGCTCTCAAGAACATCGGCTTCGTGTACCGTTCGGGGAAATCCATCGATGAGCAGGTGGCACTCTGGATCGACATGCTGATGAAATGCATCCCCCCAAAGCATCGCTGAAAGAAAGAGCGGTTGAAGCATCCCCGAATCGAGTGTCTCATGGACTCTCCGTTCAGTATACCCCTCCATTTTTGCAGCAAGTGCACGGAAGCGCCTTCCTGTCTGAATATCAACAACACGATTTGTCGGGTCCTTTTCCTTGAGCACTCTCGCAAGGAGCTCTATCTGTGTGCCCTTTCCGCTTCCCTGTGGACCAATAAATATGATTGTGTATGGGATATTCATCATGTGTGTGAAATTATATTTTCTACGATTGTGCTCAACTTTCTTTTTGCCGATTCAAGCTCGTTGTCATTGTTGCTGATAATAAAATCTGCGTTGTGTTTGTAGGCTGTTTCCTCAAGATAGTGAATGTGGCGGAGGGTAAGCTCACGCTCTGACATTGGTGCTCGGGAGAGCGCGCGTGCTCTGAGTGTATCCCAATCACCGGCATCAATATACACAACGGTGCACTGTTCTCTTGGTATGAGGGATAAAATATTTCGCACACCATGAAGGTCTATTTCATTTATGGTCACGTGACCAGCCGAGAGATGGGCAAGAAGTTCGGATTTGAGAGTTCCGTAGAGGTTGTCACTAAACTCAGCCCACTCCATGAATTCCCCCGCCTGTGTCTTCCGCTCGAACTCCTCGCGAGATATGAAAAAGTAATCCTTTCCCTCGACTTCTCCTGGTCGTTTTGCTCGTGTGGTACATGACACAAGCCTTTTTACTTGCGGATGGTGCTCAGTGACATGAGACATGAGCACGCCCTTTCCGCTCGCCATTGGAGCCATGATAAGTATGAGGTGCCCCTGTATCGTATTTTCCATAAAACTCTATGGTATCAGGTTTTTCCGCAGGCACAAGAATGGTAGACTTGTGGAATGGATCCCGTTAGAAACCGCGGTCACGAGATTTATATTAAAAATATGCAAAAACATATGGTCGTCAGCACTAATATTCTACATGTCAGCGATTCTATGATCGCGACCTGTTTCTAACGGGATGGAACGAAAACATATAATTACTCTTACTGGTAAACCAGGGAGCGGAAAATCATCAACTGCTGATAAGGTGGCTGAACTTCTCGGTTATACACGATATTCATCAGGAGAATTCGTGCGCAACATCACCCATAAGCAAAAATTAACCCTCCAGGAATTCAACAAACATGCGGAATCGAGCCCCGAAATGGATTACTACATTGATGAGGAACTCCGAAAGCTCCGTGATCACAATGATATCGTCGTCGATGCTCGGCTTGGGTTTTATTGGATTCCAGAGTCTTTTAAAGTATATCTCGACCTCAGTAACGATGTTGCCATTGCACGCATCTTTAAGGACGCAAGTACGAATACACTTCGTAGTGACTCAGGGGAAGGAAGTCAGACAATGTCTGCAGTTGCCGACCAAGTGGAAGAACGTATGCGCAGTGAACGAGTTCGATTTAAGAAACTGTACGGCATCAATCCATACAGCACTGAACACTTCGACCTCGTTGTTGACACCGCTCGTCACAGTCCACAAACGGTAGCACTCGCTGTATTTGACACCTATAGAAAGTGGCTTGTTTCAATGAGTTGGAAACAAGTTGTAAACAAAGTTCCGCTCGGATATTCACTGAAACACTAAACATCATTGCAAAATACCCGCAGACCTTCGGTCTGCGGGTATTTTGAATCTATTGAAAATGTGATTATGTCTCAGTTCCTCGAGGAACAATGTCGATAGTCTCGGTATCGGTAAGTGCTCCACATGTCATCGTGTAGGTCGTCCGAGCATTGATAGTTACGTTTATTGACCCTTTATGTATATCATCACCGATCACATCGTCTGCTACAAATGGAGCGTTCGTTGCCGTTGGATATATCCCTCCACGGATCGTACACGTTGCTTCATCAACCACAACTCCTGTATCCCATGAGAGTGTTGCATCACTCCCTGCATTGACAGTACGCGGGGTCGCGCTGAGAATGACCTGAGTCGTGACAACGTCAATAGTTTCCACAGGTGCGTTCAAGATATCCGTACCCCTTGCACAGATAAGCCTAAAGGTTTCTGTTTCATTCTGTAATGACGTTGCATTTACAGTGTTATCTTCCCCTGAAACAGCTCCGCCTGTACTGAAACTTGCATTCCCATCACCTGTACATGTATCTGAATTACTTGAACCCCATTTCACTGATAGTGGTGTGTTTGGGGCAACAATTTTTGGATCAGGACTACTACTTGCAACACATCCACTCATCCCACCAGCATCACACACCTCAAATTGAGTAATTGAAGGAGCCGGCGCTTGTTTCGAATAATCATCTGTTCCAATAACTCCATACGGATTCCCATCAGCAGTCATGCCTCCAAAACTTATCCAGCCGACAACATCAGACCCCCACGCAAAGTCCTCCCAATCTGCACCAGTAGCAACGACCCCGTACGAACTTCCATCGGTTGCTGTCCCAGAAAGACTTATCCATCCATCCCACCCCCCTGTATTCACACCAGATGCTGGACTCAATGCACGTGCCCATCCAGTAACAGCGCCAGAAACCTTATCAAAGCGTGGCGCAATATGCGAACCATCGCTCTCATTAAAACTTATCCAACCGATATGTTCACTCCATGCATAACCAGACATATCACCATTGAGCGCTACTGTCACTCCGTAATCCGCTGTTGTACTCGCCTCGTTTGTCGAATTAAATGAAATCCATCCAATCGTATCGCTCCATGCGTACCCCGTGAGATTATCAGTAGCACCTGAGTGCGCCGTCGGTGTACTCAAGAGGAAGAATACATTCAGCACGACCACAACGAAAATTATGGAATAGAGGACCGTTTTGATATGTGTGTAGAGCGTAGCCATATAAATAATTATGTACTAAATTAACGCTTTAAACTCTCGAGAATTTTCATTTTTTCCTCAGTGCTTACAGTACTCTCTACTTCGGGTGCAAGGCCATCGAGAATTTTCATCTTTTCCTCCTCAGAAAGGGTATCTACTGAAGTGTTCTTAAGAGATTCAAGAACACGCATCTTTTCTTCAAAAGTCTGCTCGCTCGTTTTTTGTTCATCGGTGACTTGGGTGGAAGGAACTACTGTTGTCTGATGTGTCGCCATGTACGCATACCCAAACAATACAATACCAAGAGTGAAGATAGAAAACCCCATTATCGCAACGTACCGTGGGTGCTTACTTGTAAATGAAATAAATGTTGGAAACATGTGCATATACCTAACATTGTAATACAGATACACGATGTACGGGAACAGGTCTGTGGACATAACATAAAACTACGCGCCTGGGAGACGCGTAGTTTCTAAATCTCAATGCTTTTGCTTTCCCTAGTATTGTCGGAGTGACACCTGCGAATCGATACGTCGTACTATATCAATCACCACAGACACTGCGATGAGGAGTGCTGTACCACCTATTGCAAGGGTTGAAACGCCCGTGAGGATCTGCATTGCCATTGGAAGTACTGCGACGAGGCCAAGGAAGAGTGCTCCTGCGAGCGTAAGTCGTGTAATGAGCTTTGCGAGGTACTCTGAGGTATGTGTCCCAGGACGAATTCCTGGAATAAATGCTCCGTTTCGCTGAAGATTCTTTGACATAGCATCGGGATCGAACGTGACCGCCGTGTAGAAGAACGTAAAGAGAATAACGAGCACAAAATACACGAGCGCATAGAGTTCCTGATTCTGGAAGAAAGTCGCCACTTTTTCTGAAAGATCTGCTACGCGTGGCACGTTA
>JANLIJ010000141.1 GCA_024653575.1 Candidatus Kaiserbacteria bacterium
TCCTGAAACACCGGCAGCATCATTTCTCCATAAAGAAGAGGTGGTCATCATCAAGTCTGCAACTAAAGGAGAACAGGTTACCGTTTTACCGGTCACGAAAGTGCTTTTTGAATATGTAGAAATTACAGACGGATGCGGTCCGCACTTCCAAGGAGAATGCTTGAATGTACGCTCCGGCCCGGGTACGGAATATCCCGTGGTAACACGTTTGCGAAACGGCATTGTGCTCAAGATTGGCGGGAAGGTTGAACGTGACGGTTATATCTGGTACAAGATCGTGTTTGATGAATGGATGCTCTATCCGGAACGTATAGAGGGAGATTGGTATGTTGCGGCGAACTATGTGCACGTGCTTCTCGACGAAGGCGATCACACCATATGGGATCAAGAATATACTCCAACCACAAAACAAATCATCATCAATCGTTCAGAACAAACGCTCTTCGCATTTGAGGGCGATGTACTGTTTATGGAGGAAAGGATCTCCACGGGGCTCGAGCTCACTCCCACACCTCGCGGCACGTTCACTATTTTCAAAAAGACCCCAAGTCGATACATGCAAGGACCGATTCCTGATATTGCAGATCAATATTACGATCTTCCTGGTGTCCCGTGGAATTTGTATTTCACGCACGAAGGAGCGGTGATTCATGGAGCATACTGGCACGATAGTTTTGGAAGCGCCTATTCACACGGTTGCGTCAATCTCCCGCCGGAGCAGGCGCGAAAGCTCTATAATTGGGCCGATTTGGGGACTGGTGTGATCGTAAAAGACTAGGAATAGAGCCGTAAAAAAGCTCTTGAGGTATGTACGCATCTAGTGTACACTTTTGAGTATCTTATCGTATAGTAAAATCGTTGTAATAACTGTGCTCGTAGGCGCTCTCAGCGCCGTTTATGCTTTGTCTCAAGCCGCATCAACAACCGCTACTGTAGTATCAGATCTGCCGGTTGAGACACCCATTGAGACTGCACAAGTGACACCAAGCGATACCCCGCCTCAGTCACCTGTCGATACAGTCGCGGAGTCATTGGGTATACCAGAGGCAGTGGAGACACCAAAGATTCTGACCGAGATGGCACCTGAGACTCAAATTGAGCTCGTCTCTGAAATCTCGAATATTTTTGACGTCCCATTCTATTCGCAATTCAATGACATTAGCGCCGTGAAATGGCAAAAGATCGGCTGTGGCATTGCAAGTTTGGCGATGCTTATTGAGTATTATAAACCGGGAGAAGTATCGGTTGACGTATTGCTTGATGAAGGTATTTCTTCCGGAGCATACCTAAGCGGTGCTGGGTGGATACACCGAGGCCTGGCACTCCTTGCAAACGATCACGGTCTTGATGGTATGAATTACGATCTCTCGTCAAAAAACATAGATTCCGCTTTTGCTCAATTTGAAACTGCATTAAAGAACGGTCCGGTCATTGCTTCGGTGTATTATACCTTTGACCCCAAAAGCCCAATTCCTCATCTGGTTGTCGTTAACGGTATTAGTGATGGTGTTGTGTATTACAATGATCCATCAGACGCATCGGGTGGAGGATCTATTTCAACCGGCCAATTCAAAAAAGCATGGAAAAAAAGATACATCGAGGTACGACCCATTACTTAAAGTGGGTAGTGTGTTCTTCTCAAAGAAAAAAGATGGACCGTTTGACACTACCGATAGAAAAGAGTAACTTCCAAGTAGATCTATTACAGGAGAACCCATATGTATGGCGAAGACGATGTACATTGCGATAACTCGGGATCGTGTGAAGCGCCGTCTGGCGCTCGTGGAATTACCAACTGCATACATTGCGGCAAAGAACTGCACGAAAAAAACGGGGAGTGGTTTACATGGGACGCGAACATTGTGACAAAGTTTCCGCAGTCGCAGGGTCCGGTCATATAAACCGCCCAACGGAAATCGTCTGTTTGGGCGATTTCTTTTTTTATACAAACCTGCCGGCAGGCAGGTTCCAAACACCCCACTGCGGGATATTTTCTTGACTGCACCGTGATGGTGCGATAAGGTACCCTTAGGTCACTTTGAGGTCATTGTCATGAAAACACGTAAGCCGCGAATCGTCATTATCCGCATCGTCTGTCTCGACCAAAAGGGTCTTGTGGCTCGCTTCGCGAGTTTCCTCGCCCACCACGGCGGGAACATCCTCGATTCCGAGGATCATGGAGAGGACGGGAAGTTCTTCCAAAGGATCGTGGCAGACATTACCGGAGTTGATGTT
>JANLIJ010000147.1 GCA_024653575.1 Candidatus Kaiserbacteria bacterium
GTGAGTGGGCTTCCACCGCGTACTCCTTGTTTCCTTTTTTGCATACCTGTATAGCTTAGACCGCTAATCAGGTGTTGCAATTAATTATTGAACTCGGGAATAAAAGACTAGACAACAGGCAAAAACATGGTATAATCTGCGACAGGAAATAAATACGGGGGGAAGTAGTCATGAGCACACTTGAAGATGTCATTGGGGATATTAATCCACTGCTTCGCGAAATTGTCCTCGAGGCTGCACAGCACCGCCGTCGAGCAATCGATGGAGTGCTTGCGCTACTTGAGCAGGCGCTAAGTCGCAGGGAAATAACACCGAATGAATGTCAGGTCACGGTAACCTACCAGACTGACATATTTGTTGTCCTCAGCTACAATGGTGGCTTTTTCACAGCGTCATTTCTGTATTCCGAGAGCGATTTGAGTCGACGTATCCTTGTGCTTGATGCGGAACACGTTGCACCGCTGGTGACTGGGGTCGTAGTGATTCCAGATCAGCAATTTATTCAGAGGGGGCAGTCATGATGAAGCGCGATATTTGGCAGGAAACGTGGTTTTTGATTGTTGTGGGCATTATTACCACGATGGTGTTTATCCACATCAAGCCCGAGTGGGCACCGTATGTATATCCCCCAGGGGTGATATATGGAGTTCTCGGCTACGAGGCCTGGCTTCTCCTCGTAGAGACATGGCCCTACGATGAAGGACACGAGCCAAATGTCTTCGATGGGAAGCAAGCATTCATTGCTGGGCTACTTCCTGTCGGAATATGCCTCGCCATCCTAATTGTCGTTCTTGTCCTTGTTCTTATGCTCATCATTGCGGTCTTCTGGACCGGATTTCAGTTGATGAGTGGTCGACTGGAACTCGCTGACCTTTACTAGGCTGGTCGTCGTTACCAGCCGGCGCGGTTATCAACACCGCGCCTTTGTTTTATATCTGAATCGAACACATGAAGCTGTATACTATATACAGTTACTATGATACGCAAATCAGCACAGTTTGAACACGCGAAGGAACTCCGGAAACGAGGCTTTACGTACGTCGAGATAGCAAAGATTGTGGACGTCTCCAAAAGCACCATTTCTCTTTGGTTTTCACGTGAAACATGGTCACAGAGTATTACGGAGAGCAACAAAAAACGTTCCGCAAAGGAAAACAGCAAGCGCATTTCCCTCTTGAATACCGCACGGGGCAATCAATACAAGAAATTATACGCAGAAGCTGAGCGTTCTGCAGTCACTGAATTTAAACATTACAAGCATAACCCCCTATTTATTGCAGGACTTATGCTCTATGTTGGTGAGGGAGACAATTCAGACAATCACCTTATTCGTATCGCAAACGCAAAAATGGATGTACACCGCATATTTATTAAGTTTGCAATGGAGTATTTGGGTGTTTCACGTGAAAAGATTCGCTTTTGGATACTTCTCTACCCCGATCTCAATCCTGAGAAATGCTCACAGTACTGGTCCAGAAAGCTGAGGCTACCACTATCTCAGTTCCACAAATATCAAGTTATTGAGGGAAGAAGCACAAAGAGAACGTTGCATGATGGAGTAGGAAATACTATAATCGGAGGCACTGTTTTGAAGAAGAAGCTCCTTAAATGGATTGCCCTCGCTTCAAAGGAGTTATAGACAGAATGCGGCCATGGTTAAGTGGTATAACGAGTGCTTGCCAAGCACTAGTCGGGGTTTCGATTACCCCTGGCCGCACAAATAGCCCCGAAAGGGGCTTTTGTGTGGCCAGGAGAAAGGTGCCTGCGCACCTTTCGTGGTAATCGAAACCGCCGGAATGATGTGAGTTTACGAACGAATGAGGCGTGACCCGCGGTACTTACGAACGAAGTGAGTTAGTAACCGTCAGGTTTCGATTACCCCTGGCCGCACAAAAGCGTTTAAAATCCTCCCCTGCGGGAGGATTTTAGCTTTTGTGAACCGGAGCGATGTTTTGTCGACCACAAGGAGACAAAACCGCGAGGTCGGGTGAGACAGTCTGGGGGACTGTCGCAAGAGGTTGACGATATTTTGACGAAGGAAAAATATCATACAACCTGAACTGACGCCATGACCCCCACCTGCTACCATAAAGGCGATGATGTTTGTGCATCATCGCCTTTATTAGTCTAGCTCAAGAATATTATGTATACCCTTGGC
>JANLIJ010000149.1 GCA_024653575.1 Candidatus Kaiserbacteria bacterium
GTGAGGGAATGCTTCAGGGGGGCACGGTCTCAATAAGTATGAAGAAAGATGTACTTGCATTCGATATTAAAAAACGTGGAATAAAGTCACAAAAAAAAGTTAAGGAGAAGAAAGAGATGGTTACTGCGTAGAGCATCATTCAAAATATGGGGTTTGAGAACCTGGGAAAGGAGTCAAAAAAGAATACATCCATTGGGAAGGCTGCATTGTTTGCTTCAGTGTTGGCGTTTGGCATGGCGAGCGATGCTGACGCAACAGAGCGAGACACGCAGTCGTTTTCAGATAAAGAAGCTATCAGACAGCCAGCATCAGCGACGCCCCTCTCGGGAAGTGACATCGCGTTTTTGAGAGAAAATTTCCCCGCAATTGATTCCTCAGTACTGAGATGGAAGGCAAGCGGGTACGTTCCTGATGCGTGGGAATCTTTGTCTGATGCGGACCTCTGTGCACTTATTACTTACATAAATCGTGTCCATTCTTCAACAAAGGTTAATAGTATTTTGTCCCACGATATGGCCTTTGGCCCAATTGTATCGTCTAAGTATTTGCGTAGCTTCGTTAGGAAGGGAGTTAAGGAGATGATCGAGATGTATAAAATCCCTGAAGCAGAAATCAGTACGATGACGTGGGGAAACCTCGCCCTGAAGACTATCTATAGAATTCCTAAGGATCCAAAATAAAATATACGGCCTGCAAGAATTGCAGGCCGTATGGCTGTGGGAGTTACCGCCAGCGCACAAGTGCAATAAGTCGGTTTCGTCGACCGACCGTTCGGTCGAATTGACCGATTCGCACTAAGCGAAAAGGGAGTCCGCGTTTCAGGAAAACGCTGTTCGGGTGTGCCTGCCCGCTATTTTGACGGTCCGCCCCGAATAGTTCGATTGCAGTCGTCGGTTTGTTCTCGTTTTCCTTCAGAATTTCGATCGCAGTCTTCGAGGGATGCTTTCCAATTACATCGAAGAGCGCCAACCACTCTTCCTCGGTGATATCGTTCGCGATTTTCTCAGATCTGACATATTCCACGGTCCTCTCCTCAATTTTAGTAAGAACACAAAGATCTTGTAAAACACTTGTTTGGGTAAATTAAATACAACCCAAAGACAGTTGTCAATGTATTGTATAAGGATTGGCAGACAAGAAGAATGCAGTTTGTCAGTGGTGATATCCTGCAAAATGTTGAGTCACCTTTTTCACAATAGATTCAAGGCTTACATTTGATTTAATGATATACCCGTCACCTTTAAGGCCAAATCCTTGAGTGATGTTGGCGGGGTCGTCTGAGTTTGTGAGGAGGATCACATGGACTGTCTTTCCCCACGCATCCTTGCGGAGCTCGTGGAGCATTTGGTGTCCATTCATGACCGGCATTGTGATATCGAGGAGAACTAGGTCAGGCTTCTGACTGAGTGCGAGTCTGAGCCCCTCGGCACCATTTATGGCTGTTGTGGTAACAAACCCAGCTTTCGCGAATGCTGTATCAAGTGCTTCGCGCAAATCGCTGTCGTCGTCAACAATAAGGATTCTTTGTTTGCTCATATTCACCGGATTATATCATAGGAGTTTTGGAATCCCTCTTGTCGCCTGACCTGCCTAAAGAAAATGCCCCGCCCCAAGAGAATGCGGGTGCATCTTCTTTGGGCGGGGCGGTCAGGGCCGAATGTCGAACTCAGCCACAATCTCCCATTCGCCGATTTCGTCCAGCTTCAGTCCGAGGAACTCCTCATGGGACATTACCCGAGCAGATGTCTTCTGTGAGTTGACCACGAAGACCTTTCCGACATCTTCCTTGGTGAGGTTGGCATCCTTCATTACCGGCGACGTGATTCGAGAACGCAGGGCATCTCGTTTGTGCATTTCCGTAACGGTGGCATCATTCATCGATATCTCCTTGTGTTTTGGTACAGGTTAACTAAAAAATATAATGCACTGCAAAATGTATGTTGTCAAGTTTTGATGGTGAGTTTCAAAACATGATAAGTGTAAAAACAACCCGCCGAAACAAATGCCATGAAGGCGGGTTGTTTCGTGCGGGCTGGTGTTCAGTTTGCAATAGCGTCCATATCCCATCCTGAGGTAGTGACACCGCGTATGCTCGTGAACTCGATATGGGTGAAGGAGGCGCCCCCAGCACCGTCACTGGTGGCCTTAATCGTTACTGCATGTTCATCGACCGATTCGACGAAACCTGAAAGACTTGGCGCGTCAGCTCTGTCTACGGTTACTTTTTCCTCGGCTTCTTTTGCATCAGTGAGCACAGACTTATAGCTCATGGGGTTTCCTTTCGTTGTGTGTAGAAATTAGCTATAGATGATAGATGGGGTGTCCTCTTATGTTTTCGAGTGTGAAGACTCGCTCATTTGAGACGGGGAAGTGGTACGCTCCATCGTCAACAAACATGGTCGGGACACCATCGGCAACTTTAAGCCTGTTCAACTGCGCCGACCGCTCCATCAAGTGCTTTTCACCAATGGGGATACTTACGACTCCCCAAAGTATGTCCATCCATTCCAGAACACGGAGGATGAAGAGGTGATTGCGCGGGGTACCTGGATGAAAATATGAGTTCTCCAGAGTCTGGAAGCAATCCAAAACACCTGGGCGTGGCGGATTCAACATTCCCACATAGTGGATGAATCCTTCGTTCGCAAAGAATCGTTGGCAGTCCTCAGGTGACTCATCAATCATGGTGCCACCATCTTTCACAATTTTCATGTCGTCTCCCTATTCG
Organism: Candidatus Kaiserbacteria bacterium; assembly: GCA_024653575.1. GTDB lineage: Bacteria > Patescibacteriota > Minisyncoccia > Phycocordibacterales > UBA918 > Damh-18. The sequence continues at coordinate 2,729 of JANLIJ010000149.1, forward strand.
AAGAACATCCGGACACACCCTGCGTCTGGTAGGTCAACATTAAACAGCCCAATTGTAGAAAAGTCAAGTGCACTGGGTAGTGAGCAAGCACATTCGGCATTTTTCGAGAGTTGGTTTACTGCGCCGGGAGGGTGAGAAAGTGAATACCTGGAACTTTCGCAAGACTCATTGAGGGTTTATGTAACGGAGTGGAATAAAACCCAATGAGTGGACTGACGCCATGACCCCCACCTGCTACCATAAAGGCGATGATGTTTGTGCATCATCGCCTTTATTAGTCTAGCTCAAGAATATTATGTATACCCTTGGC
>JANLIJ010000038.1 GCA_024653575.1 Candidatus Kaiserbacteria bacterium
CTTTTTATTTTCATATTTTTCTTGCCAATACCATGGGCTTCATACCAGTGAATTTCAGCCCTGCATATCTTTCCACTCTCGAGACGAATTTTAGCAATCCCTTTGAGCTTCCGCCATCGGCCGGAACCATGCTTTTTCTGAATTCACATTATATCCCGGATCTATCCGCCTATGGCAAATGGTAATGAACAGTCAGTGCCTACAATGTTTTAAGCATCTTTTCAATCTCCAGAATCAGTATGGTCAGATTCGGTCGTGTAAAACTCATCTCTGGTGCAGGAATACGATTGTGTTTGATGTCCGGAGAGATATGCTTATGATGTGGATGGGTACTTTGTAATGTTGGAGAGTCAGGATGTGGCTGTGGATCATACCAATACAATTTTTCTTCACCTCTCCAGACTTCGTAACCGTATTCGTCAATCACGGCGGGTAGACGATGGTAAACAATACGTTCACGCACAACCATGCGTACATCTTTTTCAAAGTGCAACTCACCAATGACTCGTGCCAACGTTGTACCACGCCGAATGAACTGCATGGTTGAATGCTTAATTATCCTGAACTGTTCGGGCAATGAGTAGATAAAGAGTTCATAATCTTCAGGCGTCCGGAGAGGATCGGTCATACTGCAACTCGTATAAGTCCGGCAAGCGAGTGAGTATCGTGTTGCATTTGTTGAACAATGTTGCGGTACTCTGCCTGACGAGCGAGCCATGTTCGGTAGACGCTGGCCCATTCACCAAAGTCCAGCACCCAACTATCGTCTTCGGGTTCTTCGCCGCTAACGTATGCAGCGTAGAAGGTTTCAGAACGGATACCATATTTCCGCTCAAAGTGGAGTAAATCTTCTTCAAGCGCGTGAATGTCCGACAGAATGTCTTGTATCGTCACTACACACCTCCCATCTCCATCCTTCATGGCGAATATCCCAAGCATAATATTTGAGATACGCCTTAATGCTTGTTTTGTAATATATCACAATGGTATTGACCATACAATATTATCATGACATATTCTCATGATAATATTT
>JANLIJ010000156.1 GCA_024653575.1 Candidatus Kaiserbacteria bacterium
CTAAAGAAAATTTCTCTAATAAACCCTTCATCTTGGAGGGTTTATTAGTTCTAGCCAAAGTGACCCCTAGTGAGAATTAATTTTGGTATACTTTCTTAATTATGAAAATATTTTTAGTAAGGCACGGGGAGACGACAGGCGATGTGGAAGACAGATATGGGGGAAGCTACGATGACCACCTTACTGAGTTAGGAAAGGAACAGCTTGCCGTAACGGCGAATAATTTAGTCGGCAAAGGCATTGAAATTATTTTCGTCAGCCCTTTAATTAGAGCATGGGAAAGTGCCGAAATCATCAAGCTCAAAACAGGGTGTCCTGTTGAGATTGTGAATGGGCTTGAGGAGAGGGGTTACGGAGTACTCTCTGGTCTTACGAAGGCAGAAGCTTTGGAGAAATACCCTGAAGTGGTTGAAGCACACAAGAACCCCTTAAACACTGACCCTGAAGGGGAAAGTTATGATGATTTTAAAAACAGAGTTTTAGAGACGTTTCAAAAAATAACCCAAAAGGAATACAGTGCAATAGCGGTTGTATCTCACGGTGGTCCGATTAAGCAGGTACTTGCTCACTTAGGGAAAAGTATTCCTGAAAAGATTGGTGACGGAGGGATTATTGAAGTTAACAAATGGTGCACTCGTGAGTAGGGTAGAATGTTGGAATATAAATACTCGAATCACCCAAACGCTCAAATATAGTTCTGACATCTCTATACAGAGACTGTACAGGTTGTCGCTCTGACGAGCTGGCAACCTCTTGCAGAATGGGTCCCGATCCCATTCCTCACTCCACGACGACGCACAATTTTTAGAGGTATATTTTACAAGGGTTTTCTAGACACCATACCGAGAAGCTCGAACTGAGTAGTTTGTTATAATGCTCAGATGGAAGCTGTTCACACAAAAAATATAGATTTCTTGGAAGAGTATCTTACTAACCAACAATTTGATTGGGTTAATTACGACTTTGAAATTGATATTTCCTACTTCACTAGCGGTGGTGGTACTCACCTTTATTTAATCAAAAACGGAAAAGACAGATTTTTGGCAAGAATCAATTTTTATCCAGGTAAAAATGAATGGGGAGTAAAAAAGACAGAGTTTGAAACGCTCAAAGCAATTGAGGTGCTTTGTATAGCACCAAAAGCATTTGCTTTGTGTACTGACAACTCACTAGGGCAAGATTTCACTATTGTTGAGTATGTCGAGGGTGAGAATGTAAAACGATTTGAAGATGAGAGAATAAAAATGCTGGCCAATGATTTACACAAGCTACACGATTTTAAAATTCCTGACTTGGATAATAATTCAGTTTCTTACATCTGCGACATCTACAATGAATTTTCTCAAGGTACAGACAAGCAGATAGAGCAATATGAATTTGATGGTAGGGGAAAAGTTGCTCCTTTATACAACGAAATAAAAAATGATTTAGGAATTTGGTTTAACGGATTAACTATCTTTTCTGACAGCAAAAATATCTGCCTTTGTCATGCCGATTTAAAATCAGAGAACATTTTGGTGACTTCAACTGGAATTAAACTTATTGATTGGGAGTGTGCTGGTACTGATATCCCAGAAACAGATATTGGAAGGTTATTTTCTGGCTGTGAGTTTACCAATGAACAACAACACTTGTTTCTGTCTGAATATTATCAAACGCAACCTAACGACATTATTCTGAATAAGATTTTGGCTGTTAGAACAGTGTTAGATTTCTTCCGTATTATTGAAGATTATTGTATTCATAAAAGAAAAATTTTGGATGCATCAAGTATGCTGTCTGACCTTCAAAAATTTAAATCTACATTTAACCAAACAAGAAATACCTTAAGCCAACAGTCCTAGATCAGGAATATAAATACTCGCATCATTCTATTTCTTACGCTACTCAATTTTGCATTTTCATGATGATATACTGCGTGTATGCAGATTGTTGTACAAAATTCTGCTCTGAAACTACTTGAGTCACTGACTCCTTCCGAGCTTGCGAAAGCAATTCGAACCATTGACCTGCTTGAAGAATTTGGTCATGAGCTTGGGTTACCGCATAGTCGGCACATGCAGGGCGGACTGCTCGAGTTGCGGGTTCGAGGTAAACGTGAGATACGAATCTTCTATTGTTTTCATAAAAATAAAGCAGTATTGCTCCACGCATTTATCAAAAAGACAGAGCGGGCTCCCACAAAAGAACTACAACGTGCTCATCTGGCTAAGGACACCTTGCAGTAATATAACTTATAAGTTATATTGTACGTATGGCAACTCCATACAAAAAATTCAAAATAAGCGCGCTTGCAAATAAGGAGGTAAAGGTAGCATATGATGCGCTTGCTCCAGAATATGAGGTAGTGCGAACCATCATAAAGTACCGTTTGAAGCGTGGGTGGTCACAGACTGAGCTTGCTGAGGCAGTAGGCAGTCGTCAACCAGTGATTTCTCGTCTCGAACGTGGAGAAGGCAATCCCTCTTTACAGACACTGCATAAAATAGCAAATGCACTCAACCTCTCCTTACAGGTGTCGATGAAGTAGTACGTTCAGCAGTAGGGTAAAAGCTAGGAATATAAATCGTTACATCATTTATTCTCTCAAACACAGTTCTAACGTCCTCTACGACGTCGCCCTAAAGAGAAAAGAACCAAAATGTCCCCTAAACAGGGGACATTTTGGTTCTAGCCAAACGGTGCCCTAATGGGAATTTCGGGGTGGTATTATTATGTGAGCTTTTAATATTAACAAACCCATCACTATGTCATTGGAAGGAATACCAAAACAGAATATTAAATTAAATGAAGAAGAGCCCCCACAAGTCGTTGGAGACAAAGCTAATCGGGAATTTCGTGACGAGTTAGATGAGTTTACTTGGCTTCGCGATACGTTGGCGTCTGGAGGTGTGCTTAAAGATGAAGAACTTAAAAGGATGGAGGAACTGGCGGGCATGTTTGAAAGACTCCATAATCGTATCGGTTTAGGTGAGTAAAAAAAGAATATTATTGGCTTTATTTAAACTATAATAATTCATGGATTAGGGTAACCTAGGCCATGATTCTCGGCTGAAACTCTGGAATGTAGATACTTGTATCCCTCAACCTTTCAAACACAGTTTTAACATCCCACACAACGTCGCCCTCGTAGTAAAAATCCCCTCACGGGGATTTTTAGGTAGTATGTCGAGACGCAGAAAACTCTCGCCAATCCTAGTCCGTCAAAACTTCAGTTGTAGCGGGGAGGGTCTTCTTAATTATTTCGAGATCGGCCTGTGAGTAGTCGTTTCCTCGTAAATTGAGAATCTTGAGATTGGATAGGTTTCCGAGTTCGTAGGGAAGCCCTGTTATCTGATTGTTGGAAAGATTGAGCTCCTCAAGATTTTTCAATTGACCAATTTCAGCAGGAACTCCCGAAAAGTGATTATTGCTTAAATTGAGTACTTTCAAATTTTGTAGCTGGCGCACTTCAGCTTGCAAAGAGCCACCAAGATTGTTGTTTGATAGATCCAGTTTTTGAATATCCGTTTTATCAAAGACATAATCTGGAATCTTTTTCAGTTCTTGACCACTCAAATCCAACACACCGTTGTTTGCATCATTTCCAGAGACTACCGAGGACACTTCTCCTGCAATACTCCCATCCTCTTGTTTGAACATAACAACCACAACAACAACCACCACAAAGACCACCGCAACTGCGACAAATATTTTTATCATACTCTTTATGCCGTCTTGACCCCTCTTTTGTTACAGGTGCAAAATATAGTGTGTGCATACAAATAAAAAAGGGACGAGTGCAATGACTCGTCCCAGGTTCAATACCCGTTAGTTACTCGGGGAGGTCCTTCATGATGTTCACGAGCGTCTCCTCTGCTTTATTGAGGCTTGACGTCAGCTCATTGAGTGACGGTGCAACCGCGGTCTGAAGTCGGTGCCTCTCATAAGCCTGACCCGCGTCGAATGCCTGTGCCAGAAGTTCTTCAACCTTCACCGTGTTAACTTGCGACGCCAAACTGTCTATAATGCTCCGCTTTTTCATTTTCGCTCCTTTTATCTGACACACAGTTTCTTGGGCGAGTCGACGGCGAGTCGAAATGCTTCAGATTCGGAGTGTGTCCTCCCACGCTCGTCCCACCAGGTGAAACTGGTAACGAACGACACGGTTTTGCCGGTCGTCCGTACACAGTACTTCCCCTTTTCTGTGTACGTCTTGAACCCCTTTACCTTCTCAAGACTGCGTGGGGTGTCGTGGTCCTCCGGCCAGCAGGGGATGAAGTCGAGGAACTCCTTCCGGGTGTGCTTCATTGAAATACACCCTTTTCCGTTTAGGGAACGAGGGTTCTTTTGGAACGCCTCATTCTCCTCGTAGTACCCTTGTTCTTCCATCCCGGCATGCGCAGAGGCAGAGAAAAACGAGAACAGGGTGAAAAGTACAGCAATACTCTTGTTCATGATGCCCTCCTTGGGCTGTGGTTAACTATTTACTATTATAACAGATTAACCTTATGAAGTCAAGGGTTCAGAAATGGCTTATAATAGGGCCAATTCGGTGAAGAAAAGTCACTATCTAAATTTTCTGTATGTGTAGATGTGATATCCTTAAATAATCTATTTTTATTAAATCAATGTGTGATCCTTTATGAAATTTGAAAAATCAGAACTCTTTGGAAAAAGTGATGTCAGAAATGAACAAAGTGAGCGTCTTTTAAAAAATCCAGACCGTGACTGGCTTCTTAAGCGTACAGAGTATTTTTTTCGAAACTTAATTAAGGAGAGAAATATTGATATTGGGGAGGAAGAATTGGATAGTATTGATTATCTATTTTCCAGCAATAATTATAAAGGGCTGGTGACGGTCTATGGCAACACAATTCGACAAAGAACTGATGGAGGGTATGAGACTGCTCACAAGGATGATTCTAAAGAAATAAAACCCTTTAAGGATTTGACTGCACAAGAAACAGACGAATTTTTGCATAGGTATAAATTCGATGCACTTATACCACTCTGGGGTGAGGCAAGTGAGATGGCAGATAAAGAAGGGGATTCTCAGACAAGTCCTGAGTCAACCCCACCATCACTCCCCCCTGACGCGAGATATTTGCAAAAGGATGAAACCTTGTCACAAACCATGGGAACAGCTTTTTATAGTGAGAAACTCACTGATGGTCGACACAACCATTATCCTAAGATTGGAGCATTCGGTTTGTCTACAAGATACGGGAGAATAAATGGAGTTCTTATCTGGTGTGACGGCGAGTCTGCAATATTTGACACTCCTCAGGGGAAACTAAGGATTCGATTCACAGATGTGGTTTCCCCAAGTGGTAAAACTTATGGTGAACTTGTTGATGAAGAAAGGGATGAGGAGGTGCACCGAGAAAAAAATACTAAACTTAGATATAGGTCACATTGATTTTTCTAAAAAACACACATTACAACCCATCTCTAAAACACAGATCTGACATACTCTGTTGTGGTGCTGTACGGGTGAGTTTTTGAGATATCAAATAATCATTTGCACCAGTATCTTTTCGCCAGTACCATGAGTGTATGAAAACCATCACCGTACACGACAGCATGCAGGATGGGTATACCTATATATGCACGGAGCCAGTGGGGAAGGGATTTCATTCTGATTTTAAGCCGGAGCTCTCCCCAAAGGAAATGCTCGAACTCGGCGTTTTTGGCGGGCTTTACATGACGGACTGCAGAAACGAGTTTCCAAAGGAGTGGTTTAAGAATGCGAAACTCTCACCTGACGGGAAGCGCCACAAGGAACTTAATTATTTCAAAGTGAATGCAAGTCAGTCGCTCGCCATATGGCAAAAGAATGGGTGGATACATAAAGATGACCCACGAGGGTGGTTTCAGTGGTATTGCCGGTATTACATGGGACGGAGGTATGAGGATGATGAGCGACAAATACGGCGATGGAAGATGATCGGAAGGCACATTGCGCAAGTCATGCACAATTGCATGCGGGGAGACCTCACCTGTCGGCCGAGACAGCGACAAGCGCTTCTTCATTGGGCGATGGACAGTCGGAAGATTTGATACAAAAATTTTGGGGTGTTGTATACTGGAGGGAATATGGATACTGCAGACATCATCGGTGGAGTCATTGGCATCTTTCTCATTGGTGCGGGGTTTGGATACTACGCGACACGACTTATCTTAGGAATCTAGACGAGTACTCGAGACTTCATCATGTGGGAGGAGTGTGTGCGTATAGGTAATAAGTGCGCCAATGATAGCGACACCAAGAATGGTGATGAGAAATGTTCTCTTAAAGTGCTCACGGTGTGAATGACGAAGTTCGGGGATGAAGTCGGTCGCAGCGATGTAGAGAAGATTTCCTGCAGCGATGCCTGTGAGGAGGAATGCATAGCCCGCGAAAGACTGTGCAAAAAAGTAGGTGAGGAGAACACCGACGAGAATGCTCGACGCTGACGCGAAATTATAGATGAGCGCTTTGCCTCGTGTGCACCCCGCATGAATGAGGATGCTATATTCTGCAATTTCTTGTGGAATCTCGTGAAGCGCAATACCGACGGCAGTAAGCGTGCCAACGAATGGATTTACCATGAAGGCTGACGCAATAACGATGCCATCGGCAACATTATGGACGCTGTCACCAATGAGGAGTTTGTGCGCTCCGTTATGCATACAGGTGTCATGGTCATCAACGTGGTGATGGTGGAATGTCTCAAGGATGTGTGAGAGGAGATAAAATCCGAGGAATCCCACAAGAACAACGAGTGGTCCCCATTCGTGTGAAGATTCAAATGTTTCAGGAAGGAGCTCGAAGAAGACTACTCCAAGGAATATTCCAATTGCGAGGGGGACGATGTGTGTATGAATTTTCTCCAGTATTTTTGAATTACTAAAGAAGACCCCTCCGATGAGGGAAAGGGACATAATGCAGAGCGCACTCAAAATAGCTTCAAACATGATAATTACAAGTGTATACTCATGCGTATGAAATTTCTAGTCAGCCTTTGTTTTTTCCTAACCCCGTTTCTTCTCAATGCACAAGAGGTGTATCAAGAACTTCAAGAGACCGTTCGAGCTGAGGTCTTACAAATTCTCCATGAAGAAGTGCGAGATATTATCGGTACCGATACGAATGCACTTGTACAAGAGGTTCGCGTCCGTATAAAGGAAGGAGTTCGAGAAGGAGATGTCACTATTTTTGAGAATGATCTCACTGAGCTCAATGTCGGTGATTCTATATATGTAAATAGGCTCGTTGATATTGATGGGACGGAATATTATGCTTTCAAGGATGTCGACAGGCGCTTTGCGCTCCTAAGTCTTTTTGCATGTTTTGCATTCGTACTTATTCTCATCTCTGGATTTCATGGATTTCGTGCCCTCCTCAGTCTTCTTGTGAGTATTGTGGGAATATTTTTTGTACTCGTTCCGCTCCTCCTCCATGGGTATGATCCTGTTTTCTCAAGTATTATCGTCGCAGGCCTTATTCTTGCGCTTGTACTTTTCTTAACACACGGATTCCACTCGCGTACCACTATTGCTTTCCTCGGGACATTTGGTGCAGTCGTTATCACTGGAGTGGTCGCGCTTGTCTGGACACATCTCGCACACTTTACAGGGCTTAGTTCCGATGAAGCCATTTATCTTAACTTTAGTACAAAAGGAGCGTTGGATTTTGGGGGACTCCTCCTCGGGAGTATTATTATTGGTATCCTCGGAATATTGGATGACGTCGCCATTACGCAAGCATCGGTCGTTGCCGAGCTCAAGCGTGCAGACATGAATCTTCGGGGGCGGGAATTATATACACGTGCGCTCCGGGTGGGGCGTGACCACATTGGTTCATTGGTGAATACACTTGCACTTGCATACATTGGAGCGTCGCTCCCGCTCATCCTCCTCTTTAGTGCGGCAGGATCGGACATTGTCCTCTCGCTCAATCAGGAACTTGTCGCTGTTGAGCTTGTGCGAATTTTCGTGGGGAGTATTGGGCTCATCCTTGCCGTCCCCATTACAACGCTTATTGCTGTGTGGTGGTACGAGCGGTACACTATTCCTCTGGAATGTAATCATGTTCATATACATTAGTGTGGTGTTCAAGGTTCATTATTGTGAAGATATTTATTTTGTATGAAATTACTTGAAGAGTTCAAAGCGTTCGCAATGCGGGGGAATGTTATCGACCTCGCGGTTGCTGTAATCATCGGCGGGGCATTTGGGAAAATCGTCTCATCGCTCGTCGATACAGTAATCATGCCGACTATCGGAATTCTACTCGGAGGAATCAATTTTACTGGATGGGCATTTGTGGTGGGGGACTCGACGATTGCATACGGGAAATTTATTCAAGCGATTGTTGACTTCACCATAATCTCATTTGTCATCTTTATGACACTTCGAACATTGAGTCGGTTTGAGAAGAAGAAAGAGGCTGAGTTGAAGCAAGACGAGCCAAGTGAAGAAGTACTCTTGCTTCGAGAAATTCGAGATAGTTTGAGGAAGTAGTAGTTATCAAGTTCGAGTGAAAAACCGGCACGCCCGAAGGGCGTGCCGGTTTTTCTCATTGGCAAGCAATGTATTAGCTATATGCGCACTCCGAAACACATCCACGACCACTTCAAGTCTTGCGGTGGCCCGTAAGATGTTGCTATCCACAGCACCATATTTAGGGAATCATCTTCACACTTCAAAAAATCGAGATTTTATATAGACCACCGCCCGCATAGTCCATTTTGAGCCATAATTCATAATTTTTTTCCGCGTGGTATTATTCATGGAACACACGCACTTGCTCTTCGTGTGTCGGCTCCTAGACACATGTCGTTTTTCAAGAACCACTATTTGGGTGGCGTGTTTGGAGGCCTCTCTAAAAATTGGATGTAGAAATTTATACATAACACCATCGCTCTATGATCACCACAATTATTAAACGCAATGGCACATCAGTACCGTTTGACCCAACGAAGATTGTTATCGTCATGAAGAAGGCCTTTGCTGCAGAGCAGGTGCCTGTTGATGATGCAATACTTGAACAAATGACGGGACGCGTTGTTGCCAACCTTGCAACGATGTGTGAGGGGAAGGAAAACTGTCCCACAGTAGAGCAGGTACAGGACCTTGTGGAGAATACACTCATGGAGCGTGGGTATTTTGGTGTTGCGAAGGCGTACATTCTGTATCGATTTAAGCAGAGTGAAGAGCGAAAACAGGAAGTGGTGAAGGAGATTGAAGAACAGCGCCTCACGATTGAACGTTCCGATGGAAGTATCGAACAATTTTCACGCGAGAAGATGCGAGCATACCTCATTGAGTTTACGCTCGGGTATGAGAAGGAAATAGACCTTGATACGATTGTTGCACAGGTTGAGCGTGAAGTGTACGACGGCATCAAGACTGTTGAGATGGCACGACTCGTTACCTCGGTACTTCGTTCACGTATTGAAGAGGATCCTGCGTACTCGGTCGTCGCATCGCGTCAGCTTGCACGCCGTATTGCAGATGAGGCTGTTGGTAATTTTAATAATATCCCAGAAGCAGAGCGGGTGAGTGCGTATCGGAATGCATTCGTCCGAAACATCAAACACGGAGTCGAAGCAAAGAAGTACGACGCAACAATGCTCTCGTTCAATCTCGAGAAACTTGCTGAGGCAATTCAGATTGAGCGGGATGACCTCTTTAAGTATATTGGTATTGAGACACTCAATGACCGCTACTTTGTTCGTGTCGAAGGGAGACTCATTGAGACGCCTCAGATGATGTGGATGCGTATTGCAATGGGACTCGCACTCAATGAGAAGGAGAAGGAGGTTCGCGCGATTGAGTTCTACAACATTATGTCGCTCATGCGCTTTATTCCGTCGACACCGACACTCTTCCATGCGGGAACACCACACCCACAACTCTCGTCGTGTTACCTCAACGTTGTTGAGGACGATCTCGGTCACATCTTCAAGGTGTACGGTGACAATGCGATGCTCTCAAAGTGGGCAGGGGGTATTGGTACGGCGTGGAGCAAGCTTCGTGGTATGGGAGCGGAGATTAAGGCTGCGGGCATTACCTCGCAGGGGGTGATCCCATTCCTCAAGATTGCAAACGACGTCACCGTCGCCATCAATCGTTCAGGTCGTCGCCGTGGAGCCACTGCGGTGTATATGGAAAACTGGCACATTGATTTTGAAGATTTTATTGAGCTTCGCAAGAATACCGGAGATGAGCGACGACGTACACACGATATGAACACCGCTGCGTGGGTCTCAGATGCCTTCATGAAGCGTGTGCGCGACGACGGGCAATGGACACTCCTCTCACCAGATGAAGCTGTCGACCTCACTGAGACATTTGGAAAGAAATTCGAAGAGCTCTATGAGAAGTATGAGGAGATGGCAGATCGAGGAGAAATCAAACTCTTCAAACGAGTGAAGGCCCGCGATCTCTGGAAGCGAATGCTCATCATGCTCTTTGAGACAGGGCACCCATGGATTACCTTCAAGGACCCATCGAACGTACGTTCACCACAGGACCACGTTGGTGTCGTCCATAGCTCAAACCTCTGTACTGAAATCACGCTCAACACCTCTGCTGAAGAAACTGCGGTGTGTAACCTTGGGTCTATCAATTATCCAAAGCACATCATTAACGGTGTCTTTGATAAGGAAATGGTGAAGGTGACCATCACGACGGCGATGCGTATGCTCGACAATGTTATCGACCTCAACTTTTACCCAACAATCGAAGCGCGTAATTCAAACATGAAGCATCGCCCTGTAGGGCTCGGTATTATGGGCTTCCAAGATGCGCTCTACATGCTCAATATTCCATTTGCTTCGGAAGAGTGTGCAGATTTCTCGGACAGTTCAATGGAGATTATTGCGTACCACACAATTCTCGCATCGACCGATCTCGCTCGAGAGCGTGGTGCATACCAGAGCTTCAAGGGGTCCAAGTGGGATCGGGGTATTTTCCCTGTCGATACGATTGCACTCCTCGAAGAGGAGCGGGGTATCCCAACAGGCATCGATTGTTCTGGGAAACTTGATTGGAGCGTGGTTCGCGAAGCGGTCAAACAGTATGGTATGCGCAACAGCAACACTATGGCCATTGCGCCGACCGCGACAATCGCAAACATCGCCGGTTCTGTACCAGGGAACGAGCCTATCTATAAGAACATCTACGTGAAGTCGAATATTTCTGGAGACTTCGTTATTGTGAACTCATTCCTCGTAGAAGACTTGAAAAAGATTGGCCTTTGGGACAGTGAGATGCTCGGTGCTATTAAGTACAACGACGGAAGCCTCAAAGATATTCCGAGTGTCCCCGTTGAACTCAAGCAGAAGTACAAAGAGACATTTGAAATTGACATGCGTTGGATTATGAAAGCGGGTGCGCGACGAGGGAAGTGGATTGATCAGTCACAGTCACTCAACATCTTCTTTAGTGGAACTTCAGGAAAGGAACTTTCAGAGCTCTATACCTATGCCTGGGAAATTGGACTCAAGACTACGTATTACCTCAGGTCGCTCGCTGCAACACAGGTTGAGAAGTCAACGGTAGGTACTGCAGGGACGCACCTACGAAAAGATGAAGCAAGTAACACAGGGGGGACCTCAATGCCTATGGAGCAGGTTGCTATGGAGACGATTATTGCAAGTGTCACCGGTACGGTAAGCGAGGCAATTCCATCACCGATTGCAACTCCGTCGCCATTTACACAGGAGGTACTCGAAGAAAAAGTGCCCGTTGCAGAAGTAAAACCAAAGATTAAGTTGCATGTGGCAGAGGATGCCATTTGTGAGTCGTGCCAGTAAGAGATGCGTATAATTGGCAAATTTCTTCGTTAAAACTGCAGTTTTTTCCTCACCATACGCACTGTATGGCTCGGTCAAAAACTTTGTTTCGCCTCGAACTTTACTCAATTATACGCATCTCAAAACCAAGTAGATAAAAGAGATACGCATTAGAAATACCCCAAATTACAGACAGTCGTGAAAAGTGCTAGAATAGTGACCCATATTCAATATTTTATTCCCTAATATTCAATATCTTGTATCATGCCGATTAAAAAGAATGCTCCACCAGTAGACATCAACAAGCGACGCGCCATCAACGGCGAAGACGCTGACGTGATTCAGCTGTCTCCGATGAAGCACAAGTGGGCGTGGGAGTACTACAACGCTGCAAATGCAAACCACTGGCTTCCAACCGAAATCAGTATGCAACTCGATATTGAACAGTGGAAGTCACCCACGATTCTCACACAGGATGAACGACATGCATTTGAGACGGTCCTCGGATTCTTTACGACTGCCGATTCAATCGCTGCAAACAACATCGTCATTGCGAACTATCGTCACATCACCTCACCTGAGATTCGTATGTACCTCCTCCGGCAGGCGTATGAGGAGGCAATTCACACACATGCGTACCAGTATATTGTGGAGTCGCTCGGAATGGATGAAGCGAAGATTTTCAACATGTATCGTGAGCGAGATGCCATTTACAACAAGGCAAGTTTCATCCTCGCGTTCAATGAGGGTATTTTCGACCCGACGTTTAAGACGGGGACACTCGAGAACGACCAAAAATATCTCGAAAATCTCTGCATCTTCTCACTTATTGTGGAGGGCATCTTCTTCTACAGTTCCTTTGCGGTTATGTTTGGATTCCAACGTCAGCACAAGCTTACAGGAAGTGCCGAGCAGATTCAGTACATCATGCGCGATGAGTCGATGCACCTCAATTTCGGGTGTCAGCTCATCAATACCATTCGCGAGGAACAGCCAGAGCTCTGGACCAAGGAGTTTCAAGATAAGATTGTGGGGTACATCAGGGAAGCGGCACGCCTCGAGTACACGTATGCACAGGAGGTATTTCCTGCAGGAATCTTTGGTATGAATGCTTCAGGGTTCAAGCAGTACATCGAGCACATCGCAGACCGTCGCCTCGAACGCGTGGGGCTCCCTGTACAGTTTGGTGTTGCAAACCCATTCCCATGGATGAGTGAAGCGATCGACCTTCCGAAAGAAAAGAACTTCTTTGAGACGCGGGTGACTGAATATAAGACTGGTGGTGCTTTAGATTGGTAATTTTTCAAAGTTACACGAGTAATTCTGTGTAACAGTGTAAAACCCCGCGCCAAAGGCGCGGGGTTTTAGTTCACTCAAATTTTGTTATTGTTGGCCGTAGAGAACTAAAGTAATCAGAGGAGTATATTTATACACATCACCACAACCCTCCCCTGTACCTCCGCGATATACTTAACTCATATGAATAACCCCACCCTCCGGAGCACCCTCATCACCTTCGCCTCATTTATCTTCGTGATTACGGCAGTAAATGCATGGACTGGCCCATCGGTCTCAGCACCGGACGGCAACGTCTCTGCACCACTCACCATCTCAGCAACATCACAGAGCAAGACAGGAGGTCTTGATGTGGGGTGGCTCAGTGCAGTCGGCGCAGTGAAGGTAGGATACACCGCAACCGCGTGTACTTCAGACCTTGCCGGTTCACTCCGTTGGAACACCGGTGTCATGGAATATTGTAACGGGACGGTTTGGGGACCGTTTGTGGGGAGTGGTACGGGTGGAGGGGGAGAAAATTCATGTTTGACTGGCACGGGACTGTTAAAAGCCTACGCAGGGAAGAGTGCCTCGTACACCGCCTCCGGCAGTGCCGTTGGTTCCGCATCTGTAACAGTGACTATTAGTGTAAATCCTGATGGGACAGCCGTAACGTGTAGTCGCGGAGGAGGTGGGTCTGCAACACTGACCGCAGCTAATTTGGCCAGTAATGTTAATTCTGCTGGCGGAGGCGCATACGGTCCCTCCATTACCTATGGTGCAAGCGCGGGATTTGTTTGTGTGGGTAGTGCAAATGGTGTAGGTTCTCAGATGGTGAGCTCGAGAGTTACATTGCCGGCCTACAATGACAACTTGATTGCTGGAAACTATCTTTACGATGGTTCGTACACATGGAATGACAGCTTAGGGGAAGGTGTGTATGATTCTGGCTCAGCAAGTCTCGCTTCAGGCGTGGACGCGTTATCTGGCGGTGGTGTAAAGGATAAGTGTCTATCATCTGGTAGTTCTGTAGCAGAAACGGACCCTACAGTACTCACGAGTGTAAAGGATGGAGTAGATTGGAGTGAAGTGACTGGGAAGCCGACAGCACTAAGGGGGGTTATTGCGGGATGTGATCGTTCTGGCGCTTGTTGGGGCGGGGCATGGGGGGAACAAGATATCAGTATGCATTGCCCGTCAGGATCAACGGGGCATTCTATGCACCAAACAACTGATGTATATGGACCTGGTTACCACTCATATTTTTGCGTGCAGGATTAAAACTTCGTAGACCAGACTTGATTTTCGGTACAATTTAAATCCTCCGCGCTTACGGCGCGGGTTTTGCATAACGACGATGTCGTGTTTATTCATTTGCTATACTTAAAATCATGCGACTCGCATCATTGCTGTTGTTACTCACTGCCGTGCTCTTTGGGAGTGGTTTTTGGTATGACTACATAGATACAACGTGTAAAACTCCTGTCTTGTACCATATCGGTGACATCGATTCTCGCTTTGGCACTTCGGCAGAGGAAATCAAGCATATTGCACTTCGTGCTGAGAGTATGTGGGAGAGTGTACTCAGTGAAGATCTCTTTATATACAGTGAAACAGGAGAGGGACTTCCGCTCAATCTTATCTACGATGAGCGTCAGGAAAATACGGAACGAGAGGCAGAGGTGCTCGCCGACCTTGAAACGAAGGAGGGAATGAGCGAGAGCGTCGCGGTACAGTATGAGAAGCTCATTACGGAGTTTCGTGCACTCAAGAAAAAGTATGAATCCCGCGTGATCACCTACGAAGCATCGCTTGATTCATACAATGAAGAGGTGACAAGTTGGAATAACAAGGGAGGGGCGCCTGAGTCTGTGGTGAAGGATTTAAAAGAGTCTGAACAATCACTGAAAGATGAACAAACAGAGCTTGAACTGCTCGCGAAGAAGCTCAATGCGCTCACTGCAGACCTCAACAGGATTGGTGCCCGTGGGAATGAACTCATTACCGATTACAACGGTATCGTACAGAAATATAATACCGAATTTAGTGAGGGGTATGAATTCACGCAGGGTGACTACAAGCGAGACTCGATCAATATCTATCAATTTGATTCTGAAGACGAACTGGTTATTGTCCTTGCGCACGAGTTTGGGCACGCGCTTTCACTTGACCATGTTCAGAATGAGCAGTCAGTCATGTATCACCTTATGGGTGGTCAGAGTATTGCTGAAGGGGTCAGTATCGAAGATGTGTCTGAATTCACCCGCATGTGCAAGAATAAGACTGTTTTTCAGAGAGTTGTAAACTTCATTGCAGAGGCCTTTGCTCTTTAGGATTCACTGCGGTACCATAGAAGTACGTTATACATCAAAACATTAATAAGTAATAGAAAAAATATGTTTCAAGAATCATATATGCGAAAGATTGTGGCGGTTGTAGGAGTGATGGCTGTTTTGGCGCTCGCTTCGTACACCTACTACACGATTAAACAAGCTCAGTACATGTACTCTGGACCAACGACTATTTCAGTCACCGGAACAGCAGAAGTATTTGCAAAGCCAGACATTGCCACCTTTACATTCTCTGTGGAAGCAAAGGAGGCTGATGCAAGCGCAACACAAAATAAATCAGCAGAGACAATGAATGCCGTGCTTGCATACCTTAAGGAGGGAGGCGTCGATGAGAAGGATGTGAAGACTGAGTACTACAATCTCTCACCACGATATGAATACCCACAGACAATTTGTAGTGAGTGGGGATATTGTCCTCCACAGAACGGCGAGCCAAAACTCATTGGATATCAGGTTACTCAGACAGTCTCGGTGAAGGTGCGCGACATGGCAAAGTCAGGTGAGGTCATTTCGGGTGTCGGAGGAAAGGGTGCTACAAATGTAAGCGGACTCTCGTTTACCATTGATGACGAGGATGCATTTAAGGCAGATGCACGAAAGCAAGCGATTGAGGACGCACAAGAAAAAGCAGAAGTACTTGCTGACAATCTCGGAGTTCGTATTGTTCGAATGAACGGTTATTGGGAAGAGGAGGGTGGTTACCCAGGTTACTATGGCATGGGAGGGGGAATGGAGTATGGTGACATGGCAGTTTCTTCTCAGAAGGCAATAGCAC
This sequence comes from Candidatus Kaiserbacteria bacterium, assembly GCA_024653575.1. Lineage (GTDB taxonomy): Bacteria > Patescibacteriota > Minisyncoccia > Phycocordibacterales > UBA918 > Damh-18. Next base: position 16,167 of record JANLIJ010000156.1, read on the forward strand.
CAGAATTACCAACAGGCGAAAATACGATTACTGCACGAGTGAACGTATCATACGAAGTTAAGTAGCAAAGAATTAGGTATAACACACAGAAAACCGCCCCAATGGGGCGGTTTTTTGTGTGTTGTTGACACCACATCTATGAATGGTATACTTTGTTAAATCGCCCTTGGGGCGTTTTAATTTTGCTAAAATAAATGTATGAATCACTTTATCAACTATCTGAAGGACACGTTCACTGAACTCAGTCACGTGTCGTGGCCGACGCAACGTCAGTCAATCGTATATACCGTACTCGTTATTGTTGTCTCAATACTCGTCTCGCTCTACGTGGGGTTGTTTGACTTTGTGTTCCAGAGGGGACTCGATTGGTTTGTAAAATAGCGAAGTGAGACCTTAACGGTAAACGGACTTTATCCATAATAGAATTTAATCATGGCAAAACAGCAAACGAGCGGAGAACGACAGTGGTATGCAATCCATACCTACTCTGGGTATGAGAATGCAGTAGCACGAAATTTGAAGCAACGTATCGAGTCGCTCGGCATGCAAGACCGCATCTTTGATGTTGTCGTCCCTACAGAGAAGAAGATTCGTGTGAAGGGAGGGAAGCGTGTGACTGAAGAAGAACGTATCTACCCAGGGTACGTACTTGTGGAAATGATTGTGACCGATGACTCATGGTATGTCGTCCGCAACACTCCTCGAGTGACCGGATTCGTTGGTAGTGGTACACAGCCGGTTCCTCTTCGAGAGGATGAGCTCAATGCGCTCATGCATCGCATGAAGGATGAGGCGCCAAAGCACCACATCGACCTTTCAATCGATGATGTGGTAATGATTGCTGATGGACCATTCAAGGACTTGGAAGGGAAAGTGGGCGAAGTGGACGCATCACGAGGAAAGGTAAAGGTACTTGTCGCGATGTTTGGACGAGAGACTCCGGTTGAGCTCGATTTCCTCCAGGTCAAAAAAATCTAGGTTTTGCGAAAAATCCTCGATTACTGCGTTGTTTTCAACAAAAATATGTTCGCCGTACAACTAAGTACGACTCACATATTTTTGTCTCAACGCCTTGTACTCAAGAATTTTTCACTAAAACCAATATAGCAAAGAGGGGGTGGCTTGCGAAAGAGCCATATTTCTTGTACGATACGCGGGCTTCTAGAGGGGTCTGGTTATGGAACGGACACCTCATCAAAATTTAATGTAAAACGAACACTATGGCTAAAAAATTAGTAAAGAAAATCAAAGTTCAGGCCACAGGCGGTAAGGCAACGCCAGCTCCTCCTTTGGGACCAGTCCTCGGACAAGCGGGTATCAACATTGGTGAATTCGTCAATCAATTCAACGAGAAGACTCGCGACCGAATGGGCGATGTTGTTCCAGTAGAAATCAATGTCTATGATGACCGAAGTTTCGACTTCATCACCAAGACGTCACCAGCATCACGCCTCATCTTGAAGAAGATAGGGAAGGACAAGGGTTCTGGAAAGAACCTCGTCTCAAAGGCCGGTGAAATCACTAAGGCACAAGTTCGAGAAATCGCGGAAGAGAAGATGGTGGACCTCTCAGCAAATGATATTGAACAAGCAATGAAGATTATCGAGGGTACCTGTAGGAGTATGGGGGTTAAAGTGGTATAGACCACTTTAACCGAGGTTCTCGACAAAACCACCTGCAAGGGTGGTTTTGTCATAGAACCTGAACTGCTCCCGTAGGGAGGAAAGGTGATATAAAATCACCATACATCTCCCTAGAGAATCACCCAACCCAAAATATTGAAAACCCCCGTGGCTTCGCCACGGGGGTTTTCAATATCCTATATCTGTGGTATATTCCATATTGAGCAAAGTGCTCATTTTAGTTTGTTGCAACTTTTGCCTTGGAGGGCTAAGAAGATGAAAAATGGTGTCAAGTTGGAACCCCTAAGCGGGCTTCACGAGGCAGTTCGTTACGGGAAGGGCGACGAACTCGGAGTCATGGGTATTCTCATGCGACGTGACGAGGGAAGTATTCTCCTCGTCCATCACGAGCCGTCGGATTCCTGGCGCCTGCCGTTCGGCTTTTTTATGCCGGGGGATGGCAACTGGGTCGGGGCAGCGATACGCATGGTGCCGCGCACTGTGGTTACCACAGCTGACTACATCGACCTCAGGATGAAGGCGTTGGGGATGGCGAGAGAGGTTTCTCGCCTCAAGCAAGTCGCTGTGGCTATTGCTGAGGTCTCGCCGGGTTCGCTCGCGCGATTCCCGACGCAACGACATGTCTGGGTAAAGAGCGAGGAAGAATTCGCCGAGCTCTATCTGGGCGGGACGAGGCAGTCGGCGATGAAGCTATTGGTGGCGGAAGCAATCAAGCAGGGTGCCTTCTTCAAGCCGGTACAACAAGGGGCGACGGCTCACTGAGCAGTCGTATGGGGGAAACATGGGGGTGCGCAACGTCGGCACCCCTTTTTAGTGCCTGCCAGATTTGTTCTTGCACATTTTATATGACGGCGTATTCTTTCATGTATGCTTCTTAATACTACAATTCGCAAGTGGTCGATGTTTGTATAAAAATAAGCTCTTAGGGCTTATTTATCTAATACGTAACCATGCAATTCATTCCTATTCATACACGTGTTATACAACCACCCAAGGACGATCTCTTTCAGGTACTTAGAGAATCAATTCAAGATATACAGGACGGAGATGTCGTTCTCATTACCTCAAAGGTCGTCTCAATTCATGAGGGGCGATGTGTCCCTATAGAGAATACAGAAAAGCAATTGCTCATTCGTAACGAATCGGAACTCCTCTATCAACCTGATCCCACAAGACGTCCACTCTCGGTGGTGCACCATGCCCTTATTTCTTCTGCAGGTATTGATGAAAGCAATGGCGATGGGTACTACACGCTTCTCCCTGAAGATCCATTTGCGTCAGCACAGAGGATACATACGTATCTTAAAGATGCGTTCAATTTGAAAGAGTTCGGTGTTATTATCACTGATAGTCACTCGGTTCCATTTCGATATGGTGCTCTCAGTATCGCGATAGGGTGTCACGGGTTTGAACCAATCATGTCACATACCGGCAGGGAGGATCTTTTTGGAAGGGTAATGGTATATTCAAAAACAAATATTCCTGATGCAATCGCGGGCGGGGCGACCCTCGTGTCGGGTGAGTGCGACGAGGCGTATCCAATAGTTATTGCACGCGGAATTCCAAATCTTATTTTTACTGAGCGAGATGCAAGAGAGGATTTTTTCGTCTCCTACGAAGATGATATCTTTGCTCCGCTCTTTACTCAGTTTAAGAAGAAAGATGTGTAGTCCGCTCTATCGTTCGAGAGTGAGCCATGTGTAGGGAGGATTGTATTCAAAATGTTTCTCCTCGTTGAGCACTTTTGCGAACTCACTGTAGTCTGGGAAAAAGGCATCCGCATCCGTATCTGTCGCTTCGATACGGGTGAGGTAGAGTCGATCGGTACTACCGATTGCTTCCTTATACACACTTGCTCCACCAAAGATAAAAATCTCTTCTTGTTCAACTTCCCGTGCTTTCGTAAGTGCTTCTTCAAGCGAGGTGGCAACGACACACCCACCAATTTTCATTGGTCTAAAAGAAAGGACGATATTTGTCCTCCCTGGAAGCGGACGACCGATTGACTGGTACGTATTCCATCCCATGATGATGGGGTGCCCCATAGTGATTTCCTTCACCCGTTTCAGGTCGGCACCGATACGCCAAATAAGCCCATTTTTCTTCCCAAGCTCGCGGTTTTGTCCAACCGCAGCGATGATGCTGATACGAGGTGTGCTCATAAGGAGATTATGACATATTAAGCTCTAGTTGTCTTTTTGAACTTAGAGAGCACAAATGTATAATATCTCAATGTCACAGTTTGAAATTGAGGTAAAGAGTCTTCTCGGTGAGAAGCAATATGCCGATGCGCTTATAGCAAAAATGCAAGAGTTTGATCCGGCTTGTGTATGCGTGAGTACAAATAAACAACTCAATCATTATTTTACTGGTGGAAATTTAGAAAATCTTTTTGAAAAGACAGAAATGTTATTTTCAGAAGAAATTAAGGAGAAGTTTAGACACATTGCAGAGAAAGGAACTGATTTCTCTGTGAGGACACGACAGAGAGACGAAGAAGTGTTGCTTGTTGTCAAAGCATCTGTTGGTGAGGGAACAAGTTCAAATGGTGTTTCAAGAATGGAGTTTGAAGAAGCTGTCCCCGTATCTCTTGAAGAGCTTGATCAGCTCGTCTTAGATGCTGGATTTTCATATCAAGCAAAATGGTCTCGTGAGCGTGAAGAGTATGCATATAAAGGTGTTAATGTATGTCTCGATAAGAACGCGGGGTATGGGTATCTTGCAGAATTTGAAAAGGTTGTTACTGATGAAGCGATACTTGAAGAGGTCCGCAACGAAATTGCGTGCCTCATGCAAGAGCTCGGTGTTGAAGAACTTTCACAAGATCGACTTGAGAGAATGTTCTCGCACTATAATTCCAACTGGCCTGATTATTATGGTACAGAGCGTACTTTTATTATTGAATAATTCTAAACAGCATGTTTCTTTCGGACGTTGATATCATTCAAGCAGTAAAGAAGGGGGAGATAACACTGAAGCCTTTTTCTGAAAATAAACTCCAGCCTGCAAGTTACGATATCTTGCTCGGCAATAAGTTTGTGGTGAATGACGAAAACAGCACACACTTTGTTGACCCTGTTAAGAAAATCTATGCAAAGACACGTGAGATTACGATTAAAGATGGTGCGGAATTCGTACTTCATCCGGGCGTTTCTGTACTAGGTGTATCGAAAGAATTTTTCGGCTCTAATCAGTATCTTATTCAAGTTGGTGGAAAATCGTCCCTTGCTCGTATTGGCCTTATGATACACAACACCGCAGGCCTCATTAACCCCGGGCATTTTCTTAATATTACATTTGAACTCTGCAATCTCAATAATGTCCCAATTATCTTGCGGCCAGGGATGGAAATCGCCCAATTAACATTCTCGAAACTATCTTCCCCAACACGGCAAAGTTATGAGCAAGTAGGACGCTTTGCTCAAGATAATTGGCAAAATTTTGCATTACCAAAAAAGAAAAAAGTAGCCCCAAAGAAGAAAATTACAAAGTCTAAGAAAAAGTAATCATGAATAGACATCCAGAATATCAGTACCTAGATCTATGTAAGGACATTCTCGAAAATGGAGCTGACAAAGAATTGTTTTTTAACGACGTTGTCTTGGAGGAATACAAAGCGAAGGGCGAGAAACCACCTTTTATACGCTCTGTATTTGGGAGACAGATGCGATTTGATTTAAGCGATGGTTCTTTTCCGTTACTCACCACTAAGAAGACATTCTGGAGGGGAATTGTTACAGAATTACTCTGGTTTCTTTCGGGGAGTTCAAACATCAAGCCACTCCTCGATGTAAATAATCACATATGGGACGAGTGGGCATGGAAGCATTTTCAAATGTGGGCAACAGATGCAGAAAAAGCTGAGTATGTGAACATCACACAGAGTGAATTCATTGCGAAGCTCACCGAACTGTCCCCTGAAGACCCATTTGTGGTGAAGTGGGGAGATTTGATTACTATCTATGGACGCATGTGGCGCAAGTGGCCTGCAAAGGATGGGCGTGAGATTGACCAACTCGGATGGGTTATTAAGGGTCTTATGACAAAGCCAGACCGTAAGTCGTATGTTGTAAATGCGTGGAATCCTGATTTTATTTATGAGATGGCATCGGAGGGACAAAAATCACATGTTCCACCGTTTTGCCATACCATGTTTCAATTTCAAGTTGCAAATGGGAAATTGAATCTCGGCCTCTATCAGCGGTCTGGTGACCTGTTCCTTGGGGTACCATTCAATATTGCAAGTTATGCACTCCTGCTTCTTATGGTGTCACATGTCACCAAGATTCCTCCTGGGGAATTTGTGCATACGTTTGGTGACGTTCATATCTATTCAAATCATTTTGAGCAAGTGAAAGAACAACTTACTCGGGAACCATACCCATTCCCAACCGTAAAGCTCAATCCCGATATAACTGATATTGATGCGTTTACAGCAGATGACATAACACTAGAGGGTTACCAATCACACGATTCAATAAAAGCAGAAATAGCAAATATTGGAGGATTCACAGAGACAAAGAAAAAATAGTGCAGATGGGAGTGTATAAATGTATGATCTAAGACCCGTATAACCGAAGATTACTATGCTAAAAGAATTTTTGATATGGATTACGAATTTATAGAGAAGCAGGACAGGGAAGTATTTGGAGCGCTCACGGGGGAGGAGGAACGGGAGGCGAAGGGACTCGAACTCATTCCGAGCGAGAACTATGTGTCGCGAGCCGTTCGCGAAGCGAACGGTTCAGTCTTCACGAACAAGTATGCGGAAGGATACCCCGGAAAGCGCTACTACGGTGGGCAGGAGTTCACCGACATGATAGAGACAATCGCCATTGAACGCGCAAAGAAACTTTTTAATTGTGAATACGCGAACGTGCAGTCGCTCTCGGGAGCGCCCGCAAACTCTGCTATGTACTTTGCACTTCTCGAGCCGGGCGAGACTGTTCTCGGGATGGATTTGGGACACGGAGGGCACCTCACGCACGGACACCCGACAACTTCAATCAATAAAGTATTCAACTTCGTCCGGTACAAGATGAAGGATGTGAATACGGGAGAGATTGATTACGACCATCTTCGTCAGGTCGCGCTCGAACATAAGCCGAAGGTTATCCTTGCGGGATTTTCTGCATACAGCCGTGAGCTCGATTACGCGAAGTTTGTAGAAATAGCGAAGGAGGTTGGTGCATACACCGTGGCCGACATGGCACACATCGCAGGACTCATCGCAGGAGGTGCGGTACGAAATCCGTTCGATGATGGATTTGATGTGATTACCACGACGACCCACAAGACACTCCGTGGTCCACGTGGTGGCATGATACTCACGAGAGCGAGTGAAGATATTGCAAAAAAAATCAACAAGACCGTCTTCCCCGGAACGCAGGGTGGGCCACACATGAATATCATTGCCGGGAAGGCTGTTGCATTTGGCGAAGCGATGTCACCGAAGTTTAAAGAGTATGCACTGCAGATTTTGAAGAATGCAAAAGCAATGGAGGCAGTCTTCCATACCGCAGGCATCCGTATGCAGGGTGGAGGGACATCAAACCACCTTATCCTTGCGGATGTATTTGGGTCACTTGGTATTTCAGGAAAGGAAGCAGAGGTTGCGCTCGACTCGATTGGGATTACCCTCAATAAAAATATGATTGCTGATGAACCGCGCACGGCGATGGATCCATCGGGCATTCGCTTCGGAACTCCAGCGATGACGACTCGTGGCATGAAGGAGGCTGAGGCGACGAAGGTTGCAGAGCTCATGGTCGCACGACTCAATGACCACACGAGTGAGACCAAGGCACAAGAACTCAAGGCCGAAGTAGAAACCCTCTGTGCAAAATTCCCAATCCCAGAGGTAATGGTGTAACTGATTATTTAAAAAGTCCCGTCTGCAAAGCAGACGGGACTTTGGTATATACCTCTGAATTTATATAACAAGACGCAATTGCGTCTTGTTATATAAGTCAAATTTTTGTACTTTCCCAAACCCAATCCTGTAAAGAACACCTGTTCCTTACAGGATTGGGTAGATTTTCGCTCATGTGTACCATAAGCTCCAATTGGAGCTTATGGGGTATATAGAATTATCAACACGAAACTTATACTGTAAGCGACACCTGTCGCTTACAGTATAAGTTAGGGAATGTGGTTTGAGGGGCGTTATTTTTGTGCTGAATGCGATACAATACTTCACATGCGAACATTCATTGGTATTTACAAAGCGCTCAGGGATTTTACACGCCATCACTGGCTCACGGTAGCCTTTCTCCTTGGGTTTATTCTCGATAACCTCACACTGAATCGTGTTGATCAAGTCTTTGATAACGCAGTGCTTTTCTCATATGTAGTGCTTGCAATGGTTTCGATATTACTTCTCTACGCAGGGATAGCGGAGCGATATAGCGATAGAGTGAATGTTTTTCTCAAAGACAAATCACCCATTCTCATGCAGTATGCCTTCGGAGGTTTGCTCTCAGGAATACTCATCTTTTATGGACGGAGCAGTTCACTTGGTGATAGTTGGCCCTTTTTCATTATTATCCTCGGAGTCATTTATGGTAATGAGACGATAAAGAACAGGGGACAGCGACTCGTATATAACCTTGTCATATTTTTTGTCGGACTTTTTGCGTATCTCGTACTTATTATTCCAGTTCTTCTGGGGAAGATGGGGCCGATTGTTTTTCTCGCGAGTGGAATCGTCGCGCTTCTCGTCATGTATTTTTTCTTCGGTCTCGTGGAGCGTATCGTGCCAAATTTTGTGGAGCTTCAGAAGCGGAAACTCGTGTTCATCATTGGACTTATTTACCTCACGCTCAATCTTCTCTATTTCACAAATCTTATTCCACCGATTCCACTCTCCCTGAAACATGTCGGTGTCTACCACAGTGTTGTACGCTACGAGGATGGCTCATATGAGCTCACATATGAAAAACCAAAGTGGTGGGAGTGGTACCGAGACTCAGATAGTACATTCCATTACATGCAGGGCGAAAATATCTTCTGCTACGCATCGGTGTTTGCACCTTCACGTCTTTCAACAAAAATCTACCACCATTGGGAATATTATGATGAAGTGAGTACTGAATGGAAGGACCATGGGCGGTATGCATATTCGATTGCGGGAGGACGAGGGGAGGGGTATCGCGGGTATACACAGATAAGTGGATATCGTGAGGGAGAGTGGCGGTGCACCGTTGAGACCGATCGCGGGCAGGTCATTGGAAGAGAATCATTTACCGTGGAAAGTGGAGTGCGAGACAGTCTCGTCACACGACGTGAATGATGATGGCTTTGCATAACCACGGAAGTCCTTGTATTGTGTTGGTATAGAACGTATGGAGTCAGAAATACGAAAGAGAATTGAAGAGATGCTTGTAGAGCTTGGCATAGCTGAGGTCAATTTTTCTGTGGAGCATCCTGCCGATTTTGCTCATGGAGACTATGCGACAAATGTGGCGATGGTGTGTGCGAAGCAAATGGGGAAGAGTCCGCGAGAAATTGCAGAGCAATTTACCGAGGAGCTCAAGGGGAAGATTCCTGATGTCGAGAGGATTGAGATTGCTGGCCCTGGGTTTATTAATTTTCACCTCACTCGCAATTTTTTCTCCGAAAAAATTGCGAGCATCCTGAGCAATCCCGACACTTTCGGGGAAAACGATTCACTCAATGGAGAAGAGATTATTTTTGAATACACGAGTCCAAATCTCTTTAAGCCACTCCATGTTGGGAATCTTGTGGGCAACATCGTTGGGGAAGCAGTCTCACGACTTTTTGAATATGGTGGTGCAGAGCTTCATCGAGTAAATTATCCCTCAGATATTGGGCTCACAGTGGCGAAGGGTGTGTGGGGGCTTAAAAAAATGGACGGTGACCCAAAAGACATTACGCAAATTGGTGAAGCGTATCGCGTCGGTAATACTGCGTATGAAGAGGGAGAAGGAAAGGAGGAGATTGAGGCGGTCAATCGTGCACTCTATGAAGGGAATGATGAGAAACTCAATCAGTTGCGTGCACAAGGCATCGAAACTTCGAGGACACACCTTGCAGAGCTCTGTCGTATGCTCGGTACCACATTTGATACTGAGATTTTTGAGAGTGAGGTGAGCGAACTCGGAACGAGTATTGTGCGCTCACACATCGGTGAGGTGTTTGAAGAGAGCAATGGCGCCATAATCTTTAAGGGCGAACGACACGGGCTTCATACACGCGTATTTCTAAATTCCCAAGGACTGCCGACGTATGAGGCAAAGGATGTTGGCAATTTTGCAAAGAAACAAGAAATGTATCCAGAGTGGACGCAATCATTTGTCGTGACGGGAGGTGAACAGCGTGAGTACTTCAAGGTGCTCATCGCATCACTCCGTGAGGTGTTCCCGGAGGTGAGTAAAAAAATTATCGAGCATATCCCCACAGGCTTTCTCACCCTCACGACGGGGAAGATGTCATCACGAAAAGGGAACGTACTCACCGGAGAGGAGATTATTGCAGAGGTAAAGAGCGAGGCACATAAACGTGCTGAGGAAAGTCGTTCAGAGAATGTTGCAGAACTCACTGAACAAGTTGCCATCGGGGCACTCAAATATCAGATTCTCAGGCAAGCGGTCGGGACTGACATTGTCTTTGATAAAGAACGCGCACTTTCTCTTGAAGGAGACTCAGGCCCATACCTCATGTACACCCATGCGCGCATTGCATCAATTTTGAAGAAGGCTGAAGAGGTCGGCATGACTCCAAGTACAAGTGTCCTGACAGAGATTCCCTATGAATTAGAAAAAGTCGTGTATCAGTTTCCTGAAGTGGTCAGGAAGGCACAGAGTGAACGTGCACCACATCTTCTCGTCACCTATCTCACCGCACTCGCGAGTGCATTCAATGCGTTTTATGCACATGAGCAAATTGTGAATACCGAGGACGCGAATGCTCCCTTCAAGCTCGCACTCGCGAGCGCCGTGGGCGCAACCCTCAAAAATGGCCTTTATCTCCTCGGCATGAGTGCACCGGAGCGGATGTAGCGACAAATCTTGTAATAATGCGCTTGCTCCTGTAGAGTATTTTCAGAATCTACGGCGGGGTGCTGTGGGTAAAGCGAGGGAGAATTGCACATGAAGCAATCTGTGGAACGGACCGGTCCCCACGAGACGAGTTGGGGGATACAGGCGGCTGTCGAAGAAATCGACCCGCAACAGCTCTTTGTCCGCGACCTACTTATGGAGAGGGTGGGTATGTCGATGGAGGAAGCGACGACGTACGTCAAGGAAATCGGTGTCAGTGTCTCGGCAACGCTCAAGGTTCTTCTCCAGAAGTCTCCTGATCCGGTGAAGCACTTCAGGGATTTCGAGACCAGTCGCAATGCGAGGGTGCAATAAGGCACCCACAACCACAAGGAGAAAAGGTCGGCAAAGCCCGGCCTTTTTCTATGGCGATTTGACACACTGCACTCGCACTGGCAAAGTGTGTGTTGCGTTGTTATTTAATGGGGGACGGACATGATTGATAAAGTACTACCGGTATTGGGTGCGCTCATGTGGGCAACCTTTCACACGTTCGTATCAGTACTCATGGGGTTTCTCCTTGCTCCACCAAAGAGCGGGAATCTCATCAAGGTGTCGCTTGGCGAGGTGCAAGAAATGGCGTTCTATGTGATTGGAGTTTTTGCGCTAGCCCAAGCTATGACGCGCCTCGATGGGTGGATTTCGAGAGACAGACCAAAGTACGTATCGCTCGATATTCTCCTCTGTGTGGTGATGCCGGCCATTGCGTGGGCACTTTCTAGCATACGGCCGGCGGGTGCAATCCTTTTTCTTTTCTTTGCATCACTCACTTCCGCGTATCTGGATTTTTCCAAGCTGGTGGCGATGAAGCAGGAAGGGTGAAACAACAGGGCCACCAGCGCAGAGCGCGGGTGGCCCTTTAAAAAGATCATATTAATTTAGCAAATCAAAAGCTTTTCAAACTTTGAAGCATTGGTGAAATGTTGAATAAAAGTACCTTTGTGGCAGAATGTGATTTGACACCGCGTGGGCGGTGAGAAAAAGGAGAATCGATTTGAAGATCAAAAAAAAGCAAGGACGTATCGGGAAACGTCCACGAGTCGTTGTTCTGTATCAGCCTCCCTATGATTCCGCATTGGGGAAACATCCACACCCCGTACTCATTGCACGTGGACATTTCGGAAGTCCCGATGAGCTCACGACGGAGTGTCAGGCGCGGATAGGGGTCTTGCCCCGACACCATCGCAGTGAAGGGACAGTCCTCGTTGGGCACGAGATAGATGATCATATCGTCTCCGTGGCGTTTGAAAAAAAATGGCCACAAGTGGAAAGAGTGCCAAGGGGTGCCGTTCACCGAGTTCCTTGCTCGGCATTGCCACCAGAAATTTTTCATTTCGCCACCCACAACGTAGCCCCTCACGTCTAATTGAAGGGCGGGCCCGTGTGAAAGCGGGCTTTTTTTATGCTATGATGCTTCAGTACGCCTGATATGCGTACTTAATTATTATGTCTGATATACATAACCATATGGATTCAAAAAATGAGAACACAAAGGGTGATGTTGCGCTCCGAGAGGAAGCGATACTTGCCTTTTGGAACGAGCACAACATTTTCAAGAAGACGGTAGAGACACCTGCGGGCAATGCGCCTGTTGGTGATTTTGTTTTTTATGATGGACCACCCTTCGCGACAGGCACTCCACACTATGGGCACATTCTTGCAGGAACGATAAAGGATGCCATTCCACGATACCAGACGATGAACGGGAAGCGGGTCATTCGAAAGTGGGGATGGGATTGTCACGGACTCCCGCTCGAGAACATTATTGAGAAGCGTCTCGGTCTTTCAACGAAGCGCGATATTGAAGAAATGGGAGTGAAGCAGTTCAACGAGTCAGCGCGAAGTGCGGTCATGGAATACGAGCACGATTGGAAGGAGATCATTCCACGCATGGGGCGCTTCGTCGACATGGAGGACGACTACAAGACGATGGATTCAACATACACAGAATCAGTCTGGTGGGTATTTTCTGAACTCAACAGAAAGGGGTTCGTGTATGAGGGATTTAAATCAATGCACCTCTGCCCGCGCTGTGGGACGACGCTCTCAAACTTCGAGGTGAATCAAGGATATAAGGATATCAAAGACATTGCGGTTTTTGTTGAGCTTCCCCTTGTTGGTGAGGGACGGACATCTCTTGTTGTGTGGACGACGACGCCGTGGACTCTTCCGGGCAACATGGCTGCCGCGGTGCACAACGATATTGAATATGTCGTTGTCGAAAAGAAAGATGAGGACGTGGGCGAATTCGTTCGTTTCATCGTTGCGAAGGGGAGGGTACAGTCAATTTTCGAGGGTCAAGAGTATGTTGTAGTGAAAGAGATGAAGGGGAGCGACCTCGTCGGCAAATCATACCTTCCTCCATTCGATACATTCAAGAATCAGGAATTTACCGGAAAAGAAAATGCATGGAAGATTTACCATGCCGACTACGTCGAGCTTGGTGAAGATGGGACGGGGGCGGTACATATTGCGCCAGCCTACGGCGAGGAGGATATGGAGCTCGCAAAGAAGGAGGGGATTCCTATTGTGCACCATGTCGACACCGACGGACGGTTCAAGGATTTTGTCGCACACTTTGCGGGGCAACTCGTAAAACCAAAGGATGATGAGAAGGCAGAGGTGTCGCATCTCGACGCCGATATTGAGATCGTGAAGTATCTCAAGGAGGCTGGACGGCTCTTCAAGAAAGAAAATGTCACACACAGCTACCCGCACTGTTGGCGTTGTGATACACCGCTCCTCAACTACGGGACAACATCATGGTTTGTGAGGGTGACCGATATCAAAGACGCACTCGTTGCTGAAAATGCAAAGGTGTCGTGGGTTCCTGAGCACGTGGGAACAAACCGCTTCGGAAAGTGGCTTGAGGGCGCGCGCGATTGGGCGATAAGTCGTCAACGATACTGGGGTGCACCGCTTCCGATTTGGAAGAATCCAAAAACAGGTACATATAAAATATTTGGGTCACTTAAGGAACTTCTTACCTATGTGCCAAAGTCAGGGAATACATATTACCTCATGCGTCATGGTGAATCAGAGTCAAACGTGGCTCAAATTCTAAATTCTGACCAATCTGTCAGAAACCCACTCACTGAACGAGGACGAAGTCAGGTATCTGACGCGATTCCGTCTGTCCCTCAGGATATTGATTTTATTATCCATTCACCCCTTGAAAGAACCACCGAAACGGCACACATGATCGCTCAGTCAAAAGGCATTCTTTCTGAGTGTGTCCAGAGTGATGAACGGTTGCGTGAGCTTGGTATGGGGAAATTTGAAGGGAAAACATCTGCGGAGAAAGACAAAGCATTCCAGACGCCAGAAGCTGAGTTTACTATTTCAGTCGGTGGGTCTGAGACACTTAACCAACTTCGTGAACGTGTAGGCGAACTCTTGTACGAGCTTGAACGTACCCACAAGAACAAAAAGATTTTGCTTGTATCACATGGTGACCCGATTTGGTTTCTTGAGGCAATTGCCAAGGGCGCCAATATTGAAAAGACACTTGAGATAGGAAAGAGTTACATTAAGAATGCAGAAGTTCGCACAATTGAGTTTCAAAAGCTTCCCCATAACGACAATTATGAACTCGATTTTCATCGTCCATATATTGATGAAATTGAGCTTCGCGATACCGATGGGGAAGCCCTTGCTCGCGTCCCTGATGTTTTTGACTGTTGGTTTGAGTCGGGTTCAATGCCGTATGCCCAAAAGCACTATCCATTTGAAAATCTTGAGACGTTTAACCCCGAAAAAAGCATTGGATACCCAGCTGATTTTATTGCTGAGGGGCTTGATCAAACCCGAGGATGGTTTTATTCATTGATTGTGCTTGGTGTAGCACTCTTTGGAAAATCACCATTTCGACATGTGGTGGTGAATGGACTTACGCTTGCCGAAGACGGAAAGAAAATGAGCAAGTCACTGCAGAATTATCCAGACCCAGTTGAACTTGCAGACCGTGTTGGTGCTGATGCACTCAGATATTATCTCCTCTCATCACCGATAGTTCGAGGTGAAGATCTTCGTGTATCAGAAAAGGAAGTCCTTGAACTTCAGCGGAAAAACATCGGTCGCCTTCATAACGTGCTCGCTATGTATGAGATGTACGCCGACGGAAGCGTTACAGCACATGCAAACTCGACGAACGTACTCGACAGGTGGATCATTGCACGTCTCAATGAAACGGTGCGCGATATCACTGAGGGATATAAAAACTACGAGCTCGATAAAGCGACACGACCCATTGAAGGGCTCATTGACGATATCTCAGTGTGGTATTTGCGTCGTTCACGTGAGCGCCTTAAAGGTAATGATGTTGAAGATAAGAATGCAACACTCGCGACACTTCGCTACGTGCTCAAAAACCTTGCGCTTGTCATGGCGCCCGTTATGCCATTCTATGCAGAGCACCTTTTCCTCAGCGTCCGTGAGGACGGTGATGCAGAGAGTGTACACCTCACGGCGTGGCCGAAGACAGAAACCGTTGACCCCGTGGTCATTGGGGAGATGAGTATCGTCCGAGAATTGGTGACGGTGGCACTCGAGGCTCGATCAAAGGCGAATATCAAGGTCCGACAGCCACTCGCATCACTTGCCGTGAATATTGAACTGGAGGAAGAGTATGCACGAGTGGTGCGTGAGGAAATCAATGTGAAGCATATCTATGCAAATATCGAGATGACAGAACGTGCAACGCTTGATATGAATATTACTCCAGAACTCAAACGCGAAGGAGATGTGCGCGAGCTCATGCGCGCGATTCAGGATGCGAGAAAGACCGCAGGACTGAGTCCACAGGACAGGGTTGTACTTACGGTGAGCGAGACGACAAAGAACCTCATGATTGGATTTGAAAAGGAAATTATGGGAGTGGTGGGAGCTGTGGAAATAAAAGTGAGTGAAGATATGGAACGTGAGGTCCAGATTGATGGGCAGACATTCCAGTTTGGGGTTAAGAAAGTATAGTCGACAGGCGCCCGAAGCGCGCCCGCACATCACTCCTAAGTACCAAGCACCAAGTCACTAAGTACTAACAGAATGGCATACCAGACATACATTACAGAAGCGCTTGTCTGTGGGAGCAGTGATAGCAATACTGCAGACCGCTCCTTTCTTATTTTTACCCGCGACGCGGGAATGGTGTATGTCCATGCAAAGAGTATTCGTGAAGAGCGCTCGAAGCATCGGTACGCACTTCAGGAATTCTCACATGTGCGAATAACACTCGTACGAGGGAAGAGCGGATGGAAAGTTATTGGAACAGAACCGATTCAAAACTTCTATGCAAATACCCGTTCACGCGAAGAGCGGGCACTTCTTCGGAATATCGTGATGCTTCTTAAGCGAGTGATGCAAGGGGAAACATCACATGAAAGTATTTTTGAAGATGTGATTTTAGCATTTACCCACAATTCGACGTATGAGCCCAAAAAACTAGAGACCGCGCTCTCTTTTCGCATCCTCCACACACTCGGATATGTTGCGCCAGGCGAAGATCATGTAGGATTCCTCGACGGAGCATTAACTCCAGAACTTGTGGAAAATATTACCGAAAAAGATGAGGTGGTATATCGGGGTATGACAGAGAAGGCGCTTCTTGAGAGTCATCTCTAGAGCGTGCCTTTAAAACCCACAAATCCTGCGTTGTCTGCATCAAGACGATGTTCATCGTATGTCCATATACGCCTCTCATCCTCTTGATTTGACGCCTTGGATTTGCGAATTTTAAAGGCACGCTCTTGGTTGGTGTTTGAATCAGATATAGTAGAGTAATGATTATATAGAGATTTTGAGACATGCTCTAGAATGTGGTGTGATATACTCGTATAAATATGAACGAACACAAGTCACCAGAAAGCGATTCAGGAGAAACGGCAGATAAAGCCAGCCGTTTTGATGCAGAGCGAATCAAGGAGCTCCGTGACCGTCTTTACTCGCGTGGAAGCACCCCTCAGGAATCTGTTCGGCACCCACTTACTCAAAGGGTTATTCATGAACCGGTCGCGCCACCAGCACCTCTCAAGAGAGAAGATGTTAAAGGACCCGAGGTTGCAGTAATAAGTTCAAATCTTAAAGACGTGCGTCCAGAGGATGCGGTATTATATGGTATGACTTCACCGCGGAGGAAATCAATTCGAAAAAAATTACTCATTCTCGGAGGACTATTCTTCGTCGTTGCGATTGCTGTTTCAAGCTTCATTATGTTTTCTGGAAATAATACAATTTCCGGAGAAAATATCTCAATTTCTGCAACAGGCCCCATCTCGATTGGCGGGGGAGATGATCTGCCATTCCAAGTCACTATCGCAAATCAAAACGCAGTCTCTATCCAGTCTGCAGCACTCATTATTGAGTATCCTGATGGTTCACGGAGCAGTGTTGATGGAAAAGAGATTTCTACCGAGCGTAAGCAACTCGACACGGTAAATGCAAATGAAGTGATAAATATCCCGCTCTCAGTTAAGGTGTTTGGCGAAGAGAATGAGGAAAAAGAAATACTCGTATCGATTGATTATCGCGTCGCAGGCTCAAACGCAACCTTCCATAAGGATGCTGAGCCATTGAAATTTAAAGTGAGCACATCTCCGCTTGTCATGACGTTCGATACATTGAAGACCGTTACCTCGGGGCAAGATATGGAACTAAAGCTTACGGTGCAGTCAAACTCACCGACGGAACTCAAGGACGTGCTTGTCAAAGTGTCGTATCCAACGGGCTTTGATTTCTCTGAATCGACACCAGACACAACCTCAGGAGAAGATTCGTGGAAACTCACTACACTCAAGCCGGGGGAAAAACAGACCATTTCTATAAAGGGTCTCATGACTGGATATGAGAATGAGGTTCGTAAATTCAGTGCTACAGCAGGAATAGTGCAGGCGTCAGACAAGAACACACTCGCCTCAATTCTTGCACAGGCTGAAGAGGAAATTGTTATTGAACAGGCCTTTCTCGATGTGAATGTTACCATCAATGGGAGCGACGATGACTCAGTCATCATTGATTCAAGCGGTATCGCCATTGTGGATGTGAAGTTTGAAAATACACTCGACAACACAATTTATGATGGGAAGATATCAGTAGTACTTTCGGGTAATGCACTCAATGAATTTGAAGTGAGTTCGCCAGAGGGGTTCTATGATTCGACAAAAAATACCATCACGTGGGATGGTGTCGATGTTGAGTCGCTCAAGGAGATTCTCCCCGGACGTAAGAGTAGTGTTTCATTTACCCTCGACCCCAATGATGATGTGGGGAATACTCCTGAAATGAAAATTAGCGTCGGAATAAGTGGGAAGCGCGTCTATGAGAGTGACGTTCCTGAGAAACTCGCCTCCGTTGCAGAACGTATTGTAAAGATAGAAAGCGTTCCAGAGCTCACGGCGACAGCGCTCCACGGATCAGGGGCATTTGTTGATACTGGGCCAACGCCACCCGTTGCCGAGGAGGTAACTCAATATACGTTCGTCCTCCGTGCAACCGCAGGAGCCAATGACGTGACTGGTGCGGAAGTAACTACGGTGCTCCCACAGTATGTGAGTTGGCTCGATTTGGTAACCGATGGAGACACCGTTACGTATAACCCAAGCTCGAGGTCAATCAAGTGGACTATTGGAGACTTGAAGGCTGGCAGTGAGGAGGAAGTCTCCATGCAGGTCTCCTTCCTACCAAGCCTTACCCAAGTCGGGACGACCCCAACGATTCTTGAGGCACAGCGATTTAAAGCGACAGACCGTTTTACGGGGACAATCGTACGCGCAGAGCATTCCGCACTTACTACAGGCCTTTACTACGAGGAAGATAAGGATCTTCGAGATGGACGAGTGCGGTCTCCAGGGGAATAGCACCTTTGGGTCAGAAGTATCACAGGCCTTCATGTACTTGAAATAAAATACATTTATCTATATTGTTGTCATATGAATGAGATACAAAACCCAGCAAATTCAATGGAAAAGATAATCTCCCTCTGCAAACGCCGTGGGTTTGTATTTCAGGGGTCTGAGATATATGGCGGTCTTGCCGGGACGTATGATTATGGTCCTTATGGAGTTGAACTTGCAAATAATATTAAGGCGGTGTGGTGGAAGTCGATGGTGCAAGGAGAACGGAATATCGTTGGTTTGGACTCTGCAATATTTACCCACCCAAAAGTTTGGGAGGCGTCAGGGCATGTCGGTGGTTTTGCCGATCCACTCGTTGAGTGTAAGGAGTGTAATACCCGTTCGCGGGCAGATCACCTCATTGAGGATGTGGGAGCCTTTGCCGATGAAAAGATGAGTGTTGAAGAAATCAATAAAGTGTTTGATGAGCATAGAGATAAGATCAAGTGTGTAAAGTGTGGAAAGAAAAATTTTACCGAGGTCAGATACATCAATCTATTGGTCAAATCAAATCTTGGAAATTTTGCGAGCGATTGGGCGAAAGAACCAACTTATCTTCGAGGAGAAACCTGTCAGGGGATTTATCTCAATTTTAAGAACGTGCTCGATTCATCTCGGGTAAAAGTGCCGTTTGGTATCGCACAAGTAGGGAAGGCATTTCGAAATGAAATAGCACCACGGCAGTACATTTTCCGACTTCGTGAACTCACTCAGATGGAGATGCAGATGTTTGTGAAGCCAGAAGACGAAATGACCACCTATGAGAAGTGGCGACAGAAGCGATGGCAATACTATCTCGATCTTGGATTTAAGGAAGAAAATCTCAAGTGGCATGAGCATGAGAACCTCGTGTTCTATGCGAAGGCTGCGTGGGACATTGAGTACAAGTTCCCTTTTGGTTTCAAGGAGCTCGAGGGTATCCATGCACGTGGCGATTATGATTTGTCACAGCATCAGAAGTTTTCAGGGAAGGACCTCTCATATCTTGACCCCGTGACTAACGAGCGATACGTACCGCATGTTGTGGAGACTTCTGTAGGGCTTGATCGAAGCTTCCTCGCAGTGGTGACAGAATTCTATGATGAGGATGAGCTCGGGGGAGAAACACGCACAGTTCTCCGTTTCCCACGAACACTTGCCCCAATCAAGGTTGCGGTATTTCCATTGCTTAAGAATAAGCCCGAGCTCGTCGCAAAGGCAGAGGAAGTCTTTACAATGCTTTCGTCACAGATGCGCGCTGAATTTGACGACAACGGCAACATCGGAAAGCGCTACCGTCGTCAAGACGAGATTGGAACTCCAGCCTGCGTCACCATTGACTTTGAGACCCTCGAGGGCGACACAAAGGACACGGTCACCGTCCGCAACCGCGACACCGGCGCTCAAGAGCGCGTTCACATCTCCGAGCTCGTATCATATTTGATGCAGGCATAATAAATTACACGGGGTTACCCTGTGGACACCTCTTATGAAAAGTAAATACATCACCACAACACTCCCTTACGTGAACGCGAGTCCACATATTGGACATGCATATGAATTTATTCAAGCTGATACGCTTGCTCGATACTGGCGACTTATGGGGCACGAAGTTTTTTTTAATGCAGGTACAGATGAACATGGTCAAAAGATTGCTCAGAAGGCAGATGAAGCGGGACAATCTCGACAGTCATATGTAGATCATTACGCCGGTGAGTTCAGAAACTCACTCGAAGCACTGGGCCTTTCCCCTGATGCATTTATTCGTACCACTGATGAGAGGCATATGCGTGCTGCGCAAGAACTATGGAAGCGTTGCGAAGCAAATGGCGATATTTACAAAAAGAAATATAAAGGACTGTACTGCGTTGGTTGCGAATCTTTTAAGAAGGATTCAGATTTAGTGGAGGGGAAGTGTCCTGATCATCAGAAAGAACCTGAGCAGGTAGAAGAAGAAAATTATTTCTTCAGACTTTCAAAGTATGAAGTGTATTTAAGAGCATATCTCGAAGAGGAAGATGCGACACTTCCGGATTGGCGAAGGAAAGAACTTCTTATCTTTGTAAATGAAGGACTTGAGGATATTAGTATCTCGCGCGAGCGCGCACGACTTGATTGGGGTATTCCAGTGCCCAGTGACGACGCTCATGTGATGTATGTGTGGTTTGATGCACTCACCAACTACATCTCAACGCTTGGTTGGCCAAACGATGAAGACGGTCTTTTTAAAAAGTTTTGGATGGAAGGGGAGACCTTGCAAGTTGCGGGGAAAGATCAAATGCGCTTCCAGTCTCTCCTGTGGCAGGCCATGCTTAAAAGTGCAAACTTGCCAAGAACGGGAAAGATTATTTATCACGGATTCATCATCTCAGGTGGACAAAAAATGAGTAAGACAATTGGGAATGTTATAAGTCCTTTTGAGCTTGTAGAGAAATATGGCACCGACGCAACACGGTATCTCCTCCTTCGCCACGTGCACCCCTTCGAGGACACCGACATCACGTGGGAGCGTCTCGATGAGTGGTACACCGCAAATCTCGTGAATGGGCTCGGTAACCTTGCATCTCGTATCATGAAAATGTCAGAGACCTATCTTGATGAACCTGTTGAATTAACTCAGGAGACAGTACCAGATCCAGACGTCTCCCTTAAAATGGATAGATATGAATTCAGTATAGCTATGGATGGGATTTGGGAACGTATTGGACATAACGATGCCCTTATTGCTATCAAGCAACCATTTGCGATGATAAAGTCGGATGACGTAGATACTCAAAACGAAGCAAAGTTAATTATAAAAAAACTCGTTCGCGAACTTAATGCTATTGCCACAGAATTGAATCCTTTTATGTCTGAGACCGCGGAGAAGATTAAGCAGGCAATTCGCGAAAACAAAAAACCCGAAAACCTCTTCCCCCGCCTCCCATAATACTCCGACTATTCCCATTAATGGGAATAGTCGGAGTGACAGAAATATGAAAAAGATATACAACAAACTCGTGCGGGATAAGATGATTGATATCTATGAGCACGATGTTGCGAATAAAATTAGTGCGAGCGATTATAGGGTACGGTACCTTACCCCGCAGGAAACTCTTGAAGAGTTAAAAACGAAGCTTCTCGAAGAATCACAGGAAGTATTTGAGGCGTATGGAGACGAAGACAAGAGTCATCTCAAAGAAGAGATTGCAGATGTGATAGAGGTCATCGATGCAATTTTGTATCACAATGGTATTGCGCTCAGTGAAGTTCTTCAGATCCGTGATGCAAAAAAAGAACGTAAAGGCGGTTTTGAAAAAGGACTCTATCTTGAAAGTATTGATTACTTTGACGAACCTTCCTGAGTACATCAATCACTATTCCCATTAATGGGAATAGTGATTGAGAGATCTGTAACGTTCGAGACCGTGACGGTGTGGAAGTATTCCACCGAGGTGGAGGATTGAGTCAATAGTATCGAGAATTGCGAGATAGCTTCGCTTATTTTTCTGGAGGATCTCAATAGTTTTTTTGTACGTTCCTTTCCTCACGTCTTCCGCTATTCTTCCTGTGGTTGTCGGACTTAATTTGAGCACCTTTGCTGTCTTGTACCCAGACATTCCTTCGTTGAGAAGTATGACTACAGCAAGGCGCTTTGCAAGCGTGATTCGTTCCTCACGACCAAGAAGTTCATTAAGGAGTGTGCTCGTTGCCCCACGGTCGAGTTTATTCAGAAGCGTATCAAATTGTGAGAAGAGTGCATGGAGATCCTCTTTCGGAAGTTCATTGCGATTAATGTGAACCATATGATTATTGTAGCGACTATTCCCATTAATGGGAATAGTCGGAAGGTTTATTAAAATATGATATGGTGAAGATTATATGGAGTTTCGTTATATAGACATTCACACGCACCTTAATCTCGAGGCTTTTTCGGAGGACTGGGAAAGTGCGCGCGACCGTGCACTTACGGCGGGTGTTGCGTGTATCAATGTGGGGACGGGGAAGACGACGAGTGAGCGAGCGCTCACGCTCGCTCACTCGTCACAAGGCGTCTTTGCGACTGTTGGTATTCACCCAACACACACGACTGGTGATGAGCCAGAACCTTTTGTATATGAAGACTTCAGAGTACTCGCAAGTGACCCAAAGGTGGTGGCAATTGGGGAATGCGGACTCGATTATTTTAGGGTTTCAAAAGATTCAAAAAAACTGCAAGAGGAGACTTTTATTGCACAAATTCAGCTTGCAAACGAATTAGAAAAGCCACTCATGCTCCACATTCGAGGGAGTGAAGGGAGTATGGACGCATACGAAGACGCGCTCGCTATTTTGAAAACTCATGCAAAAGTTCTCGGAAATGTACACTTTTTTGCAGGGTCGTATGATGTTGCAAAAAAGTTTTGGGAGATGGGCCTTACCACGTCGTTCACGGGAGTCATTACCTTTGCTAATCAGTACGATGGGATAATTAAGAATGCTCCGATTGAAATGCTCCATGCAGAGACCGATGCACCGTATGTCGCTCCGGTGCCGTACCGAGGGAAGCGCAACGAGCCACTCTATGTGAAAGAGGTATATAAACGAATTGCTGAAATACGGGGAGAAGAAGAGGAATCTGTCCGCGAAGCTTTACTCAAAAATGCAATGAGGCTATTCCAGATAGATTTGTAGCCCTGTTGACCAAATGTCACTTCCTGAGTATTGTACGTGTGGGTTTTGAAAGGAGGGTAAAGAAATGAAAGCGTGTAGAGAATGGACTGATGTTCCTGCAATTGTTGGTGGTTCTGAAAGCCGTGAATGTTTGCGTCCTCAGGGGCACGAAGGACCGCATTTGATACAGCGTGAAAACGGTGCATACATTGTGTACGAGATCAATATCCTTTGCCGTTGTTCCGTTTGTAGAAAGGGAAAAGAAGAACTATTGTGTCGAGTTTTTCGGGAAGTTACTGAGCACGAGGCACTCTGTTTGATGGGAACTGGAAGCCCTTGCATCCCTTCTCTGTGGACGTAAGACCGGAGACGCACGTTATGTGTCTCCGGTTTTGTGATTTTCGCTAGTCAAATATTGAGATGAGGTATTCATCAATCTCACGTTGCTCAAGGTCATAGAAATATTTTCCATCGTCATGGAGGTCATCTGCAAGCTTTTCTCCTA
>JANLIJ010000185.1 GCA_024653575.1 Candidatus Kaiserbacteria bacterium
TCGCTCAGTGCGAAGCATTCCCACAAGTGACTTATGGACCTCATCGGTAAGAAACGCATTGTCCATACGCTCGAGCACCGAGAGTGCGTTCCGAATCCCCTTCTCATGTGCGATTCGTATAATTTCCTCAACCTTGTGTACGGACATCTCGACATTGCTCTGAGTTTCCGCAACGGTACGCGGTTCGAGAATATGTTCCTTTGAAAGAATAGTTGAGGGGTCGTGCTCAGCATACTGGCGTATCACTTCAGTACCCACCGTCTCACGGTCAAGTGAATCCATTTCCTTGTTTCGAGAAAGGATTTCTTGTTCACGCTGTGCTATTTCATTACGCAAAAAAGCAATCTCTTCCTCAGGTGAGGAAAATTTTTTCTGTGGGGTTTGTTCCATCTCACTATCATACCGTGCTTCCATGCGATAGTAATCAGACGTAAGGGGAAAATAGAAACGGCCGACGAATGGGAGGCTTCCCATTCGTCGGCCTGTGCCGAGTGTTCTCCTCTCCTCACTTCGTGCAATCGAGCATGATGTATTCGGGTGGTTCCGTATAGGGTATTCTCGTATTCTTCCGTGAATATCGTTGGACAGTGAGCGAGCAACGACCTCCTTCGGAGACAAGTGGTTGATGCCTGATACGCACTAGGTCAGCACCATTTGAGACATCGTGCGTTGTTGCAATGATGCCTTCGTGAATCCGTTGCGTTTCACGCACGATATCATCGCTTCGAAGCGAGTAAAGATACAAGCACGTCATGATGAATCCGCCGACAGCGATGAACTTCATGAGATTCCAAACCAGACCGAATACCTTTTCCTCTGCTCTTCCTATGCTTGTCATGACCACACCTCCATCAAAAAGTTATTGGAACTACTGCACCTCAATTCACATTTCATCACAAAAATCCCTAAACTGCAATACTTTGTACTATGGATCTTAATTTAACGCTATAGCGTTAAATTAAGATCCATAGTTTTAGCCAACCACCGCAAGGCGGTGCCTTGCGGTGGGACAAAGTCTTACAGAAATGCGCTTTCGTTATCTCTTCGCCAAAATCGTTCGTTTATAAGTGTCCAAATGTAACAAAGCCTCACCTGTCCCCTTTGCGACACAGAAGAGCGCTTGATCGGCGAGGACTGCTTTCACACCCGTGCGTCGCTTTACCAATTCTGGAAAATTTTTAAGTTGTGACGTTCCTCCGGTCATAATAATGCCGTGGTCGATAATGTCTGATGCGAGCTCAGGGGGTGTGTCTTGAAACACATCCTTAATGGCCTTTATCATTTCACGGAGTTCACGCGAAATAGCACGGACGATTTCATTGGTCTTAATCTCCGTCGTCTTTGGAAGACCCGTAAGAATGTCTCGTCCACTCACCATCATAGTGAGTTCCTCTTCTAGGGGAAGTGCTGAACCAATATTTATCTTAATATCCTCCGCTGTCTTGTCTCCGATCGAAAGATTATGTGTCTTCTTCACATGGTCGACAATAGCTTCGTCGATTTTGTTCCCCGCACACTTCACTGAGTTTGAGGCGACAATGCCACCAAGTGAAATGACGGCGACGTCTATCGTTCCTCCACCAATATCGACAATCATATGCCCCTGTGGTTCGTAGATTGGCACATTGGCACCAATCGCAGCGAGGATGGGCTCCTTCACCACATAGACGTTACGAGCACCTGCCTTGAGCGTCGCTTCAATAACTGCACGCTTTTCAGTCGAGCTCACACCCGCGGGGACCGACACAAGGACATCAGGCTTAAAGATATTGAAATTCCCAAGTGCTTTTCGCAAAAAATACCGGAGCATTGCTTCGGTCACGCGGTAGTCAGCGATAACTCCGTCTTTCATAGGTCTGTACGCAATAATGGAATCGGGAGTGCGCCCAATCATACGCTTCGCCTCACTTCCAATCGCGAGGATTTCATTCATCTCTGAAACTGCAACCACTGATGGCTCATTGAGCACGATTCCCTTTCCATGCACAAAGACGAGCACGCTTGTCGTGCCAAGGTCAATACCGATTTTTGGAGTAAAGCTTTTCATTACAATAGGTTTATCCCCTCCATAGTACTTACTTATAGGCTTTTATCAATCCCGTTAGAAATGGCTAATCTGCATCTTAAGCATACCCTACACAATCTCAAAACTGACAGTAACGATTGAAACTGTTTCTATTTCTAACGGGACAAGTCCACACCGCGAACTTCATAGTATAGCATCTATGCTATACTCATAGGAGATTCCTTCAGACACGGTGCGCTCTTTCATTATTATGGAGATTCGTTTATTTTAATATGGAAAAAAACATTGGAGCGCAGATTGCAGATATTCGTGAAGCTCAGGGGATGACTCAGGGCGACCTCGCCCGTCACCTTAAGACGACACAGAGCGCCATAGCGCGTATAGAGGCAGGAAAACAAAATGTGAGTGCTGAGATGCTCAAGAAACTGAGCAAGGCGCTCAAGAAAAATCTTGTCACACTCTCCCCAGGAACAGTGAACCTCAGTATTAACGGCGGGAAGAAACTTCACGGGACAGTTGTTACTAGTACCTCAAAGAATGGTGCCGTAGGACTTCTCTGTGCATCGCTCCTCAATAAAGGCAAGACCGTGCTGAGGCGCGTCCCACGCATTGAAGAGGTTCACCGTATCATTGAGGTGCTCCAGAGTATCGGTATGCGCGTGGAATGGGACGGGAGCGATGTCACCCTCACTCCTCCAAAGGTATACGCGCTCAAGAAGATTGACGAGGTCTCTGCTCGGAAGACGAGAAGCATCGTTATGTTTATTGGCCCACTCATTCACTCCTTTTCATCTTTTTCACTTCCGCAGTCAGGAGGATGTAAATTAGGGAGCAGAACAGTACTTCCCCACTTTTACGCACTCGAGCACTTCGGCGTCGACATAAAGACAACTGACACCGCCTATAAAGTAACGGTGGCTCCAAAAAAACCAACTGAGATTATTCTCTATGAATCCGGTGACACGGTGACCGAGAATGCACTCATGGCAGCTGCGCTTACCCCATCAAAGACAATCATAAAATACGCTTCCGCAAACTATCAAGTACAAGAAATGTGTGCATTCCTTATGGCCTGTGGTATTCAGATTGAAGGTGTTGGAACAACGACGCTTACCGTTACGGGAATTGCTTCACTTAAAAAAGATATCGAGTACACACTCTCTGAAGACCCGACCGACAGCATGTTCTTCCTCGCGACCGCTATTGTGACGAACTCAAGTATTACAATACAGCGGTGCCCCATTGAATTCCTTGAGATTGAATTACTCAAGCTCGAGAAAATGGGTTTTAAATATACAAAGTCAAAAGTCTACTATTCAGAGAATGGGCTCACAAAACTTGTTGACATCACGACAAAGCCCTCGAAGCTCGTTGCGCTCCACGAAAAGATTCATCCGTCGGTATACCCAGGACTCAATATCGACAACCTTCCTTTCTTCGCAGTTATTGCAACACAAGCTGAAGGACAGACGCTCATCCATGACTGGGTCTACGAGAAGCGCGCATTGTACTTTACTGAACTCGACAAGCTCGGTGCAGAAACGGTTCTGGCCGACCCACACCGTATC
This sequence comes from Candidatus Kaiserbacteria bacterium, assembly GCA_024653575.1. Classification (GTDB taxonomy): domain Bacteria; phylum Patescibacteriota; class Minisyncoccia; order Phycocordibacterales; family UBA918; genus Damh-18. The sequence goes on from JANLIJ010000185.1 coordinate 3,595, forward strand.
TACATCACCGGCCCACGCACCCTGAAACCCAACGAACTCATCTGCCCTCCCGCCCTTCGCCCTGCCACCATCCTCCTCATTGCAATGCTTGGAGCGAAGGGTAACTCAGTGCTTCGAAATATATACAGCATAAACCGCGGATATGAGAACCTTGTTGAACGCCTCACGAGTCTCGGTGCCGAAGTTGCTTACCTCGAGGAATATTAAAAAATAAAATAAGCAAAAATATAACTATGATGCAAA
>JANLIJ010000208.1 GCA_024653575.1 Candidatus Kaiserbacteria bacterium
CAGATATCGACAGCCCGTTCTGCCCTTCTTTGGGCTGTTGTGGGAGGAGTCATTGTCCTTGGTGCTCAGATAATTATTGGCGTGATACAGGGGACGATAACTGCATTCAAGTAATCTACATATGAAAAAACACGCCTTCCTCATACTTGCCCTTGTACCATTCTTGGTGCATGGTGCGAATGTCAGTGCTCCTCGTGACTTTAAAGGACTCGTTGCTCTGATTACTAATATCATGGGAAATCTCGTTCTTCTCATTTTTGCACTTACCTTCCTTGCATTCCTCTGGGGTGTCGTAAAAGGGTGGATTATCAATGGTGGAGACACTGATGGGGTGGAGAGCGGGAAAAACGTAGTCATGACCTCAATCATTGCCCTTGTCGTTATGAGTTCTATCTGGGGGATTCTGCACCTTTTACAGATGTCATTCTTTAACTAGTGGCTTTCCCTATCCACAGAGAGAGTCCCGTAGTGCCTAGAGAAAGGCTAAAATAGTAGTAAGGACGTTATCAATAGATTAAAGTAAGACACATAATATTTTTAGTATGAAAAAGCTACTTCGTTTACTCCCCTTTGCATCTTTTGCACCTCTCTTTGCACTTGCACAAGTTACTGGCCCAGGAAACCTTGGTGGTGTTAGGGATTTTATAAAGAACATCACTGTATTCATGAACGACACACTCGTGCCCTTCATTTTTGCAATTGCTTTCCTCGTGTTTTTGTGGGGAATGTTCAAGACGTTTATCCTCGGCGGTAGTGATGAGGATAAGCAAGAAGAGGGGAAGCATCTCATGATGTATGCCATCGCAGGATTTGTAGTCATGGTGTCACTCTGGGGGATTGTAAATCTCGTTGCAGGTGGCTTCGGTTTCGAGGGACAGAGGATTCAGAATATTCCAAATCTTCCGATTAAAAACAACTAGTCTCCATGATTGCATTCGCAGCTGAGGGTACACATGTAACTGCAGCGAAGTCTATGCTTGCGAAGATTGAGTCTGCAATACTCTTTCCACTCATGACACTCATGGTGGCAGTAGCGCTCCTCGTCTTTCTCTGGGGGATGTATGAGTATGTGCTCAATGCTGATGATGAGAGTGCTCGATCGGCAGGGAAGACGCATATGATGTATGGCATTATCGGTTTGCTTATCATGATTTCAGCACTCGGAATTCTTAAGATAGCAGCAGGGACGTTTGGTATTGCAGTATAACTGATGAAGAAATAAAAAGAGCGCGGAGTCTGTGAAGACCTCCGCGCTTTTTGCGTCATGCGACGCTAACTTGTTCAGGAACAAACGTTTCTGACTGGGACATTTTGCACACCGCCCTTGATCATGATGAAACGCACTTCGTCTGCATCCACTTTTGATTTTGGAACGTGGTCGATCCATTCAGATTTGTATAGCC
>JANLIJ010000026.1 GCA_024653575.1 Candidatus Kaiserbacteria bacterium
TCACGGAGAAGCTCCTCACCAACTCTCGACATCTTCGCCTCAGTATAACGATACGCAGCAGCTGAATCGCCGTCGATAGAACCGAAGTTACCCTGACCAAGCACGAGTGGATAGCGTGTCGTGAAATCCTGCGCGAGTTTTACCATTGCCTCATACACTGAGATGTCACCATGGGGGTGGAAGCTACCGAGCACGTCTCCCACGACGGTTGCGGACTTCTTAAACTTCGCACTCGCGGTGAGGCCATTAAGACGCATTGAGTAGAGAATGCGTCTATGTACCGGCTTCAGACCATCGCGTACATCGGGAAGCGCGCGCTGTGTAATCACCGTCATCGCATAGTCGATGTACGACGTACGCATCTCGTCGGTGATGTTTTGCACGATGACATTCTGTCGAGGAACGACCTCCACGCTCTCTGGTTCGTTGTTATTTTTTCCTTTATTATCGCCTTTTTTCATAGCTCCCATATAAAAATTTCACTGAATGTCGGCCATTATAGCATATGTATCAAAGAGATGTTGAGCCTTTCTGAGGGTAAATGACACATGATTGTTATTCCGTTTTTTTGTCCGTCGAGGTGCCAATAAGAATTATTCTCGGCTCTAGTGCCTTTGTCTTTGGGGTTTCTTGTGTGACAGTACTTGTTGCCGATGATGATACTACTGCACCCTCAGCATCGCTACCCCACCCTACTCCTACATCAGCACTACTCCGATACTCATCATAGAGAATTTCATCTTTTCCCAATGAGCCGAGAGCAGAATCTTCATCAAGAGAGTTTTCTTCCAAAGGCACGCTACCAATAATATTCCCAAGCTGTGCTTTTGTATCCTGTATGAGCGAACCAAAGTCACTTTCCTTCATACGCTCAATTTCCTCCACACTCCCGTCGAGCGATACGGTATTTTCAAAACGCGCAGGAAGCGTGGACACCCACACAAGACCAATAACACCCGTCACAAGTGTCGCAACAATAAGTGCGTACTGTGCCTTGGTATTACTGTCTTTCTCATGTAGGCGACGTAATTCCATATAGTTTTATAATTTAATTACTGAGCACCACCACCTCTTCTTACAGAAGCAGTACACCTTCAGGGTATTTTTCATTCTTCAAAATACCTCTGAAGGTCTTGCGGTCGTAGCACG
>JANLIJ010000008.1 GCA_024653575.1 Candidatus Kaiserbacteria bacterium
GACCTCTTCTTCCATCTGCTCAATATATTGGTGCGCAATGGTGAGATTGAGGTGATACTTGCGTGCCTCCGAAAGGATGTTCGCAAATGTTGCATTCGCAAATGACTGAAACTCATCTACATAGAAGTAAAAGTTGGGCATGTCGCGCATCTTCTCTGGACTGAGGTCGGCACGACTCATCGCAGCGAGGTAGATACGCGTGGTGAGCATCGAACCCAAAAGGCTTGCATTCGTTTCTCCAATGAGACCCTTTGAGAGATTCATGATGAGAATTTTTTTCTCATCCATTATCTTTCGTATATCAAAACTCGACTTTGGTTGCCCGATAATATTTCGAATGACGGGATTTGCAGTAAATTGTCCAATCTTGTTTTTGATGGCGTCTCCTGCCTCCTGCATGTACCGTTCATTATACTTCGCAAATTCATCAACCCAGAATGAGCGCACTCCTGGGTCCTTCACATTATCAACAACAAGCTTTCGATAGTCTTTATCGGATAGCATTCTGTTTACTCCGAGAAGCGTGGAGTCAGGATACTCGAGAAGTGCGAGGAGCGTGTTGCTGAGAATGTACTCCATACGCGCAGACCATTGATCAATGAATATCTTCTTAAACACGGACATGAGTCCAGACACGACAAGGTGTCGCTTGTCAGGTCCGACGTCTTCCATGATATTGAAGGAAACAGGATGATCGGTATCAGATGGCGCAAAATAGAGCACGTCTTTAATGCGGTGCTCGGGAATGTAGTTAAGGAGCGTCTCGGCTGATGCACCGTGCGGGTCAATAAATGCCATCCCCTCACCATTTTGAATATCCTGCACCGCCATGTTCTCAAGGAGTGTTGACTTCCCCATCCCCGTCTTACCAATGACGTACATATGTCGCTGGCGGTCTTTTGCTTTAATACCAAACTGCACATCTCTCCCTCGCGCATCGGTACGCGCAAAAAAAGTAATTTTTTCTGAGTCAAATGACATGCGTATAGTATAACAAAGAAAACGTATTACTCAGTGAGCAATGCGTCACGGGTGTATATATTACTTGGTGCCCATATCATGAAAGATTTTACCCCCGCATCGTAGCTCGCCTGAATTTGATTGCGCACATCGATGGCATCGTAGTCTCCACCATAATCAAAGTCCTGTATCCACGTGCGAAGCTTGTCTGCAGTATAGATCGGTTTTGCATAGCGGGCAGGTGTCGATGTTCCAAGACGCGTATGTGTGAAGCCTGCCGTAACCGTCGTCGTCGCAACCATGCGATTCACGCCACCCTGCATTGCGTAATGCACCACCTTGTATGGATAGTCATTTGGATTACTGAGCCCGATAAATCCATTCGGGTAGTGCGACGGGTATACCATTGGTGCAATAAAATCAAAGTAGGGAGCTGAGCGCTCAATGACCTGCCCAATGGAGAGGTCATCGGTATTCGTGGTGGTCATGCCAAAGAGGTCGACTGATGTCCACGGGGTCGAGGATGCACGCCCTGTGTTCTCGTGACGTACGTCGCTGAAGAACGTTTCATCGTCAAGCTTCTCATTGAGGTATTTAAAGAATGCTTCAAGGTTTGCCGGTTTGTCGCTCCCATACTCACCACTCAGGCTTTTTGGAAATGCGATATCCTGCATATTTCCATCTGAGGGATACCGTACATAATCAAAGTTGAGTTCATCAAATCCAATATTGTATGCATCCTTGGAGAGGAGGAGCAGATGATCCCAGTAATCCCGAGCACCGACATCAATAAATGAAAGGCCTTTGCGGTCATGCCACACGGAACCGTCAGATGCCTTCGCGACCGCAAGGTCGGGGCGAACCTTTGTATAGAATGGGTCCTGAAACACGGTGAGGCGTGCAATGACAAACACACCCCTTTCGTGGAGTGTTCGGACGAACTCTTTCATATCGAGTGCACCACAGGCAGATGCATTCCACGCACTCACCCACTCAGGTGAAATTGGTTTGAATGAGATGGTTCCTGAATAATCTTTTATATCGATAATGACTGCATTGATTTCGGTCTCATCAATGAGTGCTACGAGTCTTTGCCTGAAATCTTTCGTCCCCGCAACACACGAAGTCATGTAAATTGCTTTCACCTCCGCGGGAAACGGTACGTGGGTAATGACCTCACGTGTATCAATCTTCTCCGTCGCAGTAGCAACTTCGATACCTGCAGTGTGGGTACTCTCCGTCTCCACAAAAGATGTTGAT
>JANLIJ010000035.1 GCA_024653575.1 Candidatus Kaiserbacteria bacterium
GCCAAACATATTAGAATTGTCGTAGCCATACCTTGTAATATAACAAAACAACATAACATTGTCAAGAGATTGTTGTGAATAGAATTAAAAGGATGGAGAAAGAATCCTCATCTCCATCGTGTCTCTATAGAAAGGAACCGGGCAGGTTCTTCTATTTCGAGGACTTGCAATCTCTCATTACTACAGAGACACGATGCAAAAGAGGATAACCATCCCTAACCATCCACTAATTTCCAGTTTCGCTACCCGCACGTGCGAGGACTTGCCTACGCCTTAAAGCCTTAAAAGCCCTTAAACTCGTCAGCATCCTCGAACCTATAGTGACGTTATGGAAATTACCAGATTCTCAGTAGGTTTACAGAACCTCTCTACGTCAGAGCGGCTCACTCGTGTCTGCAAGTCCTCAGAAGTATGACACAAGCCCGGTTCAACTTCTATGCGCACATGATTCAGTGAATCATACATAACAATCAATATACATGAAATATTATATCTGTCAACTAACCCTATTCACAGACAACTACTTGTCTATTGTCAAATTGAAATATTGTAAAAAAATTATGGTAGGTGGAGACGCAGGGCTGAGACTCCCGAAAGTCGGATGGTACCTTACCGGTTTTCGGGATTTTCGGGAACTGGAATCGTGACCACAACATCCTGTATGTCAATTGATTGGCTCTCAACAGTTTGAGGTAATTGATTCCCTTGACCGTCCGGTGACGGAAAGTTATCTAATGTTCCACGTGGAACATTGTCCGGCTCGACCAACACTGGTGCGGTGTTGCGGCCAGTGAGTATCTGTATCAGTACATTGACCTGACCCTTCTGCGGGCCGAGTGTGCCGTTCCCGTCACCGTAGACGACCTTCCATGCCCAGGGCAGCGCCTCACCTGGTTTCTGCTCTGCCCATGCCTTGAAATGTCGAACGCTGACATCAGAATTGAGGTATTGCTTGACGTAAATTTCAAGAGTCTTCGCAAAGCTTTTTCGCCCTCTTTTATCTCCGACCGATTTGGCAATCTCGTTGTATTTGCGCAGATTTTCTTTTCCTGCTGATCCTCGATAGGTAGTTTTTGCTTTTGTTTCATTTTGCAACGGTTTTAGTTTCTGCATTGCTAAATGATACATGATTGACATAATTAGTCAAGATTGACACACCTGACAATATGGTATATGATGTACAATTATGGATACGATACGAGTGAGACACCGGCCTGGCAGCAAGCGGAAACAGATTGAGCATACAGTGAGAATCGGTTTGAGTATTACGCCGGATCGTGTTGAGATGCTGCGTGAGGCTGCTCGGCGTGAGATGGTGAGCGTGAGCATGCTGGTTGCGATGATGATTGATGATTCTGTGATTATCCACACTGACCGCAAGTAATTGTGGTTACCT
>JANLIJ010000036.1 GCA_024653575.1 Candidatus Kaiserbacteria bacterium
TACCTCCTCCACGGTCGTGTTGCGCTTTGCAATAAAGGTGATGTCGACAATAGAACCAACAGGGACAGGTACGCGGATTGAGATACCGTCAAACTTATCTTTAAGGCTCGGATGCACCATCGTTGTCGCGATTGCTGCCCCCGTCGATGAGGGGACGATATTTTCTGCTGCTGCCCTCCCTTCCCTGAAGTCCTTCTTACTCGGACCATCGACGAGCGCCTGCGATGCTGTGTACGCATGTACCGTATTGAGAATTGCCTTCTCGATACCTATTACCTCATTCAAAATCGCCACAAGTGGACTCGTTGCGTTTGTTGTGCACGATGCATTCGAAGAAATACTACAGGTATGAAAATCATCTTCGTTCACCCCCATGAGCACCGTCTTCCCGAGACTCTCTGCGCTATTTGCCTCCTTTACCGGTGCAGAAATAACCACACGCTTCGCCCCCGCATCAATATGTCCCTGTGCTTTATCGTACGCAGTGAATATTCCCGTCGCTTCAATGACAATGTCTATGTTCTCCTTCTCCCAAGGTAAATTCGCAAGCTCCCGCTCGCTTCCGCATGCAATTTTTCTTCCATCGACGACGAGCGCACCATCTTCTACCGTCACGGTGTATGGGCTGTGACCATATGCAGTGTCATAGGTGAGGAGGTATGCAAGGTTCTGAATATTTCCAAGGTCATTGATAGCAACCACCTCAAAGTCAGGGTGACCATAGGACATGCGAAAGAATGTTCTCCCGATGCGACCAAACCCATTTATTGCAACACGTGCTTTTTTCATAAAATTTAATATGTTTAATTATAGTATATCTTACCTTTACCCCGTTAGAGACAGGAAACGCTTTATTCTATTTTTTAAATATCGTTTCCCCGGGCCTGATTTGAGATAAATCTCTCGTGCATATGCATCAGACTTATTGAGTGATGCCTCGTAATAAATAAGCGTGAACGGCCCTCTTCCTTTTGTCGCGATAACCTGACTTTTCTGATGCATCATAAAGCGTTTCCGCAAATCGCTCGTACATCCTGTGTACCATTTTAAATCAGTATTGCTCTTTAATACGTATACATAGTACATAGTTTGTCTCTAACAGGGCGAGCCAAACCCATTTATTGCAACACGTGCTTTTTTCATATGTATATTAAAAATTTATCTTCCATAAGTATACCGCATCATGAAGTGGGAAGACGACGACATCTTCACATCACTCTCCGACACGAGAAAGTCTCCTACTCATAAAGATGAGAAGGAGCAGGAGAAAGAGAAGCCACATCAA
>JANLIJ010000040.1 GCA_024653575.1 Candidatus Kaiserbacteria bacterium
AGCAAACATCATTTTTGAGTCGCACCCTTGCCCCCTTTGACCAAACTCGCATCCATGTCTTATCCAATCTCAAAGATGAGGATCTTGTCAGTGTTTACCAAAGAGCCACAGTTCTGGTCACTCCCTCTCTCATGGAAGGGTATGGGCTTGTAGGCCTAGAAGCGCTCATGGTAGGCACTCCCGTAATCGCCAGCAACATCCCAGTCTACCGCGAAGTGTATGGCGACAAAGTCGCTTATTTTGATCCCACCTCGCCCCGAGATCTAGCACGCGTGATCAGGGAGACCTTCTCAGATGAGTCTCGTCGTAGTTCACTCCAATTTGATCGTACCTGGGACGATGTAGCCTGCTCTATCGCGGAGGTCATTCATGCGTGTTGCACTCGTTTATGATCGTCTCAACAAGCTAGGAGGAGCCGAACATGTCTTGACGTCTTTTCACATTTTGTTTCCTCAGGCCGATTGGTACACCAGTGTTTGGGATCCATCACGCGCTCCCTTTTCACGCCACTGGAGAGTACATACTTCATGGTTGAGTCGCATCCCTTTTCTTCGCACTCATCATGAGTTTATCCCATATCTCATGCCATTTGTCTTTGAGTCTTTTGATTTGCGCGGTTACGACTTGGTTATCTCAATAGGTAGTGCCGAGTCCAAAGGTGTCCTCACGCTCCCAGACACTACCCACCTCAATTATTGTTTGACTCCTACTCGCTATCTCTACTCGCACAAGGAGCAATATTTGACAACGCCTATTCATCGCTTCATCGCCAAATACCTCCGTGCTTGGGACCAGGTAGCTTCTACCCGCCCAGATACAATGATTGCAATTAGTACTCAAGTGAAAAAGCGTATAAAAAAGTACTACAATCGTAATTCAGAAATAATTTTTCCTCCAGTTGACACCAACAGATTTAAACCTTCAAGGTCCGTCCTCGTAGGGGATTACTTTCTCACAGTTTCTCGCCTAGTCCCTTACAAAAACATTGATGTCTTGGTGAAAGCTTTT
>JANLIJ010000043.1 GCA_024653575.1 Candidatus Kaiserbacteria bacterium
CAGCTGTTAGTTGTGCGAACGAGGGTACTCGTTCGACCTGTCTTGCAGAGACAGGTACCGTCATTACGCTCGGGAGCTTTCCCGATGCAAGCGTGCGGGTGAACAATAAAGGGGAGGTCTTCCTTAAGGATCGAGATGGGCAAGGTTATCGGGTGGATGATGACCTGAAACCGGTTCCTGTGACGGAAATCAGCGTGAGTTATGGGGAGGTCTTTAAACGGACTGACTCCTACACGATCGTTCGAGACGGAGAATTTCTTCTTGTCGAAGCGGGGAGAGTATCAAGGTCTCTTGGGAGGCACAATCCCGACCGCGCAAGGCCGTGCAAGTTCGGCACCTGCTTCGTCCGGGGTGATGAAATCTGCCTCCTCATCATCAAATAGATGGGCAAGAACAGCAGGTCAATTCAATCGGCGCAGGGTTCTCACCCCGCGCCGTTCTTTTATGCATGCCGTGTGATTTGCAAAAGTATATACTATGTATATACTTTGAAGATATGGAAACAAATATTCAAAAATGGGGGAATAGTCTCGGTGTTCGTCTTCCAAAAAGCATTGCAGATAATCAATCCTTGAAAGCGGGGAGTCGTGTCAAAGTGACAGAAACAAAGACGGGAATTTCTATTGAGGTTGTGAAGAAGAAACATCGCACTCTCGATGAGATGCTTAAGAATTTCGACAAGAGCACTCAGCATGAATTAGTGGATTGGGGGCCGGATGTAGGAAATGAGATATTAGAGAAATGGTAAGTATGAAATACGTTCCTTCGAGAGGTGATATTGTATGGATTGATTTTGACCCAACGAGAGGTCATGAACAAAGTGGACGCAGGCCGGCACTTATTATTTCCCCAGAGAAATATAACAAAATCAGTGGGCGAGCTATATGTTGTCCAGTAACTTCAAAGATCAAAAATTATGTTTTTGAGGTACCTTTTGAGGGGAAAGATATTAGAGGTTCAATTCTTACCGATCAATTAAGGACAATGGACTTTAATGAACGGAATATAGCTTTTGTCGAAAGGATTTCAGAAGAAGTGTATTCAGACGTTGAGGATAGAATAAAGGCTTTTCTCTTTGGATAAATAAGTATGTAAAATTACTTTAATTCATTGCTATAGCAATGAATTAAAGTAACAAAGGTCAGACCTTCGCACACCCTTCGCAATTTGCGAAGGGTGACCCTTTGTATAACTTTCCTGGGGTTTCTCAGAGTGTTGCTTTTTTTTGGATTAGGAGTATAAAAGAAATAGACTCGGATATCTCTCACCGTTGAATAACTCACTGGACAATACGTGCAACTGTGTAAAAACGGGAATGATCAAAAGAGATTAAAGGGGGTGCCGAGAATGTAAGGCATAGCCCAGACCAAAGGCTAAGGGGTCCTTCGAGACACTCGATGCATTGGATGGTACCAACGGACACATGTGAGTGATGTCCTTGGAACAAATACCATGGTAGGGTCGAAGTTCTTCCGGCCTCTTCACGAAATTTGTGAGGAGGCCTTTACTTTGTACGGTCGTTGCATTTTCTATAATCTAGGGTATACTCACGCCTAGCTTTTTAAAGACCTACGTACCGGTCCACTCTGACGAGTGGAAGTATAAGTAAAAAGTATCAGTATAAGTATACGGACGAAAACGTTCACATACTCAATACACATACCCAATACTCATACTCTTGTTTTGCCACAGCAAGATAAGTATCAGTAGAAAGTATCAGTATAAGTATAGTGACGAAAAATCGTCCAAATACTTAATACTCATACTTAATACTCATACTCTTATTTTGCCTCAGCAAAATAAGTTGGGACCAATGGGCACAAAACCGCGATTTTTTAGTCTGCGAGCTTGTGCTCGCGACGTGGAATCGCGGTTTTGTTTATATCGTTCGATATATGCCGGTCATGAAAGCATATTACTAGCAATTAGTTCCTAGCATTTAGCTCTTAGGAATGTACGCCGTTGTCCTCTGTGTAACTACGTACTAAGTACTAAAGACTAAAAACTAAAACACATGAAGTTTATACTCGGAACAAAAGAGCGCATGACCCAAGTATTTGATACTCGAGGAATCGCGCACCCCGTCACTGTTCTCCGCGTGACACCAGCGAAAGTAACGCAGGTGAAGACAGGAGAAAAGGATGGGTATGAAGCAGTCCAGATTGCTTCTGGTGCTCAGAAGAGTCACCGTGTAAACAAGGCACAGACAGGACATATGGGCGGTGCGTACCAGAACGTTGTGGAATTTAAGCCACGCACCGGTACCACTGAGTCAATTGCAAGTTTTGCAAAGGACGCAATGCTCGATGTCTCTGTATTTGCAGAGGGAGATGCAGTCTCTGTTTCTGCAATATCAAAGGGTAAAGGGTTCCAGGGAGTGGTGAAGCGTCACGGTTTCCGTGGAGCGGCAGCAAGTCATGGTACGAAGGATGTTGTTCGCGCACCAGGTTCAATCGGTGCGACAGGTCCACAGCGAGTTTTCAAGGGAGTTCGTATGGCCGGCCGTATGGGCGGTGAACGAATCACTGTGAAAAATTTAACGGTCATTGCAATCAACAAGGAGGAGAACATTCTTCTCGTGTCGGGTGCGGTACCGGGTCGACGAGGAACGTTAGTAGAAGTACGTAGTGTATAAGCATATGAATACAAAACTAGAAGCGAATGTCTATTCGCAAGAAGGAAAGGAGGTGTCAAAAATTGCACTTCCAGAAAACGTGTTTGGTTCAACGTGGAATGCTGACCTCGTACACGAAGTCGTCGTCTCCATGCAGGGAAATGCACGTTCTAATACCGCACACACAAAGAATCGTGGTGAGGTACGCGGAGGTGGTAAGAAGCCATGGAAGCAGAAGGGAACGGGACGCGCACGACACGGGTCATCTCGCTCACCTATTTGGGTTGGTGGAGGTGTATCACACGGTCCTCGTAACGAGCGAGATTTCACTCGAAAGATAAACAAGAATACTAAGGCAAAAGCACTTGCCTGCGTACTCTCACAGAAGTTTAGTGAGGGAAAGATCATCTTCGTTGATGCACTCACTTTCGCTGAACCAAAAACTGCTGAGGCTCGAAAGTTCCTCAGTACGATCTCATCGATTGAGAGCGTAAAGGATATCGGCACAAAGCGCGTAAATGCAGCACTCATCGTGCTCTCTGACCGCAATATGGATGCCGAGCTCAGTTTCCGCAACATGGGTAATGTCGAAGTCATGAATGTGAAAGACATAAATCCAGTTGCTTTACTCACGTATAAGTATGTTGTAGTCGCAAAACCTGAGGAGTCACTCAAGGCACTTACTGCCCGAGTCGCTACCAAAACGGCACGTAAGGCTATAACGGTAAAAGCATAATATGGGATTGTTTGGAAAAAAAGAGACTGACACAACTCCTGCTGTTGCCGAGGTTGTGAAAGCTCCTGCGAAACCGAAAGGTCCTGTCGCAGAGCGGAACATTGGTTCCGTCATCATAAAGCCACGTATTACCGAAAAGGCTGCGCTTCTTGGAGAGAAGAATGTATATACATTCGAAGTTCAACGAGGTGCATCAAAGTTCGAAGTACGTGATGCAATAAAGGCACTCTACAAGGTGACCCCCGTTCGGATAAATATGGTACACAAGAGACCACGTCACTCCATGTCGCGTTCACGCGGTCGAGACATGATGGAGCACGGATTACAAAAAGCGTACGTCTACCTCAAGAAGGGTGACCGTATTGAACTCGTATAACGATTATGAAGAAATATAAACCAACATCAGCAGGGCGTCGTGGTATGACCGTTGTGTCATATGGCGAAGTGCTCACGAGTACAAAGAACGCGCCACGGAAGCAGCTCACTAAAGGTATGCGAAGTACTGGAGGGCGCAACAGTGGTGGACGTACCACCAACCTCTATCGTGGAGGTGGAAACAAGCGAACGTATCGTGACGTTGACTTTACCTACAACAAGAAAGATGTTCCTGCAGTAGTTGAGTCCGTTGAATACGATCCGTTCCGTTCAGGATTCATCGCACTCGTTCTCTATAAGGACGGCGAGCGCCGATACGTTCTTGCACCAAAGGGGTGGAAGAAGGGAGATGAGTTCGTTGTTTCAGAAACCGCAAAGCCAAAGGTAGGGAACCGTCTTCCACTCGGCAATATTCCAGTCGGTACTTTTGTTTTCAACGTTGAGTTGAAGCCAGGTGCCGGTGCGCGCGTCGCACGAGGCGCGGGGACCTATGTCGAAGTTGTTGCACAGGATGCAGGGTACACACTCATCAAGCTTCCTTCATCGGAGACTCGTCGAGTAATCAGTACCGCGTGGGCAACTATCGGAGCGGTATCAAACGAAGAACACCGTTTGATTACTCTCGGTAAGGCTGGACGCGCACGACACCTCGGACGACGTCCAAAGACACGAGGAAGTGCTCGAAATGCCGTCGACCACCCATACGGAGGAGGAGAGGGACGTGCACCACGTGGACACAAGCATGCCAGGACGAAGCAGGGCCGTCCAACGGGCAAGGGTCAGAAGACTCGAAGTCCAAAGAAGTACTCGAACGTATTCATCGTGACACGACGAAAGCCAGGAAAGTTGATGATGAACGGCGGACGATAAAAGGACTGTTCAAATCTAAAACAACAAAACCCCGCGCCGTAGGCGCGGGGTTTTGTATTGTTTGCC
>JANLIJ010000059.1 GCA_024653575.1 Candidatus Kaiserbacteria bacterium
GGTGGCCCTTTGTCAGTATATCCAATGTACGCACAACGTATTGACAATGTGCGTACATAGGATTAAGCTATAAGTAATGACTACATTAAATATACGTATTGAAGAGAAGACCAAAAAAGAAGCAACAAAGACACTTGCTGCGCTCGGGCTTGATATGTCGAGTGCGGTGAAGATGTTTCTCAATCAGGTTGTTATTGAACAGGGGATTCCTTTCAAACCTTCTCGTACACCACGTGAAATCAGAGAAGAGTGGGATAAGGAAGTTGCGTGGGCGCTCAAGCACGGGAAGAGCTACACAGATGTATCAAAGATGTTTGAAGATATAATGAAAGAAACTGACTAGGATATGTATCGAGTGCGGTATAGTAAAAAGTTTTCAAAATCATTTCGAAAACTTGTGCATGGTGGTTTAAAAAAATCTACACAACAAGATATTCAGGATGTTATAAAATTGATTGCTTCAGGTGCACGATTATCTCCTCCATATAGAGACCACCAACTCCATGGTGAATATGCAGAATATCGTGAATGTCACATACAAGGAGACTTGCTCTTGGTGTATCAGATTATTGATACGGAACTCATTCTCTTTGTAGTGAATATCGGTTCACACAATGATTTGTTTTGAGTAGTTTCGATAAGCAGTTCCACAAACAGGTCGGTCCTGTTTAAACAGGACCGACCTGTTTGGCGACAAAGATATCGGTAAAAGAATGTAAGTCAAAGCTGGTGATTGCGAGTGGTATTACTATAAGTAGAGCAGTGTAGTGAACAGTTGACGTTGCCTAGGTAGCCCTTGGTAATGCAGAAGTGTAAGACTAAGCGGATTTTGACGTTATATATTGTATATATGAAAACGACAACCACTTCAAAAAAGATAAGTATGCATGTTCGTCTCGACAAGAAGGTGAAGCGTGATGCGCAAATGGCAGCAAAGAGCATTAATCTTCCACTATCATCAATCATAAATAATTATCTTTACTATTTTGGTAAGCATAAAGATGTTGCGTTTGAATACCCATCTCCAAAGCTGGTTGCAACTATTAAAGAAATAGAGAAAGATATAAAAATGGGGAAGGTCTCAAAGTTTACAAACGTTGACGATGCGATAGCGTGGCTTAAAAAGTAGCACAGAGGGCCACTGGTGCCTTTGGCGCTGATGTTTCATTTGCTACTTTTTGTCGTTCTCTGATGTTATAGTGTGCGACATATATGAACGACACACAAAATAAAGAAGCATATGCAACATTGCCGAGACTCAATCTCCGTGGGAGACAGCTTCACGACCTCGAGGTGATGCTCGTGGGTGGGTTTGAACCTGTCATGGGTTTCATGAATGAGGAAGACTACAACGGAGTTGTTGAGTCGATGCGACTTGCAAATGGTGCGCTCTTCCCAATCCCTATTGTGCTCGATGTTCCTTCAGACAGCTCGTATGCTGTGGGCGACACAATTCTCCTCTGTGACCCGTTTGGCAATCCACTCGCGACAATGAACATCGAATCACGTTTTGTTCCTGATAAGGAAAAGGAGGTCCGCTCAGTGTATGGGACGACCGATAGAATGCACCCTGGGGTACAGTATGTGATGGATGAGATGCACGACACGTACATTGGTGGGCAAGTCACTGAAATTGCGCTTCCAGTACGCCATGACTTTAAGCAGTTCAGACAGACACCGAAAGAACTCAAAGCACTTTTTAAGGAGCGTGGATGGGACACGGTCGTTGGTTTCCAGACGAGGAATCCGATGCACCGAGCTCACTTCGAGCTCGTGAAGCGTGCTCACGAAAAGACAGGTGCACCAGTACTCGTGCATCCAGTAGTGGGTATGACGAAGCCGGGGGATATAGACTACGTGACCCGTGTGCGCACGTACAACGTTGTCTGTAACACCCACGGGAAGGATTTTACTCACCTTGCGCTCCTACCGCTCGCAATGCGTATGGCGGGGCCGAGGGAAGCACTCTGGCATGCAATCATTCGAAAGAACTATGGGTGTACTCACTTCATTGTCGGTCGTGATCATGCGGGTCCAGGAAAGGGAAGTGACGGTAAGGACTTCTATGGTCCGTATGAGGCACGAGACCTCGCAGAAAAGTATGCCGATGAGATTGGTATCACTCTCGTTCCGTCCGATGAGCTCGCGTATTCAAAAACACGCTCGGCATACATCACTGCTGACGAGGTGACTCCCGAGGATGAGATTGAAAATATCTCGGGTACTGAATTCCGGAAGCGATTGCGTGAAGGAGAAGATATACCAGAATGGTTTTCATTTAAGGAGAGTATTGATATTCTGCGCGAGAGCGTGAAGAAGGATTCTCGCCCGGGCGTCGCCGTATTCTTCACGGGCCTTTCGTGCTCCGGTAAATCAACCCTTGCACAATTGCTTCTCGCCAGACTTCAGGAGCTTCAGGATCGAGACATCACCTTCCTCGATGGTGATGTGATTCGTGACAATCTTTCAAAGGGCCTCGGCTTCTCTAAGGAGGACAGAGATACCAATGTACGGCGGGTGGGCTTTGTGGCAAGTGAAGTCGTGCGTCATGGGGGCATTGCCATCTGTTCGCTCATTGCGCCCTATGAAGAGGCGCGAAGGTCAGTGCGGAATATGATTGAGCAGTACGGTGAGTATATTGAGATTTTTGTCGATACCTCGATAGAAGAATGCGTTCGTCGGGACACAAAGGGGTTCTACGAGAAGGCACGACAGGGACTTATAAAGAATTTCACGGGAGTGGATGATCCCTACGAGCGACCGGAGAACCCAGAACTCATTGCAAGGACAGAAGAATCAACCGCAGAAGAGCTTGTCGATGAGATTGTTGCATATTTGAGCGGACGGGGAATTTTAAGTAGGAAATAGACACAAAAATATCCGCATATCTCTGCGGATATTTTTGTGCATATTGACGTCGTAAGAAAGCTGTAATCAAGTAAGTTGGCCCTTTGTACAGCCTAGGGGAGAGCGTGGTATAGTTTTTGGCATGAATCCCGTTAGAAGTTACTATGCGGGTTTCATCAAATAAAGAACAGAATAAGGCATTTTTATAAAACGGAATCGATTAGTAATCAATAACTTCTAACGGGATGAAAGATATTACAAAAGGACTTGTGTATGCGGGCATTTTTGCGATTCCTGCAATCGTGCTTATTATTTCTAATTCACTCTTTTTCCCATTTATTACGGGAAAGAATTTTACGTTTCGTATCATCGTTGAGATAATCTTTGCTTCATGGATTATTCTCGCACTCTACGAACCATACTATCGACCTCGATTTTCATGGATTGCATTTTGTTTCACCGTGCTTCTCGTCGTGATGTTTTTTGCCAATCTTCTTGGGGCAAATCCTCAAGCAAGTTTTTGGAACAACTTTGAGCGTATGGAGGGATACATTACGCTCGTCCACACATTCCTCTACATGGTTGTTGCGGGGAGTGTACTCCGTACCGAAAAGGTGTGGGACACATTTTTCCTCACCACAATTGGTGTTGCTGTTGTCCTTTCGCTCTACGCATTTGCGCAGTTGTCGGGAAACATAACCATCAATCAGGGAGGGTGGCGACTCGACGGAACGCTCGGAAACTCTGCCTATATGGCAATCTACATGCTCTTCCACGTATTCATCACCTTTTATATGCTCTTCCGGACGAAGAGTGTGGGAATGCGCTATGTCTACGGAGCGCTCGCACTTCTCTTCATATATCTTCTCGTACAAACAGCTACACGTGGTACGATTCTCGGCCTTGTGACTGGTTCCTTCATCATGGTTTCGTACATGGCACTCTTTGCGCGAGAGTATCCAATGGTTCGCAAGGTCGCTGGGGGAGGTATTGTCGCACTCATTGTTGTCGTCGCACTCTTTATTACGTTTAAGGAGTCGTCCTTCATACAGGGGAATCCATATCTCGAACGTATCGCAAGCATCTCACTCAAGGAAGCATCGACTCGCTTTGACATTTGGTCAATGGCGTTTGAGGGAGTAAAGGAACACCCAGTTCTCGGATGGGGACAGAGCAACTACAACTATGTATTCAATAAGTACTACGAGCCAGAACTCCATGCACAGGAGGCGTGGTTTGACCGTGTGCACAACATTGTCATGGACTGGCTCATTGCAGGAGGTGTCATGGGAGCTCTCACATATTTCTCAATACTCGGTGCAACAGTCTACTATCTCTTTGTGAGGCCACTCTTTAGGAAAGACGATAATGCATTCTCTGTCGTTGAGCGTGGGGTGCTCATCGGACTTCTTGCAGGATACACCGTACACAACATGTTTGTGTTCGATAATATCGTGAGTTACATATTCTATGGAACAATCCTCGCGTACATCCACTCCCGTGTTGCCGTCTCTATCCCTAAGATTGAAACGACGAAGGTTGATATGCGAATTGTTGAGCAGGTAGTAACTCCTGTTGTCGGGGTACTCCTTCTCATTACGGTGTACTACGTCAACGTTCCAGGGATACGGGCTGCCGGAGACATCATTGGCGCATTCACTGCGAAGACACCAGAAGGAATTGTTGAAAACTTCAATATCGCACTTTCACGTGACTCATTTGGTAATCAAGAGATTCGTGAACAGATGACTCAACGTGTGCAGGCACTCATAAGAGACACTGCGGTCTCGGATGAGGTAAAACAGAAAGCGATTGCACAGGTGGAGGCAGAGTTGTTAAAACAAATTGAGGAAAAACCGGGAGATGCGCGCATTGAGGTGTTCATAAGCTCATTCTATAGAATGATAGGAAATGTTGACGAGGCGATAAAGCACCTCGAAACAGCGCGTGAACTTTCACCACGAAAACAACTCATTATCTTTGAACAGGGATTCTCGTACCTTCAGAAACAGGAATCGGCCAAGGCACTCGAATACTTTAAGCAGGCGTATGATCTCGGCCCACAGTTTATGGAGTCACGTGTTCTCTATGCAATGTCAGCGATGTATGTAGGAGACATCGAGCTTGTGAATGAGCTTATCCAGACCGATGAACAAAAGAAAGCGTTTGCACTAAATCAGTACGCAACACAGGCGACCTATAATGCGAAGCAGTATCCGCTCTTGATTGAGATGTTTAAGATTCGTGTAGCACAAAATCCACAGGATCCACAGGAGCGCTCAAGTCTCGCCTTCATTCTCAATGAGTCAGGTGATACGGGAGCGGCGATTGAGGTG
>JANLIJ010000131.1 GCA_024653575.1 Candidatus Kaiserbacteria bacterium
AACACATCAGACAAGGTGAGAAGCGAATACATGGAGCTTCGCAAGAGGTTGTCGACAGTTTACTGTCATACAACCTGAACAGTCCCTGTAAGGGAGCGAATGATGAAATGAGTGTTTCTGAGCGAAGCACAACGCAGTATGGTGGGTTTTTGAACATGCCCTAATATACTTGCGTATATTCTCGCTCTACCACTCGCGGGTTAGTCCCCGCATTCACTGCACCACACGAAACATTGTACCCACGAGCTTTTACAACAGTACAGGAACTATTTTGTGGACAAGATTTATTTGTACCATTTATTGTATAGTTAACATTGGCGGAATCGCTAAAATATTTATAGATACTCACTTCAGAACACACTTCTGGAGCCCCCCATGAAAACTGATATCGCTGCTCTTCCCCACTCGTTATCGTACCGACTGCCCCTGCAACAGCATCTGAAACACCCATGCATGTCATATCACCCACCGTCTCTCCAACATCAAACGGACTCACACCACTCTTTGGAAAATCATGATAGAGCGCACACTCCATTCCTGCGGTTGCAGACTGGAATGCCATTTCAGATGAATACGCAATCCCCGCGAGCTGATACTGTTTGAGCGTTATGCTGAGGAGTGAGGCCCCCACACCGAGGAGCACGCCCATAAGAAGCAGTGTTATGAGCAACGTGACACCTCTCTCTGTGACATTAATCTTCATATCGTTGATAGTGATCATAAATCCATGACTGAAGGACAATTTCTCCCTGTCGAACTTTCCCCGCCCACGTCACAGTCACGGTTACCGGAACCCCTCCTCCATTTGATGCGCCAATGGCAACCCTTCGTTTGTAAATACTATTGTCTCCAGTACCATCATGATCATATATTCCTGCGGTGTATTTAAGTACACATTCATTATTTGCGCTACACAAGGTTATCAACCCGTCATCATATGCGCATTCAGCATCATTACACCCTGAAGGAAGCCACCCCTGCGTACCAGGATCAGCAATAGATCCATCTTCATATGAGACTATAGCATCATTATCCCGCAATTCACGCACTCCTTCAATTGCTTCCTGAGCAAGGAAGACTGCAGTGAGCTGTTCCCGAGCGAAGAATGCATTCTGAATACCCTTCTGCGCAATGGTCATTGGACCAACAATAATGACAAGAAGGATGGAAATAGCGACAAGTGTCTCTACGAGAGTAAATCCATTCTCTTTTGTTTTAATTTGGGAGGACTGCATAGTATTTCCTATAGTATATCAAGGCGACGAGCGACGATGTGTGTCTGAAGATTGAAGTCAGTCGTTGTCTCAAGTCCATTATCGACATACCCGCTTACCACAACATCAATTGTTGGTTGCGACATATCATTATCCGAGACAAGCGATTCTGAATTTTTTACCACAAATGAAAGTGAATTGATTACCACCTTGTCCGAAGTCATATCTTCCCACGAGCCACTACTCACCATTCCCACATTTTGTTGTATCTTTCCACCATTAAGGCGGTACCCGACCTGCACAGAATCCCAGTCTCTTATGAAAGAGAGTGAATCTCCCGAAAGACAATCAAACGGGCCTCCAGCAGGGATTCCTCCGCCGTTATAACAATGATACTCGTGTCCAGTACGAATATCGCGAGTGATGGCATCGAGTGCAAACGAGAGGTTGGTGGTTGCCATGTAGAGCGCTTGTGCTTTAGCATTTGCGTCGATGAGGGTAAGGAGTGTGCCCACACTGATGACCATCACAATAGAAAAGACCGTGAGCGAAACCATGAGCTCAATGAGTGTGAACCCCGTTTGAGAGTTATACACATAGGGTGAAGGAGTTACTTCATTATCGCAAGCAACAGACACCGGACTCTCAAACGGGGTGAAGCCTTTTTCCTTTATCTTTCTTCTTGTGTGTGTCTCCATAACCAATAATTATTATTCACTCGTCACCGATATCTGCCCAAGGCTAGTCACCTCAACCACGAACACATTTTCTCTGTTTGGTGTACTTACCTTTATTTTAGCACTTTGGATATTTGACTGTGGGACACCAACTTTAACAGCATAAAAAAGTGCTCTAAATTCTGGCCTTCGGAAAGACACATCCAACCGATCAATGTCACAATCATCATCAACCCCACCATCATTGATACACACATCAGTTACCAGTATCGAGCGCTCCATGGTTGTAGTACTGATATTCGAAGCAAGATCTGGGTCTGACTCACTCACATCATAGTATGGACTTGGATCGATAGCACTCGCGTACCGAAATATCGTGTAATTCTTTGAATCTGGAGTAAACGTCACGCCAAAGGGGAAATTTGCATCGCCCCCTTGGTGTGAACCACTCACCGACTTTGCCTGCGCCTCACGGAGTGCGAGGGCAACTTCATATGCAGCATTTTTAAGTAAAACGGTACTATCAAATGAACTATATTTGAGAAGTACGATTGATGAGATGAACGCAATAATACCAATCGAAATGAGAAGTTCAACAAGGGTAAAACCTTTTTGAGAATTATTATTCAAGGAAAAAGAAGAGGGCGTATGTGACACTGAAGATATCCGCATGCAAAAATTGTACTAAGAGAAACCCCGCGATGAGAAATGGCGCAAACGGCACCTCACTCTTAATTGTAAGCGGAGTTGAGAGAAAGTGTAAGTGTGTTTTCCACTTTTTTGAAAGTCGTTCAACTCCGAGAAGTGCAAGACTGATGCATGCCCCAATCCAAAATGAAAATACAACCATTGAAAATGATCCGAGTCCGTACGCGAGGGCACCGAGCGGAAGCGCGAGCTTCGCATCGCCAAGCCCTATCCACCTCCCCTTTGAGGCATACCAAAGCCCCCAGAAGAAGAGGCCTGCACCAAACCCAGAAAGAAGACGCTCCCCTATCGCGAGAATATCGCCCACCTGAAGATACTCGTACCCGATGAGCATGAGCACAATACCCGAGACGGCAATCGTGAGCTCATCCGGAATAATCGTATGCCGTATATCATACACAAGGATAATGACAAAAAGTGACACGAGCACCGCATAGAGAAGCATAGTGACAAGGTCACTGCCGAAGATGTGCCATACGCTCACATAGAGAAGCGCGGTCAAGAGCTCAACTACAAAATATCGTGTAGGGATATACGCGAGGCATCCACGGCACATACCCTTCTGGGATATATATGAGAAAAGTGGAAAGAGCTCATACCACAAAAGTGTCTTACCACAGCTCATACAGTGTGACCGCCCCGAGAGTGATCGCCCCGTATGAAGCCGATAAATCACCACATTGAGAAAGCTCCCCATGATTGCCCCAAATATAAAAACAACAACGTACCAATACAATTCCATAAGTATGTTTAACTATTCTACCTCACCTGAATAATACATAGGGTAACCCTATGAGACATCAGATTTCCTGAAAGTCAAGCCACTCCAAAAGCTCCTTCTCGTTACCCTGTACTGTGTCAAAATATTTTGGAAATTTTTCTTTATCAAGAATTCTACCAACTTCCCTATCCTCATCCAAATAATCATTAAGGCTGGAATTTTTATATTCTCGTAGCAGTAAACGATTCGGGTATTTAACTTCCCCATAATTATCTCTATAGGGGTTGAGGTGAATGTATGAAAACAAATACTTTAAATATCTATCAGAATCAATAAATTTTGCTTTATATGAACCCTCGAAGAGCCCACCTGTTCTTTCATATTTCTTATTGAAATATGATGAATAACTCGTTGCAAGTTTATGCATGAATTTCTGGACACCATTATCTACCGCAGGTGTAAGGAGAATGTGAAAATGATTTAACATGAGACAGTATGCGCCTATATGCACAAGTCTTTCTGTTCGTTCAGTATCATAAACACTTTCCTGTTCGCGTTCTCGAAACACGAATGGTTCACTATTATTTGCTATATAGAGTAATTTCTTAAACCGATCAAAATCACTCTCGCTTTTAAAGATTGGTTGTTTACTATTCCCACGATTATAAAGATGATAAAACTCACCCTCCGCAAATCTGTAATAGCGGTTTGCCATACAACTCTATACTAACAATGTTTTGTGTGTTCTCATAGGGTGACCCTATGTATATTTAGGTTAGTTTATGGGCAGGTGATGAGATCTACAGCACTACTGTCTTGTGCGGGGATGGTGTCTGACATTCCTGCAGAGTCGACACACCATGCATTTGCAGGAGTCGATTTTAAATTTACCCACACTGCCCACTCTGCATCGGTCGAAACACATTCACCGTCTCCCTGCCCTCCAGGCGTGAGTACCGACGAGACTGCCTCACGCGCACTCGCCACTGCATTTGCAATGCTTGGGTCAGAAGCACACGCGTCTGCATAGGTAAGTCCATTTGCATCATAATAGAGGGCCATATGGTCTCTGATTCCTCTGACATTCATTCGTACCGCCGTATCAACACTCTTATCGCGCACGGTATTTACTGAGCCAAGGATGACCGATGTTAAAATACCAATAACTGCAATTACCACAAGGAGCTCAATGAGGGTAAAGCCTCTGCGATATGTTGATGAGATATTCACCCCTTCATTGTTTCACGAATATAGATGTGCGCATAGCACTCCTCGTGGATTCTCGGTACTGCATAATTCTTCGTGCACAGAAATATACAATGCGTTATTATAGAGGATATGAACACACGAGACGGTTTTACTATCCTCGAACTTCTTGTTGTGATTACAATCGTCGGCATTATTTCTGCAGTGATTCTGGGAATGATCAACGAATCTCGCATAAAAGGCCGAGATGGTTCTCGAAAAGCTCAGACGCAAGAACTTCTCAAGGCATTGGAACTCTACTACACTGAGAACGGTGTCTATCCACTCTATGGGGCGGGGGCTGGAGCAGGTGGATATTTAAGTGGTATCCAACCTGCTTTTTTTGGGAACGGAACATCTTTTAAAAGGCTTCCCAAAGAATCTAATTCTCGTTTTTTCTATTGTGTCTCAAATGATCAAAAGACAATTCTTCTTGCTGTCGACACCGAGGATGATAAGGGTGGTACAAATTACTGTCGCGTCACGAGAGGCTCAGGACCATATTATGGTTGCCCAGCCATAGAAGCACTTGCCACTGACACTTGTGCAAGTAGGTTTTAGAGGATGTATGCAACAAGGACCAGAGATCGGAAATCAATCTGCGACCAAAACAGTAGTAAGTAATCATAAAAAATCCTCACATAAGTGAGGATTTTTTACTAAACACAACCCTTATTTAACAACCGTTTAATGTTGCATCACCGTCAGTTGTATCGGTTGTGATTGTTGCAGCAGTTGTTGATGTTGCCTCTCCTGAACTATCTACACAATAAAAACCATCATTTAACTCAAGCTCTACAGCCCATGATTCTGCATCGTCACCACATGTTGCAGAATTACCAACTGAGCCACCGGCATTTGCTACCAAATCGGCAATACCATTTGCTGAGCCAGCAGTCGTACAAACGTTGTTATAATTACGAGCGTTGTCATCATAGTAAAGCTCTGCCTGTGCACGGGTGTTATTAAGTGCAGATTTTGCTGCTGCGTCCTCGCCCTTGTCTCGCGCGCTATTGAGTGATGCAAGTACAACGGATGCGAGGATACCGATGATTGCGATTACTACGAGGAGCTCGATGAGTGTGAAGCCTCGTGTGTGTGTTTGTTTCATCATAATTATATTAAATAGTAATTTTATACTCCACGTAGTGTGGTTA
>JANLIJ010000140.1 GCA_024653575.1 Candidatus Kaiserbacteria bacterium
TGAGATTGTCTTATTTTTTCTTCAGGATTTGCCATACTGTTATTTATTTAAGGTTATACCCTCCCCTTTTAAAATCTTTTCCTTTGCCTGCGTTCCACCATTATTATACCCGCCAAGACTACCGTTTGAACAGATGACCCTGTGGCAAGGCACTGTTACGTCATGATTTCTGCTCATAATCATAGCAACGGCTCTACTTGCTTTAGGATTCCCTGCTCTGGTAGCTACTTCCTTGTAGCTCAGCGTACTTCCTCGTTTAATACCACGAACTATGTCCCTAACTTTAGCACTAAACTCGTTATTTTTTGCCATTTTTCTTATGTATATCCTGAAGCTTCTTCCCGCATGCCTCACGGTACTGACAGAACTCACATTCATAGTTTTTCTCAGGAAACGCATCACTCTCGAGACATGCTTTGATTTTTATGAGTGTTGGTTCTATCCAATTTGTATCGCCTTCACAGGGGACGAGCGTTGTCTCGAAGTGGAGGGTGTCATCAAATGATGCAAGGCTTCCATCTCCGTTTGCATATACAAAATATCCCACAGGAGAGACCTTAAATCCATTCTGTTCAAGCAACCATTGGTAGACGCCAATTTGTCGACGGTACTGATCTTCCCATGCAGAATCAGCAAGGGTTTCAATCTTCCCTTCTTTCGCTGTGGCTTTATAGTCGACAACGACAAGTTTTCCGTCACGGAGAAGCCAGATGTCGTCTACTGCACCGGAAACGGTGAGCCCGGTCTCTTTGTGTAAGGTTTCAATTCCCTCAAAGTTCTCTCTCCATGTATCGAGACTCTTATGTACAAAGGGTACCGCATCGATATGGTATTTTTCCATGAGTGGATGTGGTGTACCATTTTTACGATACACATCGAACTCTCGCTTAAAAAGCGCATCAACAGCGACGTTGAGGGTAAATGCAGGTCCGCGAGGGCGGGCAGTACCGAGTTTATTGTCGATATAGAAGCATCGTGGGCATTCGAGGAACAAATCAATCTTAGAGCGCGACAGTCGCCACTTCGCCCCCCCATAATTCCAATCACTATTCCTATTCGGATTATATTTTTTTACAAACGTTGCCATGGGTGTCAGTATATCACTTTTTACTCCAATTTTTATTGAGCGCACACCCTAAATCGTCCCACCACTATACCCATTAATGGGTATAGTGGTGGGATATAAAATGCCCTCGTCACAACGTGACGGGGGCATTTTATTGTGTATACAAGACTAGTTTGCCTTGAACGTTGCTGTTGTTCCTGTGATTACAGTATCCTCAGCAAGTGAGAACGAAGCATCTCCGTTGTTTGAGAAGAATACCACTTGGTATGAACTTCCTGGAGTAGTGACACGCATGAGTTCAACGGTTGTTGGTACAAGTCCCTCATCTGAATTATATCGTGCTGCCCCAAGGACATTTCCTGGTGTACCGTCCATGTAGTCACGAACGACAACCCAGCCACTCTTTGATGGGAACTCCATCTTTCCAAGTGTTACAACGGCGCCTGCCTTTTGGTCAGCAACACTTAAGAGTCCCTTTCCTATAATGTCTGTGACTTTTTCCTCCAATTTTACTGCTACATCTGAAGATTTAATTTCATCGTTTGCAGTGACTTGTTCTGTATCCGTTGCTTTTTCTTCTGACACTTTGTTCTCACTCGGTGTTGATGAGAATACCCATACGAGAAGTCCTCCGATGAGGAGTCCTGTAATAAATGCAACAACAGTCTTCTGGCTTTCTTGTTTTTCTGCTTCTGACATATAAATTTCTATTGAAATGCTATTTCCTTGTAATGCTCGTGAGATTATACCACGCAAAAAAACTTAGCAAATGAGCCAAATAATTCCGCACTTTGCACGAATATTTGTCAAAAATGACTATAATGAGCCACAGAGTGCCTGCGCCTCTCTGAGTACAGCATCGAATTTATTTCTTTGCAAATTAATTTGATGAAGAATTGTTGGGTTTTTGGTTATGTCTGAGCAGAGTATCACTCCATTTTGCAGTAAAAACTGCTTTTGGCTTGTTGTGAGGTGCGTCAAAACAGTAATCGGGTATGTTCGGTGGCGTTCAATTTTGTTGTGAAGTGAGTCATGCTTCGGGTAGTCCCAACTTAGAAGTTTTATACCACTACACTCTGCGTATTTAATTGCCGCCTGTGTGAACTTCGTGTTTGTAATGACTCGCAAAGAAACAATTCCACATTGGTCACCTTTACAAACTTGTGTTGACGCAAGATCAAGGTACCGTGCGTATGAGTACATGGCGACTTGAAGGTCTGATTTTACCCCGGGGCGGGCATGGAACTTTGCCTCAGCGATGAAGGTGTCTGCTGGTGAGTACGCTGCGAGATCTACTTCATGTGTCGCACATTTCCCCTTAAGGATGAGGCGACGCTTTGTTGTGTATCCCTCAGCCTCAAATATCTTGCCGAGAAAATCCTCAAATGGAAAACCTGTTGGGCCAAGATTAAAAACAGCTCGTCTCAGCGAATATCGGGCAGCGACTGACTCACCAGAATTTCGGAGAAGCTGGAACGCTTTCTGGTAAATCATTTGAGTCTTCATACCGTCCTCAAGCGATGATTCAATCTCACTAAGAATATAGGCAATTTCATTTGGATTCGCTCCCGCCTTCTTGAGAGAGGAAGCAAGTTTTTGTGGTCTAAATTCCTCAGTACTCCCATCTGCCTTTGTAATTATCATTTTTATAGCACGCGTGCGCGTAGTTCAGTAACTAAATAATATGTTGATTTTGTCTGCTTCAGTATACCGTACACAGTTTAGGCTGAGGCGGGGTTATTCAACTTTTTGAATAACCCC
>JANLIJ010000148.1 GCA_024653575.1 Candidatus Kaiserbacteria bacterium
CTCATGACTCCACCGACGACAAAAATATATGCTCTCTCTTTCTTCTTCTGTGCTGTCTGCTTTTTCTTTTCAGCCATGGTTATACGCGTAGATACCGAGCAACGGCGAATGTGCTCGAAGCGACGCCGAGCACTATTCCCGATCCAACGAGGACGAAGAACATGTGTGCGAAGTCACTTACAAAGTAGTTAAAGATATTAAACCCAAAGAACGCCTCTGTCGAAGGCCCAAGCCAGAGTACCACAGGATAGAGGATGAGGAGTGTGAGAACACCCGAGAGGAGGCCGTACATGACTCCCTGAAGGACAAATGGGCCACGAATGAACATGTTTGAGGCACCCACGAGACGCATGACGCTGATTTCCTCCTTTGCGGTATAGATGGCAAGACGAATGGTGTTAAACGCAATGAGCACTGAAGCACTGATGAGGATAATCATGGCAATGTACGTCGAGCGCTCGACGGTATCGATAATCTTCGTGAGCTTGTTGATCGCTTCTTTGTTCTGCCCGAAATTGATTCGGTCGATGAGGGGTGCATCGGGGGATTCGAGGTCACGATGCTCCTCAAGGAAGGTGGCGATGTTTTCATACTGCGATGTCTCCTTTGCTCGAATAGAGAGTGCTGCGCCGAGGGGGTTATCGTCGAGGGCTTCGAGGGAACGAATCGTGAGTTCATCATTCTTGTGGTAATCACGGAACTGTGCGAGTGCGTCCTCACGCGATGTGTAGACAACCTCACGGACATCGGGGAGCTTTTCGAGGGAGCTCTTGAGCTCCTGTATCGCCTCCTCGGATGCACTCACGTGCATATACACATTGATGTCTACCTTGTCTTGAATCTGTGTCAGTGTGACATCGAGGAGCTGGCTGATGAGCATCGTCCCTCCGACGACGGTGAGTGTAACGGTAATGACAAAAATAGCGGAGAGTGAGACGAACGCATTGCGCCAAAAACCGATGAACCCCGAACGAACAACTCGCTTGATACTTGTAATCATATTTAAATATTATAGTACATACTTACCCTCAGAATCATCTCTTACTATCCGACCTTCATCCATGGTGATGACTCGTCTGCCAAGCGCGTCGATAACTCCCTTATTGTGTGTGGTCATAATGACCGTTGTTCCCAAGTCATTTATCTTTTTGAGAATCTGAACCACCTCATATGTCGCGATTGGATCGAGGTTTCCTGTTGGCTCGTCAGCAATGATGATGTCTGGCTGATTGACAATCGCTCGGGCAATAGCAACACGCTGTTTCTCACCTCCCGAGAGCTCGTGGGGGAAATTCCATACCTTATCTCCAAGATCAACAAGCTCAAGTGCCTGAGGCACATTTTCTGCTATCTCTGCATCCGAACGTCCATTTGCCTCCATCGCAAATGCAATGTTCTCATATGCAGTCATGTGAGGTAGTAATTTAAAATCCTGAAACACCGTACCGATCTTTCTTCGGTACTTTGGAAGTGAACCCTTTGATATTTTATGAATGTCGAGTGACTCAAAAAAAACCTGACCACTTGTTGGTTTGTCTTCAGCGATGAGCATTTTAAGGAGTGTTGTCTTCCCTGCGCCCGAGTGACCGACGATTGATACGAACTCATCTGGTGCGACCTGGAAGGTGACGTCATGAAGTGCGACTGAACGCCCCCCATTGTATATCTTCGAGACGTTGTCGAAATAAATCATATGATTGTTCCATTTTACTCTAACTCACCCTCAGCGTCTAGAAAAATCTGAATATTGCCAGCAAGTACGCTCTCGATGTTCCGGACTTCGACGTCTGTGCGGTGGTCTTTCACGAGCTGATAGGGATGGAGGACATATGAACGAATCTGACTTCCCCACTCAATTTTGAGTGTCTTTTCAATTGAAAGCCCCTTGAGTTCGCGTTTTCTCTGCTCCTCCTCAAAGGCATACACCTTCCCGGCAAGGAGTGCGAGTGCTTTGTCTTTGTTCTGCGCCTGACTGCGCTCACTTGAAACATGTACGGATATCTTCGTGGGGGCATGCGTCGCGCGGACCGCGGTCTCACGCTTGTTCACATTTTGACCACCCGCCCCACCCGATTTTGCATAAGTAACTTCCACCTCATCTTCCTTAAGCCCCGTCTCACTCACGTCATCCACACGAGGAGATATTTCAACGAGTGCGAACGAGGTCTGACGCTTTCCGTTTGCATTAAAGGGAGACATCCGGACGAGACGATGGACGCCTGACTCTCGCCGGAGCGTGCCATATGCATCCTTTCCACCAATCTCAAATACGACATTGCGGTACCCGTTCTGGTCGTTTGCGTTTGAGTCAATAATCGTGAGTGACCACCCTCTTCCCTCCGCGTAGCGCTGATACATTTCGACGAGCATACGCGCAAAGTCTTCTGCATCATCTCCACCAGCGCCTGCAACGATAGTCACAATGGCGTTTGCGCGGTCGTATTTCCCTTTGCCCTCCTTCTCCGCCTTGAGGACTTCAAGCTCCTTAAACATTGCCTGTGCTTTCGCGGGCTCATTCCAAAAATCCGCCTGCAACATGGCGTGTTCAATCTCTTGTATTCGTGTTTCTGGCGTCTTATCCATATTTAGAACCCATCTCACATTGAACCACTAAGGATAACAATTGGTTTGACTCCTCTCGTGCTCAAAACAACGGCTCCGACCGGTAACGGCTCAAACTCATCATATATCTATATGCTTCGTTTTGCGCCGACCAGTCTCGCTCGTGTTTTGAACACGATAGTTCGTCATTCAATGT
>JANLIJ010000152.1 GCA_024653575.1 Candidatus Kaiserbacteria bacterium
GCCTAGTAGTTCATCGGCTCGATGTATTGCTTGAAATGTTCAGCGATAAATTTACCGATCTTTTGAACACGGTCTTTGCCTTTCAAAAAATTCCTAGTATTTACCGCTCGTTCAAGTACTGCATTGAGCTCTTCAATGTCCGTCACGCCGTGTTCTTCAGCCAAGTTCAAAAACTCTCGCTCAAGTGTTTCCTTTGGCACTAGCATTTCGTTCGGGGCAAGACTGTAATAGAGAGGCAGAGTAGTGCCATCAGCGATACTCTCGCTGATGCTGTACTTGTGCAGATATCCCCTTGCATCAGAAACACCAAACGTCTTGAATGTTCCTTTGCCATACTGTGCCTTATCAATTGGTGTACCGGTGTAGCCAATAAACGTTGCGTTAGGCATGGCCGCCATTACAAATGTACCAAGATCACTTCCAGTCGTTCGATGTGCCTCGTCTATCAGCACAAAGATATTTTTTCGTGTACTCAAATTGGCTGGCAATCCACGAAACTTATGGATCATGCTAATGACGATGCCACGATAGTCAGAGCGGAGTATGTCTACCAAGTCCGTGATGCTCATTGCCTTGCGTACATTCTTGAGTCCGGCTGCAGTAAGGTTGCCCTCCATCTGCCCCTCAAGCTCGTTACGGTCGAGCATCATAATGACGGTTGGCTTATCAGCATCGTCGCTTTTGAAAAGAAGCTCTGCTGTCTTTATCATTGTGAATGTCTTACCAGAGCCCTGTGTGTGCCAAATAAGCCCTCGTGTAGCATCTTCTTTGAGTGCACGAGCAAGCACTGCCTCCACGGCGTTCGCCTGATGTTCACGGAGAACGATCTTGGTCAGCTCCTCATCCTTCTCGATGAACATGATGTACTTCTCAATGAGGTTGAGAACGTGCTTAATCTCAAAGAAGGTTTTTATTTTATTCTCAAGCTCTCCAACTTTGTCGCCATTCCATTTGAAAATATTTCGCTTTACAGTATTCCAAGTCACACCATACTCAAGACGCATACCTTCACTCGCCAAATATCCTTGTTCGAGCACCAAAAGCTCCGGTGATTCACGATGGTATCTACGGATCTGATCAAGCGC
>JANLIJ010000065.1 GCA_024653575.1 Candidatus Kaiserbacteria bacterium
AGTCAAATATTGAGATGAGGTATTCATCAATCTCACGTTGCTCAAGGTCATAGAAATATTTTCCATCGTCATGGAGGTCATCTGCAAGCTTTTCTCCTACAAACCTCCAGTGCCATGGCTCAAAGATATAGTAGACATTATCTTTTGGGTAAGAAAGTACAAAACCATACTCGTGCGCATGCTCGATGAGCCATGCGTATGCTTTCGATGTCTCGAAGCCATTCAAACCGCCACCAAGCTCTGTGGTGGTAAAATCAACGGTTGTTCCGAGTTGATGCTCTGAATACCCTTGGTCTGCAGAGAAAGCATTTGCGCCAAATCCATACTGTACCGAATACGCACTCTTGAGGCTTTTTTGCTCATCAAACGAGCGATACCCCGATACAACGAGAAGTGAGATGCTATTCTCCTGTGCATCTTCAAGTAAATTGTTGAGCCGACGTGAAATTTTTGAGTGAATATACTCAGGCTCATCTGTTTTAAAACGAAACATCGATGCAATCTCGGTCACTTTCTCCGGGGCGTAGTGTTCATTAAGGAAAGATACTTTCGAATATTTCATGAGGAGCTCGGGGTCAATTTTAGAAAGCTTGTCGAGTTGTCCGACAGTTCCGGTTATGTCCTCTATCTGTTCTTCAAAGACATCGTTTTTATTTTTTTCTTCAGTGAGGAGGCGGAAAAGTTCGCTTCCGTTTTCCTCTGAGCGCGCGAATGCCTGTCGTATTTCTTCGAGATTTGCTTCGTACCGGGCGATATCAGCCTCTCTCTGTGTGAGGATTGTCTTGGTAGATTCAAGTTCTGAGAGGAGTACACGGTTGGCCTCTTCGAGCGAATTGAGAACTTTGTTCTGGTAGAAAATACTGCCAGAGAGTATTGCGATGAGTAATACACCCGCAGTGAGCAATGGAAGATAGTAGTGTTCAATCAATTTTTGCATTCCTCGATTTTACCATGAATTCATTAAAACAAGCTGTTCCACCATTTTGGTATGCGGTGCAACTTGGCGATGTTCCCATGTAATTCACTCCATGCAATTCCTCTAACCAATCCTTCACGATATACTAGAAACATATGAAACTAAATGCAACTTTCCGAAGCGTCATCATTACTATTACATCATTCGTCTTTGTCATTACCGCAGTCCACGCATGGACTGGACCATCGGTATCTGCGCCAAACGGTAATGCCTCGGCACCGGTTACGGTAAGCGCGACAAATCAAGAAAAGGCTGGTGGCCTATGGCTTGGTTCTCTTGGGATAACGGGTAAGGCAGTCAGTTCTTCAACCGTTGACAGTGACCCAGGCAATACACTCGTGACGAAGGATTATCTTGACGCAAGGTTGGCTGCACTCGCACCGGCTACCCCAGCGACTCCAACGGTCACAACGTGGGATGCTCCAGGGACATATTCATATGTAGTTCCGAGCGGTGTGACATCGATTAGTGTCACGGGGACAGGGGCGGGGGGAGGAGGTTTCAATAAAGGCGATAATCCAGAAGGTGCTTGGTTCTATAGTGGGTCTGGTGGAGGAGGTACGATCGACCAGTCCGTTGCGGTTACTTCGGGAGAATCACTTACCGTTATTGTCGGTGCGGCAAATGGTGGTTCTACATATTTACGAAGGGGCGCTACAGACCTTATTTCACTTGGTGGTGGAGGAAATGGAGGCCTTAGTCAACCAAGCGGAGGCACGGGTCCTTTATCAGGACAGGCCGGTTCTTCCCAAGCGTGTGGTATGTATCCTAAGCCACTGAGCGGTGCCAATGCGTCAGCTATAGGATCCTCATATGGATATGGCGGTTATAGTGGATGTGCTGGTGGCTCTCGCGGAGATGGCGGTTCAGGATATTTCTCAATAACAGATTAAGTTTTCTGAATTCAGGAGGTGTAGTGAAGTTGAAAAAATGTCATATCTATGGTACGGTATCGCGGTATTACAAGTAATGACAAAAATTAATGTCAGAGGATAAAATGCCAGTAGCCGAGGCGATCACAAGCGATTTCGATGAGCGAAACAGCTATGAGTTCGCCTTCCACGTACTTCCAACGGTTGCTGAAGGGGAAGTTCCAGGTGTCTTTGAGACTCTCAAAGCACACATCGCAAAGGTGGGGGAAATTACTAATGAAGAGCGCCCAGAGCGTGTCGACCTTATGTATCCAATCGTGAAACCGATGGAGGGTAAGAATCGAAAGTTCACGAGCGCATAT
>JANLIJ010000169.1 GCA_024653575.1 Candidatus Kaiserbacteria bacterium
ACCGCCATGAGTGCTTCAGGATGACCTATTGCATACGCAAGCTTCACGAGCACCTTCTCTGCAGTGAGACTCTTCTCGAGGTAATCAACCGCAATTCGGCGTGCCATGTACGCAGCCGAACGATCGACCTTGCTCGGGTCCTTTCCAGAAAAGGCACCCCCACCGACAGCAATCTCTGGACCATAGTTATCGACAATAATCTTGCGCCCCGTGAGTCCTGCATCAGCATCAAAACCTCCCTGACTCCAGTCACCGGCAGGGTTGATATGGTACTCAGTCGCATTCGGTATATATTCCTCTACATGTGCACGAAGATCTGTCTGTTCAGCATTCTGAAAACTACAGACGACTGAGGTGATTTCTCCTGTATCACCATCGATCGTCACCTGCGTCTTCCCATCATAGGGGAATTTCTCATACACGTGCTGACAGAGCTTTCGTGCAAGCTCATACTCCCTCGGCATATAGGTATCGGTTTCTCTCGTCGCGTACCCCGTCATAATTCCCTGATCTCCGGCACCTCCCGTATCGACGCCCTGTGCTATTTCTGGACTCTGGGTAACGATATGCACGGAGATGTCATACCCCTCACCTGCAATTGATTCGACAATGCGTACCACGTCGACGTTCACCGCACGTGAGGTAACTTCCCCTGTTACAAAAATCTTCCCGTGTGATCCGACAGACTCAATTGCGACTCGACTCTTTGGGTCTTCGCGCAAATATGCATCGAGGAGTGCATCCGATATGCGGTCACACAATTTATCGGGGTGTCGTGGTGAAACACATTCTGCTGTTTTTAACATTTTGTATTGATTACATTATTAATGCAACAATATATAAATGCGCTCATACGAGCGCATATCCAGGAGAAAATCTCACGCATCTTTCACTCATACGAGTGTTGAAGGTCGCACCATTCCCTTTCAGGTGGTTGCGGATGGAGTCCACGGGTCAAATCCCTCGTCCATACTCTGGATACATATGTTGTTGTCTACGTATAGTAGTACTACTGAAAAAGGGAAAAAGTTTTAACAAAACAATGGCCACCCGGATTTCTCCTTGTGGCCAATTCCCTGCCGTTCGCCCCTTACCACTCGGGTCTCCCCGTTGCGGAAAAGCTCGCGTATTCCTGCGGGGATTCTTTCTTGTACTTTTCCCAGCCCCTCGCAGTCAAGATAATCTGTGCGAGGATTCTGCGAAGCCACTTCATGCGACGAGGAATCTTCATGGCTGTCTCCTCCTTATGAAAGGTCTTTTTAGCTTACAACACCAGGAGCATCTGTCAAACGTTTGGCAATCATAGTGACATCCCCCGCCCCCATAACGATGATAATATCGTTTGTGCTCGCATGCGTTTTCACCTCTCTGACCGCCTCATCAAATGTATCGAGGGCAAGCGCATGCGGATTCTTTTCTTGTATCGCGTTCACCAGTTGCGTATGCGATACTCCGGATTCATTTTCTTCCCGCGCTGCGTAAATAGGAAGCACAATAACCTTATCTGCACTTGCGAGCACCTCAACAAAATCTGCAAAAAGTGCATGTGTCCGCGAATAAGTGTGTGACTGAAATACGAGTGTAATCTTTTTATCTGGGCAGAGCTCGCGTGCACCCTGGAGCGTTGCTTTGATTTCAGTCGGATGATGACCATAGTCGTCATACACTTTTGCGCCAGCCACCTCACCTTTATATTCAAACCTTCGCCACGTACCAGCAAAATTTTGAAGCGCCGTTTTTGCAACATCTCTCTCTATACCAACAAAATCTGCTACAGCCTTTCCTGCAGAGGCGTTCATTTGATTGTGCATGCCCGGAACTTTCAACGTGAGAGTTGGGTCAAAATACTTTCCATAGTCAATTACCTTCGCCCGCACCCCCTCGAGTATCGGAGCAATATTTTGTCCGCCGAAATTTACGATGACCGCACCACCTTCACGCACCTGCCCTGCAAACTCAGTAAATGCATCTTGCACATCTTTGAGACTCTTGTAGTAGTCCACGTGTTCGTGTTCGATATTGGTGATGACGAGCACGTCGGGAGTGAGTGAGAGGAAATCTCGCTTATACTCACACGCCTCCACAACAAAGTACTTACTCTTCCCTGCGCGGTAATTGCTCTTCGTCTTTGCACGGAGCGAACCCACAACCCCCGAAGGGTCAAATCCTGCCTCTTCGAGAATGTCGATAATCATTGCGGTCGTCGTTGTCTTACCATGACTCCCCGCCACCGCGATAAGGTAATACTCATTTGCCACCATGCCAAGCGCATCGAAATAATTGATGGTAGGA
>JANLIJ010000171.1 GCA_024653575.1 Candidatus Kaiserbacteria bacterium
ACATTCAGCAGTGATGATGTTGAGAGACTCAAGCAGACTCTCGGGAAAAAAGAAGGAGAAATCTATCTTGTGAATACTGCCCGCCTCGTATACCAGAAGGGGTTTGATACCACAATACGAGCACTGCTCCTTCTTCCTGCACATATAAAACTACTTGTGGTAGGCGGTGGTCCTGCGGAAGAAAGCCTCAGAGAGCTCGCACGAGAACTTGGACTCAAAGACAGGGTTATTTTTACAGGGCAGGTTGAGCGGAGTGTTGTCACACAGTATCGCATGGCATCCGATATTTTTGTTGGACCTTCTCGTTCTGAGGGGCTCGGGAATGCATTTCTTTCTGCGATGGCGTGTAGGCTTCCAGTCATTGCAACTCAAGTTGGAGGCATTGCTGATTTTCTCTTTGACGCTGAGAGAAATCCAGAGAAGGGGACTACTGGCTGGGCTGTCGATCCCGATAGCCCAGAACAAATTGCAGAGGCGGTGGAGGATATTCTTGCTCACCCAGAGACTGTCCATGAGGTAACAGAACGTGCTCGGCAGATGGTTGTTCAGGAATATGATTGGGATATTGTTGCCAAAAGGATGAAGGAGGAAATTTTTAATCGTGTAACGAACCAACAATGAATCTTATTGAAGTCGCAACTGCACTTGCCATCAAGGCACACGAGGGACAGTTTCGGAAAGAAGCAAGAACGCCGTACGTGGTGCATCCGATAGCAGTAGCACTCATACTTTCACGGCATGGTTTTGACGATCACGTTGTCTCTGCAGGGCTCCTTCACGATGTCCTCGAAGATACTTCTGTTACCTATGATGAGCTTGTGTCAGCGGTAGGCGAGGAGGTAGCCTCGCTCGTTGCTTCAGTCTCACACAATGCAGAGCTTCCGT
Source organism: Candidatus Kaiserbacteria bacterium (assembly GCA_024653575.1). Lineage (GTDB taxonomy): Bacteria > Patescibacteriota > Minisyncoccia > Phycocordibacterales > UBA918 > Damh-18. Next base: position 886 of record JANLIJ010000171.1, read on the forward strand.
GGGAAGAAAAGAAGAAAGATTATATCGAATCAATACGCACCGCGGGAGACAGCGTCAAGGCAATCGCGACCGCAGATAAAATTGCAAACGCACAGAGCTTTCTCTTTGCATACGAAAAAGATGGCCCCTCGCTCTGGAAAAACTTCAATGCAGGACGAGAGAAAAAACTTTGGTTTGAGCACGCTATGCTCGCCATGCTTCACGAGGAGTGGGAACACCCACTCATTCACGAGTATGCACAGTACGTCGAGAAAATGGATAATTTAGAGGATGTCTGAAAACCCGAAGCAACCACAAAATATTATCTTGAAATCAAAACTCCAACCAAGAGCATGTTTTAAAACTTCCTATTTCAAGGCGTCAAATCGAGGGGGCGTGAGGCATATTGGACATATGATGAACGTCACCTCGATGCAGACAACGCAGAAATTGGAGGTTTTAAAACATGCTCTAGTGTAGTCCCTGTTGTCGTTGTTTCTCATCCTCACTACGGAGCGAGTCACGAGTCTGTATGTACGTCTCGATGACTGATTGTGGGACGTCAGTGTCTTTGAGTACGTGTACGAGCACTTCGCTCCAGAACTTAATACGAGCGACATTGAGTGCGTGCAGACTGTCAGTGCTTAATCCCGTTGCACGTACGTAGTACCAAAGTATTTCACCGAGTCGGTATATACGCATCATTCGGAGCGACACCGCTTCCTCAGGGGTTCTGTTGTCTCTAATGTACTGTTCGAGCGCCCTTTGCAGTGGAGGATTGTAGAGCGTCATGAAGTTAATGAAGCGAGCCCAGCCTTCATATTTGTTGCCAAACGTGAGAGACGAATGGTCGAGGAGATATATGGTGTCATTGCTGATACGTATGTTGTGGGGGACAAAATCAGTGTGTGTCAGGAAGTTACAATATTGCTCTATTATTTTTGCATTGTGCTCGAGCGTCGTTTTCGCTTCCTTGAGCACGGTGGAAATATCA
>JANLIJ010000177.1 GCA_024653575.1 Candidatus Kaiserbacteria bacterium
TCTTTGACGAGCCGGAGACCATTTTTGCTATTCCTAATGCAAAAATGGTTGAGGCCGGGCAGGAGCCACTTATGAGCGTAAGCGAATTAGTGAGCTGACGCTAAAGGATATAGACGAAGAGGCATAGGCCTCTTCGGAATCCTTTACGAGCCGGAGCGTGAGAAGTGACTCAATGTCACTTCGCAAGACTCGTTGAGGGGTTTTGTGAGACGAATGTCGAAACAAAAGACCCAACGAGTGGACAGTTCCTGTAAGGAAGTGAGCTGACCATAAGGAGGCAAAACCGCGAGCCCGGGGAGGAAGTGCTTAACATAATTAGAGCGTAGCGAATAATTATGTTTAGCAACTTGACCCTGAAAGATGTTGAGACAGAAGAATAATAAAAAGCGCTCCGGATGGAGTGCTTTTTATTATTCTTCGCTACATCTTTGACCGAGGTTGTAAGCAAAAGCTTTCTGATTGCGCTCGTGTCATATATGAAAGTGAACTTTCATACTGGACACTCGCTTATCAGTCGAGATTTTCTGAAAGAAAATATCATACAACCTGAACTGCTCCTGTAAGGAAGGACGTAGAGGAAGAAGCATAGAGAGAATCAGTAATAACAAAGGGCACCTGAAAAATGGTGCTCTTTTCGTTACGCCACTGATTTTTAGTGACCTTTATACGGACTACTAAGATCCTCACGATCATCCGATATATCAATTTCATGAAGCGCTGTGCGTTCTTGTTCAGGATTTTGAATCGCCCACATGAGGTGTGTTCTAACATCTCTTCCTATTCGGGGAGTAACTCCGACCTTTTCCCTATATATTTTTTTAAGTTCCTCAATACTCATTTCTTCCCATGACGGTTGAGAAGCTTTAGGTTTTTCTGTGGCACCGAAATTAAGTGAAAATTGTTCTGACATAGTTACGGGTGTATTATTGCAACAATATATATAGTATAGAGCAAATTTCATGAAAGGAAATATCATTCCACTTTCCGAGAGTGTACCAAAAATCGGAGAAATCTATCAGCACTATAAAGGTGATTTATATAAGGTGATGGAACTTGCACTTCATTCAAACGACGAGGAATGGATGGTGGTGTATGAACCTCAGTACGACTGCGCTGATGCGCATCTTTTCACCCGACCACTCCGCGAATGGGGTGAGGAGGTGGAATGGGAAGGGGAGAAGAAGATTCGGTTTGTAAAGCAGACATAAATAAAATATAGCCCGCGCTCTGCGCGGGCTATTTCGTCGTTCATGTCATTCCCCTGAACTGCTGTGGCAGGTGATGGTGAATGTCACACGGACTGCCCCTGACCCCTCCACTTTCGCACAGAGGAGGAGGAATCGTCCCTGGTGTGCCGGCATTCCTCTAGAGAAGTATTCCAGGAATATCCGCTCGCGCTTCCGATCACAAAGGCCACCGATCTCTTGTGCTCCACAGTCGTCGCTCGGGAGGCTCATTCGTTCGAGGTCTTGGGTAGTGAAGGTGAGTCCGTCCATATTTACAACTCGGAGACAGACGGTCTCGAGCTTATAGGGCCCATCACATATGATAGACCTTGACACCTCTTCCACAAATACACCGATATGAATGAAAGAACCAACTATTAACCGCACACTTTCCAGTTCCATTTTTTCCTCCAAGAACTCTTGTGGCCGTGCCATCACGGCCAATCCTGAGTGCAAGAATACCATAGAAAACCGTTATTCAATCCACAATATATGTGGTTTCAGCCCAAATGGTATACTTTTTATACATGGTAAGTGTTTTGCGAAGGGTTGGAGTCTTTATTGCGATAAGTTCGCTTTATTTTTTAGTATCTTTTTCTATCGCTTCAGCTACTTCTTGGATACAAGATGGTGCTTCATGGGGGAGCGCTAGTCAATACATGGATTTTGCAATTAATCCTTCTACGTATGAAAAATATGTAGCATATGAAGATGGTAGTAGTATGACGGTAAAAAGATTCGATGGGTCGTCATGGGTAGTTGTTGGTACTGCTATGTTCACGGATCCAACAACTGGCGTGGGAGATATAAGTCTCGCTTTCAATGCTTCCACAAGCGAGCCGTATGTTGCATACAGCGAGACTCATGTTAATGGTGAGGGTTACATGACATATACTAGCCCCCATGTAAAAAGATTCGATGGGTCGTCATGGGTAGATGTCGGTTTGCCCGCTATTTATGCTACAGGTGTTCATGCAGGAGGAGACATAAGTCTCGCCTTTAATCCTTCTACCAATGAGCCATATATAGCATATGAACGATATATATATACTGTTGCGGGTTATACACACGGAGGTGCCATTCAGAGATTCGATGGGTCGTCATGGGTGTATGTCGGGGGAGGAGGAGACGGAGAAATTTATTCCGGAGTAGGTATGATGCGTGATATCGAACTTATTTTTAATCCTTCTACCTTTGAGCCGTATATTGCCTACATAGACTATGCGAATGCTAATTCATATGAATTAAACATGAAGAGATTCGATGGGTCATCATGGGTATATGTTGGGGCACCGAGTTTCAGTGTTGGTTCTGGCAAAACAACAGGTACAAGTTTTGCTTTTAATCCATCCACAAATCAGCCTTACGTTGCATACGCCGATCCTGGAGATTTCAATAATGCGTACGTTATGGAATTCGATGGGTCTACATGGTCTACTGTCGGTACGGCAGGTTTCAATAATGGTAAAGGAGGCGGTACTCGTGGACTGGGTTTGGCTTTTAATCCAGCCAATAACATGCCATATGTAGTGTATCCTGGGGCGGTGTCAAAATTCAACGGCACTTCTTGGGTGCTTGTTGGAGGTACAAGCCTTAGCGCTACTGAAAATGATTCATTGATGAGTATTGTTTTTGACCCCTCTACTAATCAACCATCTATTACTTCTAGCAGACTCGCTTTCAGTTTTTCTGAACCAATAGACAGAGTCGAGCTCCCAGTAGCATCACTTCCGGGAGAGATGTACACGGGCACTCAGACGATTACTCTATCCACAGCAACAGCGGGCGCTACTATCTATTACACAGTAGATGGTTCTACCCCCACGGCGAGCTCAAATCTTTATAGTGGAGCCATCTCTATTACCTCATCGACAAATCTTAAAGCTATTGCTGTTAAATCAGGATTGTCAGATAGTGATGTGATGAGTGAATCCTATCTCATATCTTCATGGGTGGCGGTCGGTGTTGAAGATTTTACCCCTCGTCAGGCTCAAAATATTAGAATAGCTTTTAATCCTTTGACATCTGAGCCGTACGTTACTTATATGGATTTTATGACGGACAATTATAGGCAGTCTGTCAAAAGATACAGTACAACTACTGATTCTTGGGAAGGTGTTGGTGCTGAAGGATTTCATATTCAGAGGGTAGACATGGCCTCTCTTGCTTTTAATCCTGATACTAATAAACCGTACCTTTTTTTACCAGGCAGTGATTCGATAGTATCAAGGTTTGATGGTTCTAATTGGATTCAAGTTGGTGGAAGTTTTGGTTTCTATACCTATGCCTACCCTAATAAAATTGCTTTTAATCCAATTACCAATGAACCATATATTGTTGGAAGTTACTACAGTAACAGTCAAGGCGGTAGGATGACAGTAAAAAAGTTCGACGGGTCTTCATGGGTGACTGTTGGTAGCGAAGGAATTAGTTCAACCACAGTAAGTAATGTAGATATGGTGTTTGACCCTATTACAGGTGAGCCGTATGTTAGTTACGCGATAAATGAGTGCCTTCCTTCTTGTCCAGCTCACTCTGTATTGCACGTTAAAAAATTTGATGGTTCGTCGTGGGTGGACATTGTTAGTGAACCTGATTATGGCATGGCTTCATTGGCATTTCATTCAATTGCTAACGATTTGTATTTGTATATTGCTGATGGCAGTCTCATGAAATTAAATGGCGCTTCTTTGGAGACGGTGGCACCATCGGTTGGTAGTTTTGCTCAAAACACTAAACTTATAGTTAATCCAATAACTCATGAAATTTATGTAGGGTATGTTGAGTGGCCTTCTTTCGTGGGGTATCTTAAGAAATTGGTTGGTTCTTCATGGGTACTGGTGGGCAGTACTACGCTCAGCAGTGGCGATGTCCAGTCAGTTGATTTTGCTTTTAATCCGACAACAAATGAACCGTACATCGCATACACAAGTGCTTCGTCACCTTATAAGGCAACAGTAAAAAAGTTTCCTATGAGCCAGGCTGAGGCCCCTGTAGCTTCACCAGTCTCAGGCTCATTCTCATCTGCTCAGTCAGTGACACTTTCTTCAGTAACAAGTAGCTCTTCAATTTATTACACGGTAGATGGTAGTACACCAACAACAAATTCAAATTTGTATAGCGGTGCTGTATCAATCACTTCGTCGACGACACTGAGGGCTATTGCAGTGAGGACAGAGTATATCGATAGCCCTATAATGAGTGAGAGCTACTTTGTCCAAACTGCTACTCCTTCCCCATCGGTTTCTGGGGGCACATTTTCATCTCCTCAGTCAATTCAGCTTTCATCACTCACTGCAGAATCCATCATCTATTACACCACTGATGGTTCTACCCCAACCACCTCTTCAACAGTTTATGTTGAAGCAATCTCAATTGCTTCAACAACAAATCTTAAAGCTGTCGCTATTAAATCAGGTATCCCGGACAGCACCATCATGACCGAGACATACACCATCACTCCTTCCACTACCCCAACCGTCACGACCGGAAGTGCCACATCAATTGCCCAGACCACCGTCACCTTGGGAG
>JANLIJ010000206.1 GCA_024653575.1 Candidatus Kaiserbacteria bacterium
AATTAGAACGTTTTAATAGCAGTGAACTTTCCACCCGAGCCCGTGTTAGCCAGAAGGTTATTCGATCCGGTTGCCTGTATTGTATACATAGCATTCCCAGATGTACTCTTCGCACTGGTGTACGTACCACCAACAAGGTCATTTAACGCATTATTAGTTGATGTAGTAACACTTCCTAGAGAAGAAGTTCCACACCAGTACTGATACGGCTGATACCAAGGATACTGAATATAAGGTTTCTCCACATAACGGATAGTCTCAATAATCTTTGTTTGATTCCCGTTTGATAGTCTCTCAACTAGCTCACGAAGGAACTTAATCTCAGACTCAAGAGACTTCTTGTCCCGTTCCCCCTCCTCTTCTACGTTGAATAATATATCCTTTGCTTCTTCCTTGGTGATGATTCCACTTGAAAGTAGTTTCACCACGTCTTCAGACGTCGGGCGATTCGCCAAACGCCACACGTTCCTAGTCTTCATGGTTGATTTATTATTCGACTCCTGCTTTTCTTCCTCTTATCAAAGATCACCCGGCTCAACTATACACCACAAAAGGCCGGAGTAAACCGGCCTTCCGTCGATACTGTCTTGACTACTTTAGATTGAACCCACTGAAGCCTGTAAATCCTGTGCCTCCAAGAAGAGCGGCAAGGAAATTCAATACAATGACGAAGGCGAGAACGGCGAACACAATTGTCACGACTTTTGTGAAGACTGCTGGGACAATCGAGACGAATCCAAGTGCCCACTGAATGACGAGATAGACGACATACAGAATAGAAAGAGAGACGACCAAACTAATGAGAGCTGAGATCATAAGGTTGTGTTAGTTATTAATTAATAATACTACCCCAACTCAGGAGTAGAGACTACGATACCGCTTTTGTTGAGATACGCCACCAAGACTTTCAATAAAACAGCCGCACCAATAAGCATAAGTGCGACATTTAGACTGCTCTGAATCATCGTAAGACCAGCACCACCGAGGGCTGATGCGAGATCACCGATACTAAGATTTGTTTGGTTCATGATTAAGGATATAATTCGTGTAATTTGGCTTTCGTCTTTGGCCCAACTGCTCCGGTTCCAACTGTAGCCAAGCCATACTTCAGTTGGAAGGCATTGACTGCTTTTGTTGTTATCGACCCGAACACTCCAGATGATTCCACATTCGCCGGGAACAGTCCCTCATACTTCAAGCAGTTCTGAAGTGACACAACTGTCTCGTCATAGCGAGGTTTCGAAATTGTTGCTTCTTCAAACGAGAAGTTCATGAAGTGAGCCGCAAAGAAGTTGCGTGCCTTGAAGAAGTCTTCAGTGATGACTCGTTGACCGTTCATCGCAGTTCCTAGGCCCCATGACTCATCTATGATGAGTGATTTCTTCCCCCAAAACTGTGGGTAATCAGGAACATTCGACTGTCCAAGGAGAGTATAATCTACTGCTCCAAGAGAGTGTCTTAGTGTGCTGGAGGCGTACTGGTCTAGGTTAGGATAGATGACCGTTGGTACATTTGTCCATTCATCGTACTTGAAGTAGAACCATACCATCACCGCTTTTCCAGTCGCTTGGATAATAGAAGCGATGGTATCAATGTCGGTAGGAGAAACAACAACATATTTGCCGAGCTTAAATGTTTCCCCAATCTTCTCCATGAACGGAATGACATTCATTGCATCCATTTGTGAATCAGTTAGGTCGTCTGATGGCGCAAATGAGTTAAGCGTCGTTCCCTTTTGCCCAATAGTGAATACATCTTCTCCACCCATACCTGCGGCCGGTCTATTTGACCGACGTTGATAAATATGTGAACCACTTATGTCTACCCACACACCGGTCTTAAGCCACAAGTAAACTCCATATAGTTTACGAAGGGTCTGAGCAACACAAGATCCTGAACCGTTTTGATTAAAAATAGGGAACTTACGCCACGCACTCTGTGGCTTCTCTACCCATACAACTTGTTCAATAGCTGATACGATTTCTCCGAACTTATAATCCTTTGCCTTCGCTGCCTCGGTACGTGTATCTATGAGAGCCCCCGGATTTGGGAGATCTTCAATCGGAATTTCTTTTGTTGTTTCGTTCATATAACAAAAGTATACTAGCGTCCTATACCCCTTGGAGAGTCGTCTAACGGTAGGACTGATGTTTTTGGGACATCGTATTGGGGTTCGAATCCCTACTCTCCAGCATAATTATTCAAAAGAAACAGAGAGCATGGCGTCTCTCTGTTAAACTCGGTAGCGAAATACCAAGGATACGATTACGGCGTATCACACGAGATGTCTAGATCACCTCCTTTCATTGAAGTTTACAATGCAGACTGGAGAGTCGTTCGTGGAATGTTCCAAGTTTCCATCGGGCATACTTCCCGAAGCAATCCCTCCACCCGCCGTGGAATGTTTTCACCACTCCGCCGACTTTATGCTCGACAGTTATGCAACGGAGGAGCGATTTACCGCACCAGAAACAGAAGTGATTCATATCATCCCCTTGGCAAAGACCAATTCAAGTTCCTTTCCTTTCATCAGAAAGACGAACTCAATGATGAATGTCCTCACTTGCAGGACAACAAGATATTCTTTGCCGTCCTTCACCAATTGCACACATTGGTACGGATAGCATGGTGCGGCTTTCACGACAGTGAAGTCATTGAGTGTTTCAGGGTCGAACTCCGCGTAAGCGAAGGGTGGCAAGAGTAAGAGCGATACTACAACGAAGAATTCGAGCGGTTTCATCTTACTAGCCTCCTCATTTTCAAGCGCATCATTAGTCGGACGTATTCGGCGACGGCAGGATAAATTGCTTTACCCCAACAGTCGGAAGTATCGTGCCAGTGGTACAGCAAATCACTCTGCAAGTCGTGGAACACTCTATAGGGCGGGTGCTCTATCGGGCGTTTACACTCAGCACAGAGCGTAGTGATGTAGTAGCCCATAGAACCCTCCTGCAAGTAAAGAACATTGAGAAATACTGCTGGGGGCTTATTGTATTGTCCTGTCTTTCAAGGACGAAAGGTTGTGCTCATAGAGCGACAGGCCCCCATTGGCTCAT
>JANLIJ010000213.1 GCA_024653575.1 Candidatus Kaiserbacteria bacterium
TCCGTTAAAACCTTGATAAAGCGGGGGAAACAAACTTCCCCCAAAATAATACACTCTCTGGTTCTCAACTCGGGGGAAATTGCTTCCCCCGCATCAAAAATTCAGCAAGTGCTTCACTGATGTGCCCCATGGCTATTTCACATCCAGCATCCTTGGCTTCCTTGTATATCCCTATCATGCCGTCGATGTCTCTTGCTCCTTCAAGTTTCTTGACTACAACAGTCCAGATCGAATTCCTAAATGGAACCCAGAAGTTCCAGAAGCTCACTCTTTTTGCATCTAAAAGCAAATTCTGCAGAGTAGCCAGATCCATTTTTTGTTCAGCGTAGTTGCGTTGCTGTTCTGCAAGCTTATAAATGCGCTGACATATCGGCCAAATGAGATACCCACAGTGATGTGGGTGATGAAAGTTTCTAGTTAAGGGCCCTAAATCAACATCGTAAATAAGGAACCCTTCCTGGAAAGAGGTACACTCCTCTGCCCTCTTTTTACCAATGGTAGTGAGCGTTTCGCACACTTGCTTTCCGATGTCACTATCGTGTTTAAAGTAGATATTGTCATCATGAGCCATAAACTGGACGACGTCGTTGAATGAAACGGGGCCTCGAAGATATTCGAGAATTACCTCTTCCCTTGTCCTCAACTCTTCCACAGTGACAGATTCAGCAATGACCTCCTTCCCTCTTCCAAGTTCATTCACCACATGCTTCATCTGTTTGCTCTTCCAGCAAAACAGGCCCCTTATTCTTTCAATCATCTTCTTCATCTTGGTCTCCATTCAGTTTTAGCGTTCCCATATAAGGGGTACGTGTCGGTGAACTGCCACCCAAATCGCCTCAGGTAATCACATCAAGTGGTATCCGAAGTCACAATCCATATATCTGACGATACAACTCGGGGTGGCGCAACTCTTTATTGGTACTTTCTGCAACTTCTCGGAGGAAGCTCAGTCTTTCTCTTGCTATCGTTTTTGCCTTATCATCATCGATAGCATCAAATGAAGTGCTGAGGATTCCTCCATCTTTTTCAAACTCAAGTACATACCTGTTCATGTGTTTCTCCTCTCAATTTATCAAGGAACATTCAATGTAATAAAGAGACCCAATGGTGCCTCTTTCCTATCACAATAATTTCACATATTTATATTTTGTTATTTATATATTTCTATTTTTTATCAAAAAACATTATTAATTAAAGCTTTTTTGGGATATTGTAATTTTTGTCGGTATAAATTGACAATATTTCATGTCTGTCGTATGCTGAAAAGTATGGAGAAAACTATTCTTGCCATTCGGGGTGCCGGTTTATCTGAAAAGGGTGCTTTGGTGTACCTTGCTCTTCTTGAGCTTGGCGGAGCTTTTCCATCACAGATCGCAAAACACACAAAACTCCAGCGTAGCACTGTTTACGAAATTCTTGCCGACCTTTCAATCAAAGGGCTCATCAGTGAAATCGAGAAAAGAAACAAATATTTCTATACCATAGAAGATCCGAAACGTCTGCTTCATTTCAGTGAGAGATCTCTTGTGCGTGCACAAGAAAATACTGAAAAACTTCGAGAGTTTCTTCCCGAGCTCGAAGGTTTCTATCGCGGTGCAACTGACAAGCCGAGAGTATCTTATTTTGAAGGCACTGATGGTGTCATGGAAATATACGAAGACCACGTATCAATCCAAAAAAGATACGAGATGCTCGGCTTTGTAAACGTTGCAGAACTTATGCGTTTCCTTCCACAGAAAAAGTATCGTGAGTATGTGCAAAAAAAGGAGCGCCTCGGTATCACTTCACGAGGAATTCTTCCTGACACACCGAGCGACCGTACGTATGAAGAAATGGTATACAAATCAGCACAACAAAAAATACTTCCTCGAGTACGCTTTGTTCCTAAAGAAGAATTCCCCTGGAAGGGAGACATCACAATCTACGGAACAAACAAGGTTTCAATAATAAACTTCAATGAGCGACAAACTACAGGAATAATTATTGAAAGCGAGACAATTCACAAAATGATGTGCATGATTTTTGAATTGGCATGGAAAGGTGCAGTGGACACAAAATAGTGTATAGGCACTAAACGGGCGATTTCCAAAGGAAATCGCCCGTTGTCCCCTCTATCAAACCTTCAACTTCCGTTAAAACCTTGATAAAGCGGGGGAAGCAAACTTCCCCCTTGTTTTTGACCACATGGTCAATTCCTATTGACCCCTCTCTCGTCCTTCAGATGGTACTGTTCCCATTCATAGCGACGTGCGTTCATAACAGCGAACGTCATTGCCATCCAGAGCCCCACCCACAGGGTGAGCATGGAAATGGTGGTAAGGGCAAGGCCAAGAAGCACAGGCAACCAGACGGCAACTGCCCTTGGCCTGAGATAGTCTTCCGATCTCTCAATCGGCATGCCATTTATCCGCATGGTCACTACCGCACAGCCACTGATGACAAAGATTGGGCCAACAATCGAGAACAATTCAGGTCTTATGCCCGAAAAAGCACCGATTATGCTTGCTGACGCACAAACTGCCATCAGAAAAACAAAAGCCCACGCACCTGCCTTTGCCCAATACATCAAATGCATGATCTCCCCCTACCCCTGTGCCCGAGGTGCGGTTGCGAAAATCGCAGAATTTCAATGTTCTCTAGAGTAGATTATGCAGTAACTTATATCGACTGTCAATCTAAATCCAACGATTGCTTTTGAAGAAGTAGATAGTGAGTCCAACGACGGTGACGATGAAACCGCCAATAAAGAGCATTGCATGAGGATTCTCCTGAAACGGAAGAGCTACATTCATGCCAAATACCGATGAAATGAGAGTCGGGATTGTGAGTACAATGGTAAAAGCAGTAAGCCGACGAATAGTGGAGTTAAGATTTTGGGTAAGAATTGCCTCACTCGCATTGCGGATGTTCTGAATCGTCTTTAGAATCGACTTCGTGGAATCAACGAGCTGAACATTGGCAATGAGAAGGTCCTCAAGCAGTTCCCTATCCTCGCTAAACATCTGGATATAGTTGCCCTTCGTGAGCTGTTGAAGCCATCCATGTGTCGGTACGAGCGCAGACATGATTTCGTTGAGTTCCTGTTCAAAAAAGACAAGTCGTTGAATGTCACGACTGCGAATGTTGCGAAGCCGTCCCATGTCTCGGTACACCATTTTTCTGGTACGGGTAAGCTTTCGTTCATAGGTCACCACGAGCTCATAGAGAAACTCGAGAAAGAGCTTCGTCTTCTGTGTTGTTGCAAACTCACGCTTCCCTTCAATAAACAAATCAAGAAACGGCACATCTTGTTCAGTAATGGTAATGAGAAACGTTTCCCCGAGGATAAAGAGGATAGGGGCAGTATCAATGTCAATATCTTTTACATCATACGGGTATCGAGTGAAGAAATATGAGGTAATCCCCTCATGCTCAAAGCGAGGAACCTCAAAAACGTCTTTGATGTCTGCGATAATCGCATCATCAAGACCATACTGTGCAATGAGCGCAGTGAGTTCACTATCAGAAGGCGCTGTCACGTGCGTCCACACGCCAACACACGGATCCTCCACCGTTTGGAGCCCAGATTGTGTGTCTTTCTTGTAGTAATGCGTAATCATGAGGCTACTGTATAACAGATGAACGTACGGTATGCAAACAAAAAGAGTTATTAACCTATTTATACAAAAGCAGATCTGATATTCATAAACAAATTATCTCGCACTTTTTATGAAAACTCCTCACGCCACAACCGTTCATCTCCCGTTCCATCCAAAACGCAAAAGTCCTGATTTCTCAGGACTTTTGCGTTTTTTGTCGGGGAGCCGGGAATCGGCGTCCAACTCTAGTTCGCTG
>JANLIJ010000219.1 GCA_024653575.1 Candidatus Kaiserbacteria bacterium
TGTTTAAAGAAACACCACGACTCGTCAGGGTAGAGAGTGCCGAAGAAAAGGAGGAAAGAGAACTCTTGGAAAAACGAGATGCACTTTATATTAAACTCATTGAGAAACTACCGTCAGTGAAAGAGGCCCTCACACTTCTTGATAATCTCCCCGAAGGTCTTGTCTATCACACGAAGGCTCATACAGAGGACGTGATAAAAGAAACTATCCTTTTTGCACTCGCAGACGGTGTTTCGGATGGAGCGATTGAACAGCAGGTTATTGCTGCCGCGTGGCACGACATAGGGTATCTAGAGAGGAAGAGTAATAACGAACCAGTTGCGGTAGAGTACTTTGAAAGAAGTGTCGCACAGACAGGGCTTAAGCCTGAGGTTCGCGAGGAAATCATCTCCAACATTACTGATACTGCGATGGTTTTTAATGACGGAAAGCCACATTTACACATGGAACGAAGTGCCTTGGGATATATGTTGGATGCCGATGTAAGTAACTTCGGGCGTGAAGACTTTTTTATTTGCATGGAAAAGATTGCCAAGGAGACTGGTGCTGATCTTGAAAATCAGGAAAGCCGTGCAAATTTTTATGCGTTTGTTATTACGCTACTCAAAAACCATGATTGGCATACCGAAGGAGCTCGAAGGTTACGACAGAAACAGAAGGATAAAAACCTTGATAAATTAATGGCAGAATATGAGAGTCTCCGTCCTCGGGCAGAAGAGAAGTATCGCCTCCGTAGAGCGGCCTAGCATATATACCATGGATGAATTACTCGATACCAAGCATGAATTTTCTCTCCTCAAAAGAGCGAAGAGTTTTGCTCATGCGGGAAGGGGTATTTTAGTCCTTTTTAAGACGACCCCAAATGTGTGGATACATACTGTCGCCTTGGTGGTTGTGGTAGCGCTCGGATTTTACTTTCACATCACCACGACAGAATGGATGGTGTTGGTCTTTGTGTGCGGGTTTGTACTGGTTTCTGAAGCCTTCAATACAGCCATCGAAATTGATATGAATCTTACTTCACCCGAACAACATCCCTATGCACGGGATACGAAAGACGTCGCTGCAGGGGCTGTCCTTATATCTGCCATTACCGCACTTATTATTGGTGCGCTTATTTTTATACAGTACGTTGTGTAGAATCTCCAAGAAGCTTCTTCTCAAGGAGTTTTTTCTCGTGTCTATAGAAGAGGGTAGGGACGAGAACAAGGGTAAGAATCATCGCGAACGAAAGTCCAAACATGATTGCAAATGCGAGGGGGCTCCAGAAGTCAGATATCGTTGAGAGTGGAATCATTCCAACCACTGTTGTAATGGTGGTGAGGAAAATTGGACGAAGTCTGGATACCGATGCGTCTGCAACGACGTCGATGAGTTCGTCAGACACTTGTCTCGTATCTCGGAAATGAATCATAGAATCCATGAGAATAATCGCGTGATTGATGATAACCCCCGCGAGTGCAATGACCCCGAGGAGGGAAGTGAATGAGAGCGCTTGTCCGGTCATTGCGAGACCACTGAAGACACCAATGAGGGAGAGTGGTACTGCGAGGAGTAGGTAGATTGAGTATCGTATAGAGTTGAATGCGAGCACCAAGATTGCGAGCATGAGCACAAGACCTGCAACAAAGGCAAGACCCATTTCGGTGAATGATTTATTGATATCTTCTGCTTCACCACCATATGAGATGCGAACACCTTCAGGAAGCGCTAGTTCTGATTGTCTATTCTTGAATTCTGACACGACTTCGGCTGAGGTTACCCCATCCTCGGTGTATGCGGTGACCGTCTCGATACGTTCCTGATCCTCATGGGCAATATTTGCATTCGCTGGTGCAAGACGCTCGGTGACGATTGAGCCGAGGAGCACGGGAGCACCCGTTACTGACGGTACGGTAAGGTTGCGGAGGGTGTCGATAGTAATCGATGGTGAAGCAGAAAAGTCTTTTTCATTCGGGTCAACTTCAATCTTTGCCACGATATCGATATCCTCTCCATTGTGTGTGATGGTGGTTGCGGTGATGCCAAAGACTGCCGAGCGAAGCACTTCGCCGATTGTTGCGGGAGAGACGTGCGCCGAACTTGCTTTGTCTCTATCAACCTCGAGTATGAGCTCCGTCGCGTTGTTGTTGGTACTGAGGGTGACATCTCTTGTGCCCTGAATAGACTCGAGCAAAGTACCTGCTCGCTCGACAGCGAGTGCAAGCGCACCGAGGTCGTCCCCAATAAATTGGAGTGACACTGGCGCTCCCGATGGTGGACCATTCTGCATTTCAACAACCTTCGCGTCGATACTCTTAACCACACTGAATGACTCACGGAGGTCTGCACTGATTTCATCACTCGGGATACTGCGTGGGGTTTTGAGTGTTATGGTAATGTTTGCAAATTTTGCTCCGCTATTGCTTGAGCCAGTGAACGCCGAACCCGCACCTGCAGTCGAGGTGAATGATTCAATGTATGGTTTTTCATAGAGCATCTCCTCGAAAGTACGGAGTGCGAGGTCGGTCTCAGCGAGCGTTGTTCCTTGCTTTGACTCTACTTCGACGAAGACATAGTCAACGTCCTCTGGTGGAAAGAAAATCACCTTGAGCATCCCAGAGAAGGGGAGAATGAATACGAGAAGGAAACCGACTCCAAGCGCGATGAAGAAAAGACGTTGTGCACGAAAATTCTTGAGAAAGGCCACCAATTTCATTCGGTACCACGCTTGTGCACGGTGCGTGTATTCTTCTTGGAGTGCTTCAAATTTGTTTGAGTGAGAGTGTTTCGTGAGATACACCGCAATGAGTGGCACCATACCAAGCGCGACAATAATTGATGCGAGGAGCACGAAGATAATGGTGAACGGGATTGATTTTATGAATTGTCCCACAATACCGGAGAGAAAAAAGAGGGGAGCGAACACTGCAACTGTTGTCATCGTTCCGCCGATGAGAGGCCATGCGTATTCTTTTATAGCAGCTTTGGCAGCTTCGTCAGCATTACCGTACTTGAGCATGCGCGTATGTATTGCTTCGGTGATGACGATGCCAGAATCGACGAGGATACCTACTGCGAGGATGAGTGAGAAGAGTGAAATAAAGTTGATGGTATTTCCCGATGCGTAGAGGCCAATAAAGGCAATAACGAACGAGAGAGGGATTGAGAGCGCAGCGACAAGCGATTCTCGCCATCCAATCGTGAGGAGGAGGCAGAGGATAACGAGAAGGACAGTTTCAACTCCTGTGGTAATCAAATCGGAGAGGTCCTTCTGCACATTTGCTCCTTGGTCAAATACCACGAGTACTTGTGAGGAGGCGAGAAGCCCATCGGGCTTTTTCATCTCATCGAGTTTGGTTATGACCGCAGAAGACATGACCGTTACGTCGACACCAGAGCGCTTAAATATAGAAAGTGTAAATGCAGTTTCAGAGGGTTTCCCATCCACCGACACTCGTGAAATACTCGACTCACGTTCGACACTATTTTTTACCACAGCAACGTCGCGTACATATACGGGGACTGCCCCCGTGAGGCTCACGGGAATGCTCTCAATTTTTGAGACATCATCGATACTTCCCTCATAGCGCACTGCGTATTCAACGCCATCCGTCACGACAGTGCCGACGGGAATGGTGAGGTTTGCGAGTGCGAGTGCGCGAGTGACATCAGAGAGACGGAGCTTATATGCGCTGAGTGCAGATTCACGCACAATAACTTGTACTTGGTGTGGACGCGTCCCCTCGATGGCCACATCGGATACTCCACGAACATTCTTAAACTCGTCAGCGACAGTTTCTGCAAGATCGGTAAATTCAGTGGGAGAGAGGTCTGATGAGACCGAGAGAACCAGTATTGGTTGGTCAACAAAGTTGAGCTTGGTCACATGTGGGTCGGTTGCGTCGTCGGGGAGGTCACCCTTTGCAGTATCAACGGCGTCTTTGAGATTTTGTATTGATTTGTCGATATCAGCTTTAGCATCAAATTGCGCAATGATTGTCGATGCTCCGTCACGTGAAGTTGAGGTGAGTGTGTCGAGGTCCTCAACGTTTCCAATGGTACGCTCGAGCTTATTGGTGATGAGCTCCTCGACGTCAAGCGCAGACGCACCAGGGTAGAAGGTCGATACGATACCGATAGGGACAATGACCTCGGGGGCGGATTCTTTGGAAATGGCAAACAGGGAATAGATACCTACACCCATGAGAGCAAGGATGAGGAGGAGACTAAACTCGCGTTTGCGAAGAAAGAAAAACCA
This sequence comes from Candidatus Kaiserbacteria bacterium, assembly GCA_024653575.1. Taxonomy (GTDB): domain Bacteria; phylum Patescibacteriota; class Minisyncoccia; order Phycocordibacterales; family UBA918; genus Damh-18. Next base: position 4,241 of record JANLIJ010000219.1, read on the forward strand.
AAGTGAATGCATACTAGTTTGAAGTTACTGAGACAGTGTCTCCTTCCTTGAGTCCACGAGCGTCGGTAACAATTATTGAATCGGGTGTGAGACCACTCACGATCTCGACTGAGTCCCCGCGGAGTGCACCGAGTGTGACAGGGTGACTTATGAGTGTCTGTGTATTACTCACGCTGAAGACGAGCGAACCAGAAGCAAGCATCTTGAGCGCCTTGAGTGGAATAACCATTACGGTCGTATCTTTTGTATCATTGGTCTTGTGTGACAACGTGATAGATACAGTACTGCCATTTTTAAGGGTAAGCGAAGCGTCGGTACTTATTTTGACCTCACTTTTTCCTGTGTTTGGATCGATTGCAGGTGCAATCCTCGTGACCGTACCACTTGCGGTATTGTTGATACGTACTGCATCTCCTATCTTTATATATTCAAGGTCTTTCTCTCCTACCGCGGTGGTGATTTCGAGTGAGCCATTACTTGCAACGATGCCTGCAGGCTGGCCAGCACTGATGTACTCACCCTGTTTGAGATAGAGTGCGTTTACCGTTCCTGAAATCGGCGTTCTCACGATAGTCTTTTCATAATTTGCCTGCGCACCGCGGAGCGCTCCGAGCGCACTTTTGAGGAGTGCACTTGACTGGGATGCAGTGTCAGGTGATGCGGAAATGAGTGCCTGATTATACGCACTTCGAGTTACAGAGATTGAGGCGAGTGCACCATCGAGGGACGCACGAGCACCAGCAAGACGCGTTTTGTATACAGCTAATTTTTCTTTTGTGAAATAGGTATTTGCATCATAGTCAGCAATGATGAGTGCGAGCCGTGCCGTGAAGTCATTGATGGTGACGATTCCGGATTCTGCATCTCTGAGCATGTCTGTCTCACTCATGCCTTCATAATTTGTCGCGATGTGGTCTGACCATGTGGTGAGTATGATTTCTATCTCACCACGATCTTCATTAAATTGAGATGCGCCTATCGCGCCCCCGAGTCGAAACCCACGATTTTTACTCGTCGGGTTTTGGAAGAAGTCGTCAGTTAAATTCCGAATCACATCTTCTGCGGTGGAGAAGGTGTCTCGGTATGTATTCCTCACTTTGACTTTCATCTCTTCAAGACTGGAATTGCTTTGAAGATTTGAGGCAAGTGCAGAATCGTATGCACCCTGTGCTTGGAGGAGGGAAGCGTATTCGGCAGAATTTTCAATCGTGCCAAGAACTGTTCCCGCATTCACTGGGTCACCGATACTCACAAACACTGAGGTGATTCTACCCCCAGCTTCTGCTTGCAGATTTGCTTCCGATACCGCACGCACCGTACCCACAATAGAGAATGAACTCTCGTTCCCAAAGTCCTTTACCGCAGAGAGTGCTACTTCAGGGACGTTTCTTTCCTCCTCAGTTACTGTAGGTGCCCCTGTCCCCTGTATAATAAAAAATACTATAACGGCAACAAGAATGCCGATTCCAGCAATTGCCCTTCGGACAAAAGATACCCCATACCGGTCATACAGACGGTTTAACATAAAACATCAATAGATAAATAGTACTAAGACGAGCATAATACTACGAAAAACACGGTTTGTCCATGTATTTAGCGATGC
>JANLIJ010000220.1 GCA_024653575.1 Candidatus Kaiserbacteria bacterium
GGTGACTCTTCAGTATATGAAGCGATGGTAAAGCTTGCACAGGACTTCACTACACGTTACCCGCTCGTCCTTGGTCAGGGTAACTTCGGTTCTATCGACGGTGACTCAGCTGCTGCATATCGTTATACTGAGGCAAAGATGTCGAGGATGGGTGAAGAGCTCCTCCGTGACCTCGAGAAGGACACAGTCAACTGGAAACCAAACTACGATGGAACGAAGAAGGAACCGGAAGTACTTCCTGCGGCAGTACCAAACCTTCTCCTCACGGGAACGCTCGGTATTGCGGTGGGTATGGCGACGAACATTCCTCCACACAATCTCCGCGAGGTTGCCGAGGCCGTTGCACACCTCATTGATAATCCGGAGGCGTCGACAAACGATCTCTTACAATTTGTGAAGGGGCCAGATTTCCCACTTGGAGGCATCGCTTTCAATCAGAAAGATATTGCGCATGCCTATGCAAACGGTCGTGGTGGTGTAGTGGTACGTGGTGAGACTGAGATTGTTGAAGATAAGAAGGGGAACTTCTCGATTGTCATTACGTCTATTCCATATCGCGTCAACAAGGCCGATATGATTATGAAGATTGCAGAGCTCGTGAGCGATAAGAAGATTGAGGGAATTCGTGACCTCCGTGATGAATCCACTCGTGACATTCGCGTGGTAGTGGAATTGAAGAGCGGTGCACAGCCACAGACCGTTCTCAATAAGCTCTACAAACACACACAGCTTGAAGACACCTTCCACTACAACATGGTGGCGCTCGTGAATGGTGTACCACTCACGCTTTCACTCAAAGCCATTCTTGAAGAATACATCAAACACCGAGTGGAGGTGGTACGGAGACGTACACAATTTGACCTCACCAAAGCCGAGGAACGCGAGCATATTCTCCTCGGTCTCAAGAAAGCACTCGACCACATCGATGCCATCATCAAGCTTATCCGTGCATCGAAGGATGTGCCGACTGCACACGCAGGCCTCATGAAGCAGTTTAAGTTTTCTGAAATTCAGGCACAGGCAATTCTCGACATGCGCCTCCAGAAGCTTGCAGGTCTCGAACGAAAGAAAATTGAGGACGAACTCGCTGAGGTGCAGGCACTCATCAAGGAGCTCCAGGCAATCTTGGGAAGCAAGAAGAAGATGCTCAGTATCATTAAGACTGAACTCGCGGAAGTTGCGCAGAAGTATGGCGACGATAGACGCACAAAGATAGTAAAGGGTGGTGTGAAGATGCTTTCGATTGAAGATTTGATTGCCGACGAGGAGAGCGTGCTCGTCCTTACACAGGGTGGATATGTGAAGCGCACAAATCCTGCTGAATATAAAACACAGAAGCGTGTCGGTGTTGGTGTTG
>JANLIJ010000007.1 GCA_024653575.1 Candidatus Kaiserbacteria bacterium
GGATTAAACATCGGCACAATAGCAACGGCTGGAAATGTTGTTATAGAAGGATTTGGGGGAGCGTTGTGGGGAGTCTTTACAGGACTTTCTCATGCAACAGGTCATGTGGTAAAGGTTTTTGAGTATTAATTTATAAGAAGCACAATGAAACAATTAAAAGTAGCCCTTTGTGTAATTGCTAAAGACCGTGAACGACAAATATTGCGTATGTTGGATTCTACGCAAGGTGTTTTTGACGGATATTTCCTACAAGACACAGGTTCTAAGGACCAGACGGTAGAAGTATTTGAAAAATGGTGTAAAGAACACGGCAAAGAGTGTAAGACCTCAAAGAAATTCATCGGCAAGGATTACAAATCAGTCATGGTAGAGGATCGTGAGTGGCTTGGTGACTTTGCTTCAGCACGAAATGACAGCTTCGCTCTCGCAAAAGGATATGACTATGGCTTTTGGATGGATTCTGATGATGTACTGGTAAGCCCACAAGTACTTCCTGAAATGGTACAGAGGATGAATAAGGAGGGGGTGCAAGTGGGGCTGATGACCTATGTGTATGCGAAAAGCTTTGATGGATTAAAGCCGGTGGTACAGAAAAGAGAAAGGATCATTGACCTGAACATCGAGGGCAAGTGGATAGATAGGGTACATGAAACCTACGAGATAACACCACCGCACAAGATAGTTGATATTCCGATGGTTTCAGTAGAACACGAAAGAACAGCAAATGAAGCGGTGTCAACAGGGCGTAGGAACAACCTCATTATGACACAGCAGTTGAAAGAGGATGGATTAGAGAAGTTCAGTAACAAAATGCTGCACAACCTTGCTTTCGACCATTGGGAACACCGTGAGTTTAGACAATCGCTCAAGTATTACAAGATACTTGCCAACAGATTGAAGAAAACAAACGACTTCGATATGTTATACAACTCGTACATTAAGATGGGTTTTGCGTACCTTTCACAGAACAAACCGTATAAGGCAGTAACAGTTCTATTGAAGGCAAGTAACGTGCATCCTGAACTCGCAGAACCATATATCACCATAGCTCAATGTTATATCAAGATAAACAGATGGGAAGAGGCTGCGACATATGCAAGAAAGGTTATTGAGTTGGGGAAACCAAATACGCCAGCCCCGATCAACGAGTACGAATTTCTCATTACTCCAAGGAAGATATTAGAGCAGTATTACTTATTCAAAGGCATGAACGCAGAAGCGTTGGCTATGGCGAACGAGATTGTGAAGATTTCACCAATGGTAAGTCATAAACAGGATAGACAGAATGTGATTAATGAATCAGTGAAGCAAGATGCAATGCGTGGGTTAGCACAACTAACCAAGTACATTATCAACACAAACGATACGCAGATGTTTGATAGACTAAAAACGGCTATACCGTTGAAACTGAAAGAAGAACGCTACATACAGCAAGTCATTAAGGAGGTAACGGATAATTACTCTCGAAAAGGTGTCAAAACCATACTGATTGGGAAGAAGAGCATAGTTTTCTTTGTCGGAGGGCATTACGAGGCGTGGGATGGCAATTCAGACAAGGAAAAGGGTATTGGCGGTAGCGAGGGTATGTGTATTCAAATGTCGAGAGAACTGGCGAAGCTCGGCAACGAGGTTTATGTCTATAACGAGTGCGGTGAATCAGATGGTAAGGTCATGGATGGCGTAACGTATCTCGATTGGAAAAAGTTCGATGCGAAGCTGAAGTGTGATGTGTTGGTGATTATGAGGCGACCAGATATGTTTAAGAACGTGTTTAGGGCTACCAAACAGTACTTATGGTTACATGACACGGAATATGGAGATGGTCTTGAATTGGCACACTTCTACGCACCAAACAAAGTGATTGTACTAAGTGAAGCACACAAAAACGTCATCAGAGAAAATCATGGAGTAGTGGATGAGAAGGCGTTTTGGATTACTCGAAACGGAATTAATGAAATAGCGGTCAAGTACGCAGACAAAAAGGCGGGCAAACGAGATCCATACAAGTTTATCTATGCAAGCTCATACGACAGGGGATTAGACAACGTGCTAAAGATGTGGCCTGTTATTCGTGAAAAGCACCCTCAAGCGACACTTGATATATATTATGGCTGGAATACTTATGACGCTATGATGAATCAGCGACAAGGCACACCGCAGGGCGATTACATGAAGCAATACAAGGCACAAATAGTCGGGATGATGACACAATTAGCTCCATATGGGGTTAGGGAAGTAGGTCGGGTGTCACAGAACGAGTTGTACAAGGCATTTAAGGAGTCAAGTATATGGATCTACCCCACTGCATTTTACGAGATTTCGTGTATCAACGCCATGACTGCACAAGCTATGGGTTGTGTTCCAGTGTG
>JANLIJ010000018.1 GCA_024653575.1 Candidatus Kaiserbacteria bacterium
GGGGGGCGAGAATGTAAAGAAGGTGTTCGTGACGATGGGAGAGGAGCGTGCCTCGCTCTTCCTTGTTCAGCGACTTCGCGATTACCTCGGTGTGAACGCTGTTGCCCCAAGTGAAGGGGAGAGTGTCGAAGTTGATTTTTAGGAATAAAAAGGACCGGCTAAATGCCAGTCCGTTTTGTGGGGGGAGATACCCCTCAGTCATTTGCAGTATCGTCGTCCAAGAACTCACTCGTATCGATATGACCAAGCTTGAGACATCCCAGATGGTCTTGGGCGAGGATATCCAACTGATCGATATGAAGGGGATCATGAAGCACCTGGTCTACAGGCACATATTCACCACTGTCTCGGTCGATAACCATCCCGCCTCCGTCAAGGCAACCAAACGTGGCACCGTTGCGCATCGCATTTTCTGTTCTCTCGGCCATCTCACCTTCCCCCCAAAGTTATGGATTGTACCCCCGTAATACATTACTGTTCTGAAATTACTGCGTGCAGAATATCATGTCTTTGCAAAAAGTCGAGTCTGCACTGTAATCAATAAAAAACCACCGAACTTTTAAATCGGTGGTTTTTTATGAGAATAAAGTCCTACTTCACCTTTGCAAGAAAACGTGAGAAGGTCTCTGGACGTTCGTCTGCAAGAAGGGCGAGCATCTTTCGGTTGATGATGATGTTCTTGTCCTTGAGGTCTTTCATGAAGACACTGTACTTGAGTCCAACAGCTCTGAGTCCTGCATTGAGGCGTGATGTCCAAAGTCGGCGGAAATCATTCTTCTTGTCCTTTCGGTGTGCGAAAGAGTGAAGCTGTGCGTGGTGGATGGCCTCAATAGCCATCTTCTTCTTTGTTGAACGACCGAATCGGTATCCCTTCACCTGTGAGAGAATCTTTCGTCGTCGTTTGAGTGATGTTACTCCTCCTTTTACTCGTGACATGGTGTATTAATTAGTTAATTTTTATATATTCAATGTAATCGGGGATTTTAAAATTTGGATGAATTTCGAGGCGAAACAAGATTTTTGATTGAACGGTACATGTCGTACCGTGAAGAGAAAATCGTAGTTTCAACAATGAAATTCGCTAAATTTGAAAATCACTTATGCGTTTGCAAGGAAACGGTTCTTCGCTCGTGCAGTCATAGTAAGAGATTGTGTTCGCTTACGATTGAGACGCTGGCGTCCTGTCTGGCGTGAATTAAAGTGGTTTTGCCCAGCCTTTCGTGCAATAAGCTTGCCGTTCTTGGTTACCTTAATGCGCTTGGTATAGGATTTATTTGTTTTTATCATATATATAATTCAGTATATTGTGTTTATCAGCTCTTCGGCTTTCCTGACGCTTTTTCCAAAGTGGTACTGAAACCCTTTGGACTTCTCTTTATTTCGTCGCCTATTTTATACTCTGCAGGGATGATTTTCAAGAACCGCTCAAGTCTCTCTTTGAGGAATGATTCCTCCATGTACTTGTAGCGACCCCAGAGGAAGAGATCAACTTTCACTCGGTGACCCTCAGTGAGCCACTCGGCTACACGTTTCGCCTTAAGATTGAGGTCATGCTCACCAGTCCCAATCTTTACTTGCATCCCCTTCGTCTCGGTGACGTGCGATTTTGCTTTTATTTCCTTGGCTTTCTTCTTGATTTCGTACTGGTACTTCCCATAATCCATTATCTTAGCAACAGGGGGCTGTGCTGTTGGGGATATTTCAATGAGGTCGAGATTTGCTTCTTCAGCGATTTTAAGGGCGTCACCTGTAGGGATAACCCCAAGATTCTCACCGCTAACGCCAATAACACGCAGCTCCTTCGCTTTTATTGATTGGTTGATACGTACGTTTTCGACTTTCAAGGTTATAAAAACTATTCAAAAAGAGGCACTTGTCTCTTCGGATACAGCGAAAATGTACCATATCTATGGGGAAAGAGCAACATCTTCGCACCTCAGTATCATGAGAGGTGGATATTCTCCTAAAAGCGTATCTAAAATGATATACTATTACACGATATGGCACAGAAGACAGATACGGAAGGACATGGAAAGGAGCCGATGAAAATGGCAACTTTCGTCGCGTGGCTCCTTTTTGCAGGAGTGATAGCTGTTACAGGAGCTGTGTATATTGGAAAATCCGATGAAGGCCCCATTGATGTTGCAGGGACAATTGGACGCTCAAACCAAGCAATTGTTGATGGTGGGGGTGACCAGAGTGGTCAGGTAGATGTGGTGTCTCAGGTGTTCCAAGATATGCCCAATGGTGGTCTCGTTCCACAAGGAAGTCAAAGTGCGGAATCATCGGAACAACCAGTAGTGGATACCGTAAGCGGGACTACTACAGTCGAAGCTTCAACAACAGTTCCTCTCGACCCTTCCACAACAACAGATTCTGCGCTAACAGAATAAGACACTTTTAATTTCAAATGCCATGGATCAAAATCTTGCGCAGACAGTACGTGAGTTTCTCAACAATCACCGAAAGGCAATTTTCGCCATAAATGATGATGCGGGGTTACCCACCACGTCACTCATGCTCTATGCAATCGATGATGAATTCAATGTCTATTTCGGGACCCGGCGTGGTTTTGGAAAATACCAACACATCCTCAAGAACCCTACCATCTCACTTTCCGTCATGGAGGAACAAATTGACCCACTCAAAGTTACTGATATACGAGGGAGTGCAGAAGAGTTGTCTCACGAAGAGGGTGAGATTGCTCAAGCGTTTTTTAAAACAAAGAACCAGTCGAAATATTATGTCGAGGGTGCCGACGATTTTGTGATGTTCAAGATTGTGCCACACCTCATTCGCTTCGCAGATGCATCAAGCGGTGAACTCAAAATTGTAAATCTTCTTGCGTAGTCAGCGTGCGAGAATTAAAAAGTGGATACACAGAGTTTTTTTGATGTGGTGTAGGGTATAATTCCCCCATATGCATACCCACATTGATACGTTCCTTCGCGCGGCAAATTATCTTTCCGCTGTTCAAATTTATTTAAAGGATAATTTTTTCCTCGAAGAGCCACTCCGCCCAGAACATATCAAAGAACGACTCCTCGGACACTGGGGTACGTGCCCTGGTATTAACTTTGTCTATGCGCACATGAATCGTGCGATTAAGGCACACGACCTCAACATGATGTTTGTTCTTGGCCCAGGGCACGGATTTCCTGCAGTTCAGGCGAACCTTTTCCTCGAGGGAACATTGAGTAAATATTATCCAGAAGTCCCACGAAATAGGGTTGGCCTTAGCCATATGGCTCAGCAGTTCAGTTGGCCATACGGTTTTCCAAGCCACAGTAACCCCGGCGCACCGGGAGTTATTCTCGAGGGAGGTGAACTTGGGTACGCACTTTCAACCTCATACGGCGCAGTGCTCGACAACCCCGACCTCATCGTGACCTGTCTCGTCGGTGATGGTGAATTTGAGACTGGCCCTACTGCAACAGCATGGCACCTCAATAAGTTCATTGACCCATCGGTGAATGGTGCGGTTCTTCCAATCGTTCATTTGAATGGGTACAAAATTTCTGGACCGACACTCCTCGGGCGAATGAGCGATGAGGATATTATAAGTCTCTTCCGTGGGTACGGGTACGAGCCACACATCGTTGATGCATACACCGCAGAAGATCCGCATGCACGCATGATTGAGGTCGTTGATGAATCGGTTGAAAAGATTCGCGCCATACAAAGTTCAGCACGTGAGGGTTCGCTTGAAGGCCTTCCCCGATTCCCCATGATTGTGCTTCGCTCTCCAAAGGGGTGGGGAAGTGTTGCAAAGATGCATGGCAAGCGTCTTGAAGACAACTGTCTCTCGCATCAAGTCATTCTTGAATTGGCTCGAACGGATGAGGAAGAGCTCCAAGCTCTTGAGACATGGTTCAAGTCATACAGATTTAATGAACTTTTTGATGGAAAAAAATTCCATGAGGATATCGAAGCGCTTATACCTGCATCG
>JANLIJ010000025.1 GCA_024653575.1 Candidatus Kaiserbacteria bacterium
ACTTATTTCTATCCTCATTCATGGGATGAATCAAAAGTCCCCGTTTTTCGACAAGCCCGAAGCCTATTTGCATCCTCGCCTTCAGGCCGAAATTGCCGACTATTTCATTCAACTGCACAATGATGGCAAGCAAGTCACGGTTGAAACCTACAGTGAACTGTTGATTCTGCGTCTGCTGCGTCGGGTCAGGGAAAAGACGCTCAAACCAGATCACCTCGCGATTGTAAACGTGGTACGTGACTGTGGACCATTTCATATGGTAGTCAACGATGATGGCGAGTTTACGTCACCATGGGTCGGTGGCTTCTTCCAGGAACGCGCGGAGGAATTGTTCTGATGGAATATCAAGAAGCGTTTGTTTTGGAGACAGGAGAGCTTGGACTGATCGTCGACAAGTATCGTGACACTGTTACATTGCTATTCACTGATCTCCGAAGACAGAGATTCAACATCAGCTACATTCAGATTCTTGGAAGGCCATGAGACATGCACAAGACTTGCAAATATTGCAAGGAACCAGTCTACGGATTTGACAACATTTGCGAAAAATGTAAACTCTGGCCACCGCATTGCCATGTCGAAGAACCTGCAATCGAAATCAGTGTGTGCAAGAAATGTGGTTTCAATGTAGCTGAATCGGGCGACTTTGGGACAAGATGCGCACGTTGCAAACACAGTGAAAGTGTCGTCGAACACAGTATCCATGTCAAGGGCCAGAATCCTGCCACGGAGCTGTTTTGGATTATCGACACGCAAGTCGACTTCTGCTTCAACGTTGACGACTTGTCTGGCGGAGTGAGTCCTAGTACGCGAATCTTCATAGATGATTTGCGCAACAGAATTCAGGAAGAGCCTATACGGGATGCTCAGAAATACATAGAGGGATTGGAAAATAAATGCAACAAGAAATAAACCGATGCAACTGCGGTGGAACTGAAATACGACATCTCAATTGCCATATGTGTGGCTGCCCTTGAGCTGAAGACGAAGAAAAGATCGGCCTCTGTAGGGAA
>JANLIJ010000048.1 GCA_024653575.1 Candidatus Kaiserbacteria bacterium
GTTCTCCCTCGCCTTCGCTCGGTCCGAAATGTCCCTCGAATTCGCTTTCCACCCCAATTGCTCTGTTAGCTGGTGGAACATGCTCGATGATTGTATCTAAAAGGGGAGTCAGATCCTTTGAATCATCGGTCAAAGATTTCTTGGCAATACCAGTGCGACCTATAGCATATATAGTAGGGAAGTCTATTTGTTCATTATTTGCACCCAATTCCATGAATAGTTCCAAGACTTCATCATGTACACGCATAGGATTTGCAACTGTTTTATCTATTTTATTTATCACTACAATCGGTTTAAGACCGAGCTCCAATGATTTCTTGAGAACAAAACGTGTTTGTGGCATTGGTCCTTCTTGTGCATCTACTACTAGGAGAACTGTATCAATAGCTCGGAGAATACGTTCTACTTCGGAACCAAAATCAGCATGACCTGGTGTATCTACAATATTGATCTTTGTACTTGCTCGTCCCGAGCTTGTCGAGGGATAAATTACAGATGTATTCTTTGCATATATAGTAATACCGCGCTCTTTTTCGAGTGTATTTGAGTCCATAGAACCCTCATCTCCATGACCACATTGAGTCATGATGGCATCTGTGAGAGTAGTTTTGCCATGATCAACATGTGCAATTATTGCAATATTTCTTATTTCCATAATGTATTTGTATTTTCTGTAGAAAATAAAGAGAGCCATCGGCTCGTATATATAGTAAAGCATAGAAATGAAGGGGAAGTCAAGATAAAAAATTCAGCGCCACCATGAGGTAGCGCTGTTTGAATTTGACGGTGGCCTATGCCACAACTGGGCGTGGGTCCGCACACTCGGTCAACAGACCATCGGCGTCAATCCGCTCCCAACGAGTCCTGTAGGAGAGTGCTTTTCCTTTAAGGCTTGTTGAGTAGCTTTCGGCGAGCGGATCTTGCCCGTTTGTGCGCCGAGGGTTTGTGGTGACGAGGTCGATCAGGCGACCTTCCTCCAGAGTGACTTCTTTGCCAGTATTTCCCTGGAAGTGACCACCATTGCGGTGATCGTATGCGATGGCGCGGAAGACGGTGTGTGCATTGAGTGCCCACATGACTTCTCGCCAATCACTGGCATGGGACCAACG
>JANLIJ010000062.1 GCA_024653575.1 Candidatus Kaiserbacteria bacterium
CACCCGTCGTCGCCCACGGCGACGACGGGTGAGTCACCATACCGCCCACTACAACGAGCACAAAGAACGTGCACGTATCCTCATACACGAGCGCCTTACATATTGGAATACGTTCTATAACTGTTCATACAATAAAGTTGCAATACGCAACCAGAGTACGCGGTGGGGAAGTTGCTCAATGAAGAGAAATCTCAATTTCAACTACCGCATTGCACTCCTTCCACAAGAGCTCATGGACTATGTCATCGTGCATGAGCTCTGCCACCTCATTGAGTTCAATCACTCATCAGCCTTTTGGGCGTGTATGGGACGTGCACTCCCCGACCACCATGAGCGAAAAATTGCGCTCCAGCATGTGCCGATGCACACACTCCACACTGAAAAGTGCGTTTTATAATCTAAATGTTATTATTGTTCAATATGAAAATTTTTGGATACATTTTTGCAACAGTGCTTATTGGTTTGGGAGGTTTTATTTCACCGCTTTTTGCACAGGGGGATGAGGTGACCATCTATTTCTTCGGTAGGAATGACTGCGGTCATTGTGCGGAGGAAAAAGCATTTTTGAATGAATATATACAGACACAGTCTGGAGTAACGTACACCTATTACAACGTCACAGAGGACGCTTCTGCAAAGGCGCTCTATGAGCAAGTGCTCGCAAAGCATGAACTTTCTCACGTTACCCCAGTGACAGTCATCGGAGATCAAGTATTCCAAGGATTTGATACGGGCGAAACGACCGGAGCACAATTTGCCACTGCGGTTGTACGTACACGAGCCGGGGACATCCGAACACTCGATGACCACCTCGCACGTGCTCCAAAGCAGTCAGATAGTTTCAAGGGGGCAGGGTGTGACGAGAACGGTACCGAGTGTGGTTCAGTCACCAATCCAAATCTCTTCATGTTTAATCTTCCTCTGGTAGGAGTTGTTGATTTTAAGTCGTTCTCGCTTTTCTCACTCTCTGCTGTACTCGGGACAATCGATGGATTCAATCCCTGTGCGATGTGGGTACTCATTACCTTCCTCGTGCTCCTTTCGCAGGTGGGTGATAAACGAAAGATGATTCTTGTTGCAGGGATATTCATTGTTGCGGAGACAGTCATGTACAACCTCATCCTCAACGTATGGTTCACCACGTGGGACTTCGTAGGCCTCGATGCAGTTGTGACACCACTCGTGGGGCTCCTTGCGGTTGGTGGTGGAATCTTCTTCCTCTATCGATATCGAAAGAATCGGAACGCGCTTCTCGTGTGTGATGTTACGAGCCTTGAGACACAGGACAAGACGACACAGAGAATTCAGGATCTCATTACGCGTCCGACCACCATTCTCACCGTACTTGGAATCATTGCCATTGCATTCTCGGTCAACATCATTGAATTTGCATGTTCTATTGGTATCCCTCAGGCATACACCAAGATTCTTGAAATCAACAACCTCGACTTTGTGACACGACAAATGTATATCCTCGTGTATACCGCAGGGTACATGATTGATGACTTCATCGTGTTCGGTCTCGCTATCTGGGGATTCTCAAAGCTCGAATCACACGGACACAAGTATGCACAGCTCTCGCTCATGCTCGGAGGTGTGCTCATGCTTGTACTTGGAGGACTTCTCATATTCGAACCATCATTCTTGGTTTTATAGATGTCTGACACAACAAACAGGACCGACCTGTTTAAACAGGTCGGTCCTGTTTATTTGAACTAAAGCATGTCCAAAAACTCCTCATACTGCGTTGTGCTTCACTCGAAAACACTCATCGTATGTTGAATTCCTTAACAGGAACTGCCCACTCGTTGAGTCTTTTGTTTCACTCATATACAAATTATCAAATAATTAGGATAATGTTACAATTAATGTATGGAAAAATATCCACGTTATAATCTTTTCAACGCTCAAGATGAAGCTGAGGAAATGAAAAACCACCTTAAAACAGGTGATGCAAAAGATTATGCAGAAGCAGAAAGAATAATAAGAATAAATTACCTCAATGAAGCACTAAACGAAATTGTTAGATCCCATCATTTGGGTAACGCCATCTATTATCTGGAAAAAGCAGGTGAATTTGATTTGATGGAAAAATTAATTACTGCAGAATTAAAAGAATCAATTGATACCATTAGAGAAGATTCAAAAGACATAGAAATTAACTATAATCAGGAGATTGATAAATTAGTTGGGCATCTTTATCATACACCATATAACCAGTATATGGCATATAAAAACAGAATGAGTACTGGTACCTCAATTTTAACAGAAAGACCATATATTCCGGCTATTGCTAAGTTACTTGCAAAAGTTTTTGAAATAAGTGGCAAGAGTCTCTTTAATGCAGCATACTTATACGAAGATTTAGAGCAACAAGACAAATCAAAATTTCTTTTAAATATAGCAAGAGACAGGCAAGCAAAAAAAATTGTCTGTAAAGAAATAGAGTGTATTAATAATTTAATTAATGCTAAGTCTGAATTTATAAATGCTATAAATGAATTTTTTCAAGAAATCCAAGATGATCCAGCTGTATTAGTTAGTGCAGATCAAATAATTGAAGAAGTAAGATCAAAAATAGAACAAGAGATAACTAAAAAATGAACAGGAAGGACCTGTTCAATCTTTTTATTGGCGTTTTTACGAGTGATGCGCTACCATGCGCATATGGAAGAAATACTACTTATCGATAAACCAAAGGGAATTACCTCGTTTGATGTGATTCGCAGACTTCGTCGTGAGCTCGGCATCAAGAAGATGGGGCACGGGGGGACGCTCGATCCGCTTGCCACCGGGCTCATGATTATTGGTATTGAGAAGGGAACAAAGAAGCTCGCTGAGTACATTAAACTCCCCAAGGAATATATTGCAGAAATACGCATTGGAGAAAAACGCTCAACAGGGGATTTGGAGGGGGAGATTCTGGAGGAAGAGGATGTCACCGAGCTCGATGAGGATGAGGTGAGGTGGGTACTTGAGCAAATGCTCGGCACGCTCGCACTTCCAGTCTCTGCGTACTCAGCGATTAAGAAAGACGGTGTTCCATTCTACAAGCAGGCGCGCAAGGCAGAGAAGACTGGTGAGGTGGTGGAGGTACCTATCCGCACGATGCAAGTATTTGAATCAGAGTTACAGAAAGTTGAATATATAGAAAATCGATGTGTGCTCACCGTGCGATTTTTCGTAGGAAGTGGAACGTATGTTCGCTCGCTCGGAGAAGAACTCGGAAAGAGACTTGGCTATCCTGCAACACTTCAAAATTTACGCCGTACGAAAGTTGGAGATTTTAAAATTGAAGACGCACGGGCGATATAGATAGAGTTTTGCGAAGGGTGACCCTTTGTCGGACAAAACAAAGGGCGCCGGAGGAAAATCCTCGAGCGCCCGTTTCCTATATGTCCCGTCTGATCATGTTGCAGGAACGTCAGGAACACTCAGTCGTGTCGACCACGTGAGGTCGATTAGTGGCGAGAGCCACGCGACGCGTTTTGCCACGTAGCCAAGAACCAACATTCTGTTCGTGGTGTATTCAGGTGCAAAGGTGTTCACCGGGAGCATGAGAGCAAGCACTCTCTGGCCTCCGGGAAGGTTGCCTTCTGCCCTACCTTCGAGATCCTCGAATACTGGGGGTAAAAGCAACTCGAGTTCATCGATGACCTTCCCCAGTCTTCGGCCCGTTGCGGGTGTGATTGGGATCCTGAGTACCGCAAATGCTCCGAGGGAACTTTTTTCTACCGTGACACAATTGATTCTACACATGCTTTATCTCCTGATTTATAGGTGCATGGGTTGATGGGAACTGCACTACGATTGTGCATTAAAATCGTTTAACTGTCAAATAAAAAATGGCGCCTCCCCGTAGGGTGACGCCATTTTGTGCGGGAGCACCATGTCGGTGCTAGTGGAGTGCCTTCAGCTTGTCGTAATCAATCACGACGTCGCCGATGACACCTTTGAGCGCCATCTTGAGCATGTTGGTGCGCCTAAGGGCGTCCAGCGGGGCATGAGGGTTGATGGTAATCCAGAAACTGCAGTAATCGTCCTCATGCGTCGCTTTGCATTCGCGAGAGGGTCGCTCGTCCAGATATCGGTGAATCATGAGTTGTGCCTGTTTCAGTGCACCCCTCGTCTGGTGAGCTGAGACTGGAACCTTGACTTCAGCTCTGTAACTGCCGTCGTCTCTTTTTGGGAATTCGACACATGGCGTCATGCGTGTAGCCTTTCATAAAAAGTGGGGAACAAAACCAGCACGAATCATATATTAAAAACTTGATTTGTCAATGTCTGTAAAAAATTACGGCCTGGAAACGCGAAGCGTTTCCAGGCCGACTGATCAATCGATGGGGCAGATGTGAAGATTTGCCTCCTCATCTCGAGCTCGTAGCTCTTCTTTCAATTTTCCAATGCAATATTCAGCATGGATTGCCTCGTTTGTTTCCCGAACCCGCGCGAGGTGTCTTTTCCGTTGCTTCACGTGGTTGCCATTGGTGCCCATTTCACTGAGCGCCTCTTTGTCGCCACGGAATATTGCGAGCGCCACCTTCGTCGGAATAACCCGACGCCCATCAGGACCTACATTTTTGGTCGGCATGACTGCCTCCTAAAAAGTCGATGAGCTACATTATACAATATAAAAGGGAATTGCGCAACAATATTCAAAACACCGTAGAAAGCTTTGCTTTCTACGGTGTTTTCTCAGGCATCCTCTACTTGTTGATTATTTCTTCTACCACCGCCTTCACGTCACCACCGTCCGCCTTTCCGTTTAGTTCTTTCATGAGGGAGCCAATGAGCATTCCCATTTTTGATTTGTCGACTTCGCCCATCAGAGCTATCTTTGCTTCCACAATCGGTCTGATTTCATCTCTCGACATCATCTGGGGAAGGTATGACTCAAGAACTATAAGCTCTTCCTTTTCTGGGTCGGCAAGATCTTGTCTGTTTCCGGCCTCATACTGCACGATTGATTCCTTTCGTTGCTTTGCGAGTCGCTTGATGACCGCGAGTACCTCACTATCCTCGAGCATGCTCTGGGGCGTCCGTGAGGTCGCTACAAGCTCGTTCGTGAAGGCAGTGAGCATACTGCGCACGGTGCGAAGCTTTACTGCGTCATGCGCTTTCATTGCGGTCTTTAGTTCTTCCTTAATACTTGAATGTAACATGGTATTTCCAAATTATGTCCACACATAGTATCACAAATCTCGTGATAGAATATCGGTATGCAAACATTTGAACTTCTCATACTCATTTTACTCATCGCCGTCATCGGTATTCTCATGTACGTCTTTTTCTTTAAAAAAGAGGAGAAGAAAGAGTCTTCTGATGGACTTCTTATGCTTCAGCAACAGCTCGCAGAGCTCACAAAGACCATGAATGAGCGTATGGGGGAGAGCAACAAGGTCATGCAGGACAATGCGCGGGTACAGTTTCGCGAGAGTAAGGAGCTCATTCAGGAAATCAACAAGGAGGTCAATGAGCAACTCCGAAATGTGGTGCGTGGTGTTGCTGAGGTGTCAGAGTCCTCTAAGCAGGTCTACTCAGTAGCAGAACAGCTCCAGAGTCTCGAGAAAGTATTGAAGCACCAAAAGCAGAGAGGAAATCTCGGTGAGGCATCACTCCAACTCGCGCTTGAGAATATGCTTCCAGCGACTGCATACAAGCTCCAATACCTTTTTCCCGGAGGTGACATTGTTGACGCAGTCGTTATTACCAAGGACGGTATGATACCGGTCGACGCAAAGTTCTCACTCGATAACTACCGACGCCTCGTTGATGAGACCGACGATACGAGGAGGGAAGAGCTTGAGAAGGAATTTAAGAACGACCTCAAGAAGCGTATTGATGAGACTGCAAAATACATTCGTCCCAAGGACGGCACATTGCCCTTTGCGTTCATGTATATTCCTGCAGAGGCAATCTACTACGACCTCCTTGTGAATGAGGTAGGGGCGGTGAAGGTGAATACACGTTCGCTCATTGACTATGCATACAAGGACAAGAACGTCATTATTGTCTCACCAACGACATTCGCTGCGTACCTCCAGTCGGTGCTCTATGGCTTCCGTGCATTTAAGATAGAGGAATCAGCAAAGCAGATAGGGAAGCATGTGGAGAGTCTCTCGCGTCACCTCAAGGCCTATGATGATTACTTCAAAAAGGTGGGGAATTCACTCGGAACTACGGTCAACCACTACAATGTGGCTCAAAAGGAGCTTGGAAAAATTGATAAAGATGTTGCAAAAATTACTGGAGGCTCAATGGATTTTGAGTCACTTTCTCTTGAAAAACCACAGGAAATTGTAGAGTAATAAGGGAGTTCCTTAAAACACCCAAATACTCCCTACTGTGCCCGTAAGTCCAAAAAGTTGCATATTTTAACGTTTTCTTGTACAATCACCCGCGTTATATGAAAAAAGAGACACCAATAGGAAAAGCAACAGAATTCGCAATTATCGAGACTGGCGGTAAGCAGTATATGGTGTGTGTTGGTGACGTGCTCGAAGTAGAGCTTCTCGGCAATTTCAATGAAGGTGACAAGGTAGAATTCGATAAAGTAATCATGGTTGATAATGGTACTGATACCTCTATCGGTGAGCCATACATCAAGGGAGCAAAAGTAAAGGCGACATATCAGAAAGAGAAAAAGGGACAAAAAATTACCATCGTACGATACAAGGCAAAGAGCAACCGCGACCGAAAAATTGGTCACCGACAGAAGTACGCACAGGTAAAGATTGACGCATTGGCATAATAAATAGAAAAAAAGCCCCGTGACGATGTCACGGGGCTTTTTTGTTTTATCACTTCGCTCACTTTGTTGCACTTATATCATAAGCTCCAGTTGGAGCTTATGATATAAGTGGGATTAACTCCTATTCTTCAACGCATTCTTGATGGTCTCAGGATCGGCGTATTCGAGTTCGGAGCCGGTTGAGAGGCCTCGGCCGAGGTGGCTTATCTTGAGTGCATTTTTTTCTATCTGCTCCCTGAGGAGTGTTTCGATGTAGCGACCGGTATTTTCACCATCGGGGTTCACTGAAAACCCGAGGATAATCTCTTTTAATCCTTCAGTGACTCGTGTCTCCACAATTTGCTTCAACATACCACCGCGAAGCCTTTTCACGTCCTGTGAATCAAGGAGGGGGACGGTGCCTCCGAGTACGAAGTAGAGCCCATCATAGACGCCACTGCGCTCGATTGCATCGATGTCGGTATCCCGTTCGACAACGGTGAGCTTGCTCCTGTCGCGCATGGTGCTACCGCAGACAGAGCAGTTCCTGTCGGGGCTCTGGAGTGAGTGAAAACGGGCACAGGAGGGGCAAACGATGACATTAGTACGAATGGTGCGAATGAGCTCGGCGAGCTCGGTAAGGTCGCTCTGGTCGAGCGTGAGAAGGTGGAAGGCAAAGCGTTTTGCCTGCCGTGAGCCGATGCCCGGAAATCGTTCAAAATGTCGTATTATTTTCTCAAAAGCCGTCATAGTACGTACTAAACATGTGTATTGTTAGAAATCATCACTTCCTCCCGAAGCGCCAACTGCGTGGTGTGTATCGAGATTAATAAATCGAACGTGCTTCTCATCAAAGTACAGTTCAGTGTGCCCGACAGGACCATTACGGTGTTTTTCAATCATGATTTCGGCAATGTTTGGCCTGTCTGATTCTTTGTTTATTTTGTCCTCGCGATGGATGAACATAACGACGTCCGCGTCCTGCTCAATAGAACCTGAGTCACGGAGGTCCGAGAGTCTTGGCTTGCCACCACGCTGTTCCACCGCACGTGAGAGCTGTGAGAGCGCAATGACGGGAACATCGAGTTCGCGTGCAAGAATCTTGAGTGAGCGGGAAATCTCGGTCACTTGTTGCACCATTGAGTCACTTGCCTTTGTCGAGGTTGGGCTCATGAGCTGGAGGTAGTCGACAATGAGAAGGTCGAGACCATGTTCGTTTTTGAGACGGCGTGCCGATGAACGCATCTTGAGGATATTGTTTCCTGGTTGGTCATCAATGTGGATAGGAGCTTCTGAAAGACGTGCCATGGCTGCCTGTACCGCTTCAAATTCATGGTCGCTGGTGAGCTTTCCGGTACGGAGCTTCCATGAGTCCACTCCTGCCTCAGCAGCGAGCATACGATCGACGAGTTGTTGGTCACTCATTTCAAGAGAGAAGATACCGACAGACGCGCCAGAGACACAGGCAGCGTTGCGGGCGATGTCGAGTGCAAACGTTGTCTTTCCCATACTTGGACGGGCTGCGAGAATGATGAGGTCTGATTTTTGAAGTCCTGCAAGGAGGTTGTCGAGGCCGGCAAAGCCGGTTGGAATACCACGGTGAATATTTTCATCTGAGTTGAGTTTTTCAAATCTGTCCCATGCCTCGGTGAGGGAACTCCCAATGGGGGTAAATTTTTGTGTGGTGGGAGCGTTTGTTACCTGATAGATTTTCTTTTCTGCCGTATCCATCGCTTCGTCGATGTTCTCAGGATCTGAAAAACCAATTTCAGCAATGTCATCTGCAGCATTGATGAGGCCACGGAGAATAGATTTATTCTGCACAAGCTCAGCGTAGTAGAGCGCATTGCCTGCTGCGGGAACGGACTCGACGAGTTCAGTGATGTAGCTTGCGCCACCGGTGCGCTCGAGAAGACTCCGTGCCTTGAGCTTTGTCGTGATAGAGAGAATATCGATTGGGTCACCCTGCATGAAGGTGTCGAGAATAGCGCGGTAGATTTCTCGATGCTTGTCTGCGTAAAAAGATTCGGGGTACACCGTCACCGAAACATCGTGCATCACTTCTGACTTCAGGATAATTGCTCCGAGGAGTGCGCGCTCAGCATCAAGATTTTGTGGTGGCGTACGAAGAAGCCGGCTCTTTGTTCCTGTCGATTCTCGAGTGGTTTCTTCCATAGTGGAGACATTGTATCACGTATAAAAAAAGCATCGAATTCTGGTCAGTTTGGGGATAGGGTGCACAGTGTGGATAACACTATTTCTTGCCACCAGTCTTAAGAATAGCTTAGGATTTGGAGATTTTTTGTCCTGTGGGAGTATCTTCTATCGCATAACCTTTCAAATTGATTGCCTCACGGAGGTAGTCGGCCTCGCTCCAGTTGTGTGTTGCCCGAGCAATTTGTCGCTTATCGAGAAGTTCTTGTATTTCGTCGGGGATATCATCTTTTGCAATGACTCCAAGTTCGCGAACCACATCACCGGCCTCGTCGTTGAGCCCAAGGTCTAAAACGGAATCCATTTCCTTGAGTGTTGCAACTCTGTCTGCGAGCGTGAGCGACGCATCTTTGGTTACTTCCCACATGAGTGCAATGGCGCGGGGGGTATCGAGGTCGTCGTTAATTGCGGTGTGGAATCGAGCGCGGTACGTCTCGTTTACATTTCCTTCTTTTACATTTTTCGATTCCTCAAATACAAAACGCTTCAGTTTAAAAAGTGCCTGCTTCGATGCGTCGAGTGCTTCAAAGGTAAAATTCATCGCTGTTCGGTAGTGACCCGTGAGTAACCAATAGCGATACACGAGAGGGGAATACCCACTGTCCATGAGGCTCGACAGACGGATGCCATTGCCGAGAGACTTTGCAATCTTGGTATCGTTTATTTTGAGGTGCGCATTATGGAGCCAATATGCGACGTATGGTTTACCGGTCACCGATTCTGCTTGGGCGATTTCACCGTTGTGGTGGGTGTACTTGAGATCTTCGCCTCCGGTGTGAATGTCTATTTGCTTTCCGAGTGTTGCAAAAATCATTGCGGTACACTCAATGTGCCAACCGGGGAAGCCTTTGCCCCATGCACTTTCCCAGCCGAGGAGACCCTTTTTCCAGAGTGCAAAATCTGCAGGATGACGCTTTTCAGAATTTACCTCTACCCGAGCGCCGTCCTTAAGTTTATTGAGGTCAATCTTTCCGAGAACTCCATACTTGGGGAACTTTGCAATATCGAAATAAACCCCGTCACTCGTCTCGTACGCATAACCCTTCTCAAACAGTGTCTTGATGAGGCGAATTTGGTCAGCAACATAATCACTCGCGGGTGTGTACTTTGTGGGAGGAATATTCCTGAACGCATCGTTGTCATCCTTAAACGATTGTATGTATGTCTCTGCTACTTCACGCATCGCAGAAAGTGAAATAGTTTTTCCTTCGCGTTTGAGCGCCTTCATCATCTTGTCTTCGCCCGCGTCTGCATCGTCGGTGAGGTGTCCAAAGTCGGTGAAATTAATGACATGTTTCACCTCGTAGCCGTTATAGATTAAGACACGCTTAATAAGGTCGGGGAGGAGATATGCACGGAGGTTGCCGATATGGATGTGGTCATACACCGTCGGGCCACAGGAATACATGGAGACTACTCCTGGTTTGAGGCTGTGAAATTCTTCCTTCTTGCCACTTGCAGAATTGAGGAAAAATATTGGTGGGTGGCTCGGCGCTTTTTTATCAAAAAAATTCAGAAAGTTCATATGACTACCATATCACACAATAATGTCGTATCAGTGTATCAAAAAATAGACCCTTCAGCATTTAGAGCGTGTTCAAAAACACATCAGACAAGACGTGCAAATGAGGAAATGTGAGACGTATTCAATATACGGCGAACGTTTCCGATTGAAGCACAACGCAGTATGAGGGGTTTTTGGACATGCTCTAGAGCCACTTTTTGCGCCTGAAGAATGTAAAGAACCCTATGGTCACAGTTATCATTATTGAGACAATAATCCAGAAGTCAGCCTTGTGACCAATGATTGGAGTTGCTTCGGTGTTCATGCCAAACATAGAGCTAAAGAGTGTGAGTGGGAAGGTGATGAATGCCATGATGGTGAGGGTCGTAATGATCTCATTTTGGTTTGTGGTCAACATCGCTGAGTTTGTATCTCGGAGTGCTGTAAGTGTTTCATATTGCGCGCT
Organism: Candidatus Kaiserbacteria bacterium; assembly: GCA_024653575.1. Lineage (GTDB taxonomy): Bacteria > Patescibacteriota > Minisyncoccia > Phycocordibacterales > UBA918 > Damh-18. Next base: position 10,915 of record JANLIJ010000062.1, read on the forward strand.
CGCTTTTCTCTTCAAGACGAAATAGTGCGCCTCAATACTGAGGAGGTCTGTTGCAAAGGTGTTTCCGTATGTGTTTCCAAAGATGGGATGCATATCCTTAAAGACATCCTCATGTCCGTGGATGGTATGACGAAATGCGATGAGCTTTTTACTCACACTCGATATCTCAATAACTATTTGTTTTTCATCGTTTTCAAAAATCTCGGATTCAATGTCAGCGAGTTTTGATTCTATATAATCGAGTTTTGCCGATGTTGTCTCGTAGAGATTATTGAAGAGTGAGATAAATAGATGCGCACCAGTAATATGCTTCTGTGCTTTTCTGAGTGTTGTCGCAACCTCAAATTGTCGCTTGAAACGGTCGATACCCTCCATTTCCTCATACTGCACCGTGAGGAGGCTGTTCTTTGAAATTAAGAACTTCACCTCATACTGATGGTCGGTGCCAAGCTGTTTTACCGCAGGGAAGTCGACGGTGACCTTAATCGTTCCATCGACTTTTGTAACTGCATTTCTCGGTACCGTGGTGGTGAGGTCAGTCATAAGGAGTGGTGGAAGGTCAAGTTCCACCATCGCCTTCTGAACCTCAGTCGTTGTGGGGTTTTTTAAATTTATCCAAAGGAGCTTTCCTTGCTTAAAGCGTTCAACCATAGCGCAATGATATCACGTATGGAGATGTCCACATCGACTATTTTTGTCTAAGTGGGGAATAGTATGCCATAATAGCGTAATGGAAATTGAAGAAGAAAATGAAATAATTTCAGAGTCATTTGATGAGGTATACCAAAAGCCAGCGTCAAAGAATACCCAACCACTTCTCGGTATCGGCCTCGGTGTTCTCTTTGCAACTGCAACTTTTTTCTCTGGTCTTCACATTGGTGTCGGAGCAGATACAAATCTCGAAGCAAATCTTTTTTCGTTTTTGAGTCGGGAGTCACAAGCAGACAATTCTGTTGATCTCTCAGAATTTTGGCACGTGTGGGAATTGCTCGATGAAAAATTCGTTACCTCCTCAAGCACAGTGCCACTTTCAAATGAAGAAAAAGTTCAAGGAGCCATTGCGGGTCTCGTAAAGACCTATGGTGACCCATACACAATCTATATGCCACCTGAGGACTCTGCTATGTTTGAAGAGGATATCAGTGGTAATTTTAGTGGCGTGGGTATGGAGGTTGGAATTCGTGACAATGTCATCACCGTTATTGCACCACTTCCTGAGAGCCCGGCTCTGAAGGCGGGAATTCTTGCGGGGGACACGATTGTAAAAATTGGCTCAACGACTACAGAGGACATGAATGTCGATGAAGCGGTGCGCCTTATTCGAGGAGAGAAAGGTACCGAAGTCTCTTTCAGTATTTACCGCAAAGGTGAGGAAGGGTTCAAGGAAATCAAAGTTATTCGAGATACAATAACAATACCGACGAGTAAAACCGAGGTACGCGACGATGTATTCATCATCTCTCTTTACAGCTTCAACGCTATTTCAGAAATGGAGATGCAAAAGGCGCTTCGTGAATATGTGAAGAGTGGCAAACGGAAATTGATTCTCGATGTACGAGGAAATCCGGGTGGATACCTTCAGAGTGCCGTCTCGATTGCAAGCTACTTCTTGCCGGTGGGGAAAACCGTCGTTCGTGAAAGCTTCAGCGGTGATGAAAAAGAGGAGGTGTATCGAAGTTCTGGACGTGAACTTGGAAAGTCAGCGCCAGAAAAGTTTGTTGTGCTCGTTGATGGGGGTTCCGCTTCAGCTTCAGAGATTCTCGCGGGAGCGCTTCAAGAACACCACGTGGCTACGGTCATTGGTTCTCAGACTTTTGGAAAGGGATCAGTACAGGAACTTGTAAATCTTGATGACGGCTCATCTCTCAAAGTAACTGTTGCGCGGTGGCTCACTCCCGAAGGAAAATCAATTTCTGAGGGTGGACTTACACCGGATATTGTTGTTGAACGCACTGCAGAAGACTACACAGCAAATATTGATCCACAGATGGAGTCTGCTCTTGAATTCATGAAAGCACACTAGAGCCTGTCCAAAAACTCCCCATACTGCGTTGTGCTTCAGTCGGAAACATTCATCGTATATTGAATTTCTTGACAGAAACGGTCCACTCGTTGGGTCTTTTGTTGTCTCACAAAAGTCCTCAATGAGTCTTGCGAAGTGACATTGAGTCACTTCTCACGACTCGCATTTCCTCGTTTTCTCCCTTACAGATTTTACATATAAATTGAACGATTGCCATAATCTGCTATGATACGGCGTATTATTCTAATGTAGGCGATACACAGAAAACGTATGAAAGTCATTCTTATAAAGGACGTTGCACGACTCGGGCGAAAGTCTGAGGTGAAGGATGTTCCCGACGGTCACGCACTTAACTTTCTTATCCCAAAGAAGTTTGCGGTCATAGCAACTCCAGAACAGATAAGGAGGGTTACTGAGGAGGCGAAGAAGTATGGGGAACAACACGAGCACGCAATCAAGGAATTCACTCAGATCTGTGAATCGCTGAAGGGGAAGGTGGTACAGTACCCTGTGGAGGCGAATGATCAAGGGCACCTCTTCAAGGGTGTTAATGCAGAGGATATCGCAAAACATCTGAAGGCATCCGAAGGGATTGCGCTTGATGCAAGCACTGTGCACCTCGCACATCCTATAAAGGACCTCGGTACACATGCAGTACCCCTTTCATATAAGGACGTTCAGGGTCTGTGTACATTAGAAATTGTTAAAAAGTAATATGGCAAGTGTTAAACAAATAGGGCTGGTTATCGGAATATCGATAGTACTCATCGGACTCATTGGATGGTGGTTCGATGCACACAATCAAGCACCAGAAATTCTCCTCACAGCCGATGAGAAACTCGAGGGACCACTTTCGCCAAAAGAATTAGAAATTGCTAACCCAGACATATCAAATACTATGAACAGAATTGCACGCTTCGAGACAACTAAGGGAACAATCGATATAGAGCTCTTTGAGGACACAATGCCAATCACTACAGGGAATTTTATAAAGCTCGCAGAGGAAGGGTTCTATGATGGCATTAAGTTCCATCGCATCATTGACAGCTTTATGATTCAGGCAGGAGATCCAAATACAAAGGGTGATGACGTCATGAGTTATGGTACGGGTGGTCCAGGGTACACCATTCAGGATGAGTTTGTGAAGGGTGAACTTCTTTCAAACGTGCGAGGTACCATTGCGATGGCGAACACCGGTCAGCCAAATTCTGGAGGAAGTCAATTCTTCATCAACACGGTAGACAATCTTGGGCTCGACTTTGATAAGGAGCCGTTTACCTCGAAGCACCCAGTCTTCGGACGTATTGTAAAAGGGATGGATGTCGTCGACGCAATATCAAATGTTGAGACTGGCGCACGAGATTTGCCCGTTGAACCAGTTGTCATTGAGTCAGTGACTATTGTCGAGGCAGAGTAGGGTCGTTAAATAAAGAAAATCCCCCGCGCCATGGCGCGGGGGATTTTCTATACATTTTGACTAAGCCTCCAAAACTGTAACCTTTGTCTTTGTGATTGTCTTTCCTGTGAAGCTTGTCTTTCGCATTGTTCCGAAAGAAACTTTTCCAGGCTTTCCAGCATAGAGCGTGTGGTCACTTCCGATACGGACATTCTTTCCTGCCTCAATCTTTGTTCCGCGCTGGCGGACAATGATTTCACCAACTTTAACCTTCTGACCGTCACTGCGCTTTACCCCAAGGTACTGTGCATTTGAATCGGTCAGGTTTTTGGCTGTACCTCCAGCCTTTTTCGTTGCCATATGTGTATAATTATCTAAATTTTCTGCGGTTTAACCGCAATGGTTGCTGTATAATTGTGGGGACTCGTCCCGTTAGAGATTGCGGGTACGAAGTATTTCACTAATGGCATGAAATACGGTATCGCAAATGCTCATCGTATAGGGAGACAAGTAGTATTGTACCCTATCTCTAACTGGGATGAATATACAAGAAATAACAGAAAAATTCAAGGGGCTTCTTTCAAATACTGAATACTGCCTTACGATTCTAGTAATTGTAGTCTCTTTCACCTCCTTTTACCTCGGGAGGCTGTCTGTTTCAGGAAACGTTAGTCTCCCAAATAATGCCCAACAGGAAGCGACAATTGTACAGAGAAGTGCAAAGGCCGATGGGAAACAGGTGGCTTATTCTACGAGCACTTTGGACTCGGTGAGCGAAAAAGTATCTCCTGAAGGAGGATATGTTGCCTCAAAGAGTGGTACAAAGTATCACCTCCCCTGGTGCGGAAGCGCAAAGCAGATTAAGGAGGAAAATAAGATATGGTTTGCCACCAAGGAAGAGGCAGAGAAAGCAGGGTACTCACCCGCATCAAATTGCAAAGGAATCTAAAACCTTCACAAAGCCAGCACCTACTTCGTTGTCTTCATAATTTTTACTTTCGTCGTATATTGAATACGCCTCAAGTGAAAATTAATCGACGTCTCGTATCTGCAGACTTTGTGAAGGTTTTAGAAAATAGAGGAATATAAGTGGATATTTGTGTTAAAGTGATTTGTATTTGTGTATGAAAAAATATTTTATTCTGAAAGGCGTTGAGGGGAACCTCTTAAAGTACACTGTAGCGCTCGTTACTCATAAAAGGTTATTTGTTGCTATTCTCGGAGCGTATTACCTCACCATTCCAGACGTTACGCCCTGGTGGGTTGGAACAATTCTCTTTGCATCAACCTTGAGTGGTTTCTTGTTTGAAATTCCAAGTGGATATATTGCTGACAAAATCGGTCACAAAAAGGCACTTGTTGTGAGTAGTGTATCGCTCGTGCTTTCAACGTCATTTTTTCTTCTTGCAGAGAGCATACCGTTCCTTTTCCTTGGAGGAATTCTCCTCAGTATCGGATTTGCATTCATAAGTGGCACTGGTACAGCATTTGTTCACGAAACCCTGCGGGCGCTTGGAAGAGAGTCGGAGTTTCGTGAAATCATGGGAAAGATGAAGTCAATCGGATTTGCCATACCGATTATCCTTACGACACTCATTCCTTTTCTTGTGAGTATAAGCTGGCACCTCCCATTCGCAATCGCGCTCGTCTCCGATCTCATGGGGCTCATTGCTGTTTGTTCACTTGTGACTCCGCCAGTTCCGCAGGAACACATTGATGAAATTCGGCTATCAAATTTCAAGCAGGTCATGCACGAGGCGTATAAAATCAATTTTTTCCGATATGCAATTTTTTCAGGCATACTTGCCGGTATACTTTTTGGAGTGGGAGGATTTAGAGCTGTGTATCAGAGTACGCTCGGAATACCTGTGGTTTGGTTCGGTGTTCTCTTTGGAATAGGGAGGGGGATTGCTTCACTGCTACTGTGGCACAGTGGAAGAATTCAAAGATTGTTTAAGACTCCGACTCAGATCTACACCGTTAAATTAGTTGTTTTTACCTTCTTAATTATTGTTCTCGGTCTCACACAAAATGTATGGGGAATAGCTGTCATTTTTATTTTCATCAATGCATTTGAGTGGGGCTCAAGTAATATTGGCTACTCAGTCGAAGCTACGGGAAAGAGTAAATTTAAGGCGACACTCCTCTCGGTAAAATCACAAATTCAAATGCTCGTCGGAGGTGGGTCAGCATTTCTCCTTGGCTACCTCATTGAAATAATTGGTTATCAAAAAAGCTTCCTTGTCCTCGCTTTGATACTAGTCTGTCTCCTCACACCGCTTCTCTATATGATAGCTAAAGATAAAAAACGAATAGGTGTTGGTGGTGAAGATTCTGGTTCTGGAGAATAGTTTCTCACCATTGAATGGTACTTTTAGCGTGTCTCTGTAGATACTCATTCGCCTTACTAAAATGCTTGCACCCGAAGAATCCTGTATAGGCTGAGAATGGGGAAGGGTGCGGTGCCTTGAGTACTAAGTGTTTTGTAGTGTCGATAATTGCACCCTTGTCCTGTGCATATTTCCCCCAAAGAAGGAACACAAGGTGTTCTTTTTTCTCTGACAAATTTCGTATGACTGCATCGGTGAATTGTTCCCACCCGAGGCCCTGATGTGAACCAGCTTTTCCTGCTTCAACGGTCAGCGTTGCGTTGAGAAGGAGCACTCCTTGCTTCGCCCACAAACTCAGGTCGCCCGTCGTTCGAATGGGTATACCGAGGTCACTCTGGAGTTCCTTATAAATATTTTGAAGTGAAGGAGGTACTTTCACACCATCTTGTACAGAAAAGCAAAGCCCATGCGCTTGTCCTTCGCCGTGATACGGGTCCTGTCCAAGTATGACCACCTTTACCGCATTGAATGGGCAAAGTTCAAAGGCATTAAAGACATTTTTGGGGGCAGGGTAGATGGGTGCACCCGCAAGGTACTTCTCGCGTACCGTGCTGGTAAGCTCAGTAAAATAAGGCGTATTAAACTCGCCCACAAGTTCCTTCCTCCACGTTTTCTCAATATCGACATTCATAATTTATGCTGATTATACAACATAGTCCGAGTATTATTTAAAATGCGCAATTACTTTAATTTAATGCTATAGCATTAAATTAAAGTAATTGCGCATATGATTTGGTATTAGGAGATTAATGATATACTTTTCGGTATGATAGTTATAGATATTGAAGCGTCGGGGACAAACTATGAGAAGCACTCCATTGTTTCTATTGGGGCGCTCGATTTTGATAATCCAGAAAATCGCTTCTACGAAGAGTGTCGAATTTGGGAGGGGGCACACATAAATGAGGAATCTCTCGCGATTACTGGTTTCTCGCACGAGGAGATCAATGATTCAAAAAAGAATCCAGAGGGTGAAGTTGTTCGCCGTTTTCTCGAATGGTCACAGCATATGGGGGACAGGACGCTTGCGGGGCAGAATGTTTCGTTCGACCGCGATTTTTTGAAAATGGCGTGTGAGCGAGAGGGGATTGCGTGGGAACTTGCGCATAGGACAATCGATACACATACACTCGCGTGGATGCATATGGTGACCCATGGACTTGTTCCTCCAATCGATGCCGAGCACAAGCGTTCTGCGCTCAATCTTGATGCGGTTCTCAACTACTGTGGAATAGAGGATGAGCCAGAGCCACACAATGCACTCACGGGAGCGCTCTCGCACGCAGAAGTCATCTCACGGCTCCTTTATGGTAAAAAGTTATTACCAGAATTTGAGCAATATCCAATTCCTTGGCTCTAACTCATGATACAATTTCTAAATGGCATTTAGAAAAAAAGCAGAAGCATCTAAGAAATTTAAATTAAAGAAAGACGATCGGAACATGCACTGCAGAGTGATGACTGATCTCTTCGAGTCCGATAGTGCAGTACAGTCATGGAGGATTTTCAGAATCATGTCTGAGTTCGTGAATGGTTTTGAAGTCTTACGTAAGTACAGCACAGCAGCAACTTTCTTCGGAAGTGCGCGCCTCACCCCACAAGACCCTATCTATAAAGCTGCTGAACTTCTCGCATCAAAGCTCGCAAAGAAGGGTTTCACCATCATTACCGGTGGCGGACCGGGAATCATGGAAGCTGCAAACGTCGGTTCGTTTAAGGTGGGAGGAAAGTCCATTGGGCTCAACATCCAACTTCCTATTGAACAAAAGCTCAATCCCTATGTAACTGACACGCAGAGTTTCCACTTCTTCTTTTCACGCAAGGTGATGCTCTCATTTGCTTCCGAGGTGTACGTCTATTTCCCTGGGGGGTATGGAACACTCGATGAGTTCCTTGAGATTCTTACACTCATCCAGACCGAAAAGATTGCCAAAATCCCTATCGTTCTGTACGGAAAGGAGTTTTGGAAACCACTTCTTGAATATTTTGAAAAGACGCTCTTGAAGGACTACAAGACTATCAGTAGGGAGGATCTGGACTTGTTCTATGTCGCTGACTCTGTTGAAGAAGCGTACGAGTACATCGTCGCTCATGTCGACCCAGCATCACCACGCCAAATTTAACCAAACATTATGCAATCTGATTTTTCAAATACCTATTCTCAAAAGCACTTTGAAGCCGAAGCACTTGTACGCAGTCGTGAATACACAAAGTTCATCAAAGGCCTCCGTAAGATGACTGATTACACACTTCATGAGGCATCACTCTTTGTGCCGGGTGATACAGAGTATCAGGTATATATACAGTCATCGCTGAAGCCATTTAAGAACGTAAAACATGTAGTGCTCGTAGGAATTGGTGGTTCAAGTCTGGGGACGGAAGCTGTCTACCATGCGCTCAGAACCGAGAAGACACCAGAACTTCATGTCATCGATAGTATTGAACATGATTCAATACAGCATTTCTCATCGCTTATTAAATCCACGGCATTGAACGAAATTGCTGTGGTGATACTCAGCAAGTCAGGCAACACAACAGAGACAGTACTCAATGCGACGCTTGTCACCGAGCTTCTCGTAAAGCGATATGGGAAGGATGCGGTATCTCGCATTATCTACGTCGGTAACGCAGAAACACCGCTCATGAAGGCTTGTGAAGCAAGGGGAATCCTGACTATCGCAATGCCTGAGATAGTTGGTGGCCGGTACTCCGTATTTACTGCTGTGGGAATGGTACCGCTTACACTCCTTAAGTTTGATGTCTCAGCTATGCGCGAGGGGGCGCTTTCCGCACTAACTGATGCCAATCTTAAGCTCATTGAAAAACGAGCACATACGCTCGTTCAGCATGCGAAGAATGGTGTGCACACGGTCAACTTTTTCACCTTCACGAAGAGACTTTCCCAGATCGGGTATTGGTACCGTCAACTTCTTGCAGAGAGTATTGGAAAAGGGAAGACGCGTGCGGGGGAACCATTTTGCAATCAGCTCAATCCTGTTGTAACTACGAGTGCAGACCTACATTCTATCGCTGAGCTCTATCTCGGGGGATATAAGGGCATCTACACACGCTTCGTCTCTATGAGAGATGCAGAGGCAGGCACGCTCCCTAAGAAACATTGGCTTACAGAGAATGTCCCAAGTCTCCTCGGAAAAAAGGTGTCAGCGGTCACCTCAGCCATACAGACAGGTGTACTGAGTGCATACCGTGAGCAGAAGCTTCCGTACGAGAGCATTACGCTCAGTACAATATCACCGAGTGAGGTTGGCTTTCTTCTCTCATCACTTATGTGTGAGGTGATGTACCTCGGTTATATTTTTGAAATAAATCCGTTCGAACAACCAAGCGTGGAGCTCTATAAGAAACATACCCGTACCGCGCTTCAGAAATAAATTTTATGTATATTCTATTTGATATTGGTGGGACAAAAACTCGTGTGGCAGTTACCAATGATCTCGAGACCATAACTGCCGTCGAGAAATTTGATACGCCACTTCTATACCGTGAAGGACTCATGGCTGTGGTGGAGGCTGTTCGCAGACTCAGTGGCGGTGCACCAATTACCGGAATGGCAGGAGGAATACGTGGACCACTCAATCATGAAAAGACAGGTATTGTGAGTGAGAAAGTGCTCACTGATTGGGTTGGACGAGCACTCACCAAAGACCTCTCAAAGGAACTCGGTACTCCAGTGTACCTCGAGAACGACACCGCTATCGTGGGGCTTGGTGAGGTGCACTACGGTGCAGGGAAGGGTTGTGACATTGTTGCCTACCACACAGTCAGTACCGGCGTGGGAGGCGCTCGATATGTACACGGGAAGCTTGATGTGGTGAGTGTTGGCTTTGAGCCGGGGCACCAGATTTTGGACATTGATAGGACTATTCTTGGGAGCCATATTCCCCCAACGCTCGAAAACATGGTCTCAGGCACGGCGCTTCAGAAACGAAGGGGGGTGAAGCCGTATGAAATTGCTCAAGACGACGCCGTTTGGGATGAGCTTGCTAAATACCTCGCAAACGGGCTTAAGAATACAATCGTCTACTGGTCGCCAGAGGTCATTGTGCTCGGCGGGTCTATGATTATTGGTGACCCCCGTATATTCCTTGAACCTATTAAGAAGTACACCGTAGAAGTCCTTGATGGTCTATTGCCGTGCCCTCTGATTGTTGATGCTGTACTCAAAGATGAGGGTGGACTCTATGGAGCAATGGCATTGATTAAGGAAAAATTAGGTAACAAATAGTAACGTTTGTCAAGTATTTTTGTCTATAATACGGCGTAAAATATAGGCTCACGATTTGTTTGACATATTTCACTATCATTGCATAATTTGCTTTTTAGGCCCAAAGTGGTATACTAGTGATGAACGGTTTCGGCCGTTTTTTGTATTACGGGAAGGTGATACAAATCTATTCGATAAGACACTTGGCTTATATTATCTAGCTTTCTTACAGCGGTAGTCGCTGTATCGAACGTAGTGGCAGTACCCGTTATGGACACTGCGTATGGGCACATTGCAACAATCGAAGATCAGGTCACTAATGAACGGCTGGTTGGAACAGATACTGAATCGACAGTTCGTTCCTACTTTAGTGATTTGCCCGTCATGATTCAAATAGCACGTTGTGAGTCTACATTCCAACATACGCTTGCTGACGGTACGGTTCTGAAGGGAAGGGTGGACCCGGCTGATACTGGGGTAATGCAAATCAATACGCGTTACCACGGAGAGAAGGCACGGGAACTTGGCCTCGACCTTACGAATCTGCACGACAACATGGCATATGCTCGTGATCTCTATGTACGACAAGGTACGAAACCATGGAGTGCTTCGGCACCCTGTTGGGGACATACCATTGCAATGCGCTAAGTTACAATACAAAAACCTCCCATTTGGGAGGTTTTTGTTTTGTGTACTTAACTACCTGTGACTAAACAACGGGGCAAGCGTCTTTTTTGCTACGTGCATCGAGTGAGTATTTTCCTGAACCAGTAACCATAAAGAAAATGCTAGAAGCTAAGAGGAGGAGTTGATACTCATACCCTCCGTCTGCACCGTATCCGTTGAACCACCCACCCTCAGCGCCCCAGTGCACAAAGCCAATAGCCCCGAGCATGATGAGGATGTTAATTTTCGCTACCCAGTGAGTGAGGAAGCCGAGCATAAGTGCAAGTCCTCCGAGAAGCTCACCGTATGAAACGAGGTACGCGAAGAGTCCTGCAAATGGAATCCCGACGTTAGTAAAGAACCCAGTCACTGCGTCCATTCCCATAACGAATACCTTTGCATATCCATGATAGAAGAACGCAAGACCAGTTACTACACGGAGGATAAGGTACCCTTCGTCTTTGTACTTACCGCCACATGCACAATCTAAAAAATTTTTCATGTTCATTATGTTCAATTTTTACTCGTTAAATAATACTGTTTTTGTATAACTACCTCTCCCTTTAATTATATCAAATATAATGGCTCGTTTGTCACCCCTGATGTGCTTCTGTACCCCTTGTGAGGACACCTTGTGTGGGGCAGGGAACCGTGGTTTAATTTGATTAAACGTATGAAAATCGGGTTTTTCGATTCTGGGCTCGGTGGGCTCACCATTCTGACTGCAGTACGTAAGATATTGCCACATTATGACTACATATACTTTGGCGATACAAAGAATCTTCCGTATGGCGACAAAAGTGAGGAGGAGATACATGATCTCACCTATAAGGGCATAAAGAAGCTTTTTGATAGCGGGGCACTCCTTGTGATTGTTGCGTGTAACACTGCCTCTGCTGAGTCAGTGAGGAAGCATCAAGATGAAATGCTGAAGAAAGAGTATCCTGATAGAAAACTTCTCGGTGTCATTATTCCTACAGTTGAAGCACTTATCGCATCACGCTCTACGAGCGCTATCCTCATTGGGACTGAACGAACCGTTAACTCTGAGAAATATGAAATTGAAATAAAGAAAGGCGATACTGAGCTCGTTCTCTTTACACGCGCTACACCAACCCTCGTGCCACTCATCGAGGCAGGTGAGATACATGGCGCTTATAAAGTCGTGCAGTCCGTTATTGATTCAATCACTGACTACGTCGATACCATCGTCCTTGGGTGTACCCATTACACCGTACTCAAGGAACTTATTCGCAAGCACAATGATGACCTCTACGTGCTCTCACAGGATGAAATCATCCCACACAAGCTCAAGGACTATTTGTACCGACACCCAGAAATTGATGATAGGCTCACGAGGGGAGGGAACATCAGTATAGAGCTCAGTAGCAAGACTGATGCCTACATTGATATCCAGAAAAGCATTCTTTCACACCTTGTGTGAGTACAATTTCTTCATATATAAAGAGGCTTCCTAGACCTGTTCGCTCATCGGGGTAAACTCACGAGACATCTACAGTGGACTTGTAAGAAAAGAAATGCACGTATACGGGGAATTAAGTTATCGACGACGAGAGTTTTGAACCTCGAATCACGTATCACGCCTTCTGTTTACAATTTTAAGAATAACTTTTTTCTGTTCTTCAAACTCAGTGTTTAAAAAACCATACAGGTCTTTGTGTGCGGTAAAACGGTATCCATAGATCCGTGTGTCGTCATCGGCAGGGTAGGGAATTTGTATTAATTCGGCAATATGACCTTGAGTAAAATATACAAGTATTTTGTCAGCGTTATTCGTGTGACCACACTCTACAACAGTTTGAAGATCTGTACTTATAACATCAGGATAGTATCCACAAAAGGAGTGTTCGAAATAGACGGTAATACCAAATGAATTAAGGTACCGCTCTGCAAGTAATTTAAGAGCAACATGTCCTGTGCTACCGCCCGCAGCTTCATCGCGTATGATGATTTTTTCGGCATCATCGCAAAGTGAAAAGAAGTCCTCTTTATTTCCTATGGTGAAACGTTCGCATGATAGATAGTGCTCAGTGAGTAAAAAATGAAGTTTACCGACCAACTCCTCATCGCTTCTGAAGGCGTGTGAGCCGGAGAAGAATATGTTGCGGACGTCCTCTTTTGTTTGTTGCATTCGATCTGTCATACCTGTAATTTATTTTATATTACCGCCATGAAATTTTTCATGAATGTCACGGAGTCGTTTGTTGGTGACGTGGGTATATATCTGAGTGGTGGCAACATTTTTGTGACCAAGGAGCTCCTGTACCGATCGTAAGTCAGCACCGTGATCGAGGAGATCAGTGGCGTACGTGTGACGCAATGTGTGAGGAGTTACTCGTTTTGAAACACCTGCCAAAATTGAACAACGGCCAATCATCATCTGAATCGCACGGGGAGAGAGTCGATTCGTCTCTCCATTTTTCGTGAGACTAATAAATAAAGGTTTCTCAGCATCGTGTCTCGATTTAAGATATTTTCTAATCCAGAGAGTGGCCCGTGGTGAAATAAAAATAGTGCGTATGTGTTTACCTTTACCAATAATGGAAAGCTCGTATGTACGGTCGGTTGCATTGTCTTGCATCATCGACATTTGGTCCTGATTGAGAGCAGTGAGTTCAGAAATGCGCATTCCTGAACTAAAGAAAAGTTCCATGATCGTGCGATCTCGCAAACCTTTTGGTGTCTGTACATCCGGCACCTCCACCATTTTTGCAATATCATGCACATCAAGGAATGATATGGTCTCCTCATTTTTTTGCTTTGCTAACTTTATTTTTGAGCTCGGCAGTGTTTCTATATCGCGTTCAGCAAGAAAGGCGAGTAGGGAACGAAGCGCAATAAGGTAATAGTTTTGGGATTTTTTACTAAGATACTCACCGCGGTTTGTTGTATGGCCACGAGCTAAAAAAAGACGATAATCCCAAATGTGATTTGCGGTAAGTTCATGTGGCTTCAGTTCTGAGAGATTTTCTTTTTTAAGCCACTTAACAAATAGGGAAAGATACTGCTGGTAATTGCGCTGTGTGTTATTTGAAAGACCTTTCTCAATTTCACAGTAATCGAGGAAGGGGAGTAGGTACTCACGTAATGGAGTAGTTGAATTTCTTGCTTGCATGTGATTATAATATCACTTCGCACAATATATGTAAAACGAAGTGATGGGTATAAATTGAGGCTTTAATATATAACCAAATCGTTCGAAATCCTTTCAATGAGTATCTTCTGTATTGTGTCTACTGTGGCAGATATACCATTGGGTCGATGTATGCGTCTGAGGCTGCGACTGGAGTCGTTGCTGCACCACAGCTTGTCACTGCCTTGATCTCGTTGAATTTACGTACAGAGACACCGGCCTTAGCGTAGACGGTAAAGTGTAGGTGTGGACCTGTTGAGTATCCAGTATTTCCTGAGTAGCCGATGACTTCGCCTGTCTTCACTTGTTGTCCTGCGACAACGCTCTGCACGCTCTGGTGCGCGTAGAGTGTTGAGAGACCATTTGCATGGTCGATGAGTGTCCATTTGCCCCATGAGTAACATCCTGGAACTGCGTCGGTATTGCCAGTGGCTCTGACAGTACCTGCAAGTGGCGCAAATATTTTTGTTCCCTGCGGTACTCCAAAGTCTACTCCTGGGTGATACGCACGTCCTCCATATACAGAAGCGTTTTGCTTTGCAAATTCAGTTCCTCCGAAGAGCTGTGTAATGATGACGTTTTCGACTGGCCAATTAAAAACACGAGTTCCCTTTGCTGGAATTGTATTTGGGTCGAGGATGAATTGAAGCTTCGATTCAAAGTCACGCATTTCCTTAAGGATTTGTTCAAATTCATTTTTCTTCTGACTTAGAAGCTTTTGGTACTCAGCCTCCTCGTTCTTTGTTGCGGTGAGGAGTTTTGACTTCTCTGCCTTATTTCCCACAAGAACTTCATTCTGGTCTGAGTATTGTTCCTTGAGGCTGAGGAGGTCACCACGCTTCTTCGTGTGGGTATTGTACTGTGAATCAAGAAGAGCCATTTCAGATACAAGTGTCTCAATCTTCTCACTCATTACTGTGCGCACCTGCTCAAGCTCGTCTATCTTCCTCCAGAAGTCAGAGAGATTGTCATATTGAAGGAGAACTTCGATGAGCGAGTTATCATCAGTTTCATTCAGTGCCTGAATAGTCTCGCTGATGGCCTTCTTGTTGAGTGCAATACTTTTCTCAGTATCATCAATTTCTATGCTGAGCTTGTTGAGCTCGAGGTCAGTCGCCCCAATTTTGTTTTGCGTATAGCTGATATCGGCATTGACCTTTTTTCGCTCAAGTTCAAGTTGTGTGATGGCTTTTTGGAGCGTGTTCTTTTCCCCACCAACTTTCTTGAGTTCCGTTTGGTAGCTTGCGATTTCTTTTTCTATCTCTTTGAGCCTATTATTTCTGTCGCTGATCTGATTTTGGAGTGTTTCAATCTCGGATATGGCTTCAGCTTTTGGTACAGAAATAATGAGTAGTGCCATAATAAAAAGACACGCAAAAAATCGCTTCATATATTCTTTTACAGTCGGAAATATTGTCATGGTCCTCGCAAGAACCTCTCGTTATGAGGCTCTTAAAATTGTATCACACGCGGTGATGATCCTTTTATAGGCTTCAGGAGAGCCAATAACATTGATGATAGTAAAGGGGTCTGGGGATTGTTCCTTACCGGAGAGCGATACACGAAGTGGCCAGAGCGCTTCGCCCTTCCCCACTTCTTCAGCATATTTCCAGAGACTGTCCTTGATGACTGCTGTATCTGCATCTTCAGGGATTGTTGCAATAAGTTCAGCAAGTTTTTGGAGGCGTGGAAGAGTCTCGCGAGGTGTTGCGTCCTTTTTCCACTTTATGAGTTCTGGGTTTGGCTGAGGTGCACTAAATGCAAAATCATACTCCCCTGCTCTGCAGTCGTGCTCTAGATCTGCACGGGTAGTCGTCCGCTCTCGCATAAGCGGAATGAGTTTGAGAAGACGTGATTCAGCATACTGTGGAAGCTCACGAACTGACTCTGGTATGGAGTCCTGTATGTAGGTGTAAAATTCATCGTCTGTGAGTCTACTTAAATATTCCTTATTAAACCATTTCAGCTTGTCGATATTGAAGATTGCTCCGCTTTTCTGGATGCCTGACGTGTCGAAGACACGAATGAGGTCGTCGAGTGAGTACAGTTCCTGATCAGTCCCCGGATTCCACCCAAGCAATGCGAGGTAATTGATTATGGCCTCCTTGGTAAAGCCCTGAGCAACATACTCATCGAGCATCACCGCACCATGGCGCTTGGAAAGTTTCGAACGGTCGGGTGCCAGGATGAGTGGTAGGTGCGCGTACACAGGGCGCTCGGCTCCGATTGCCTCCTGGATAAGTATTTGTCGAGGGGTGTTTGAGATGTGGTCCTCACCGCGGATAACGTGGGTGACATTCATCTCGTGGTCATCGACAACGACAGTAAAGTGATAGAGCGCATCATCGATGGAGCGAGCGATAACAAAATCACCGAGCTCCGTTGTGTCAAAGGATATTTCACCGCGAATCTCGTCGGTAAACGTAATTGTGGTATTTGGATTCTTGAGTCTCACCACCTCAACCTGCTCTCCAGGCTTTGATTTGCTTTCTTCCTTACTCACATAGGCCTTTCCACTCTTGATGATTTTCTCGAGGTATCCGCGATATACGTCAGTGCGTTCTGATTGTCTGTAAAATGCGTCCCACGTGATACCAAGCCATGCGAGCCCTCGGAGAATCTCCTCCTCATATTCAGGCTTACTGCGCTCCTTATCGGTATCTTCAGTACGCATGATAAAGGTACCGCCATGGCGCTTTGCATAGAGGAAATTAAAGAGTGCCGTTCGTGCAGTCCCTATGTGGAGGTGTCCTGTGGGACTCGGTGCCATTCGTGTGATGAGTGGCTTACTTTGAAATATTGACATATATAGGTTTAGTGTTCTTGTGCTCT
Source organism: Candidatus Kaiserbacteria bacterium (assembly GCA_024653575.1). GTDB lineage: Bacteria > Patescibacteriota > Minisyncoccia > Phycocordibacterales > UBA918 > Damh-18. The sequence goes on from JANLIJ010000062.1 coordinate 27,601, forward strand.
TTGGATAATGAGCGCTGACATCTGTTCTGCGGTATCTGTTTTGCCAAAAGTCTTTGCTGATGTGCTCATTGCTGAATAAATATCAGTATTTTGCATAATACGTTCAATCTCTGCGAGAAGCAAGTTGTCGGTAATGTTGGATTCCTCAATGACCGAGGTTGCTCCGACGCGTGCATATGCGTATGCATTCGAGCGTTGGTCATGACTTATTCCCTCAGGAATTGGGATAATAATTGAGGGCTTCCCATGGAGCGCAATTTCATATATCGAGGTACTTCCCGCTCTCGAAATGACTAAGTTCGCGAGTGAGTACATATCGTTGAGCGCAGAGTCACTGAAAAATGGCTTTGGGATGTAGTATTGCCTCCGCTCGGCATCTGGAATGAGATTGTCTGCGGAAAGTGTGCAGAGCTCAAGATGTGCCTTCCCTGTCTGATGAATGACCGTAAAACGAGTAAGGAGCTCATCAAGTGAGTCGAGGATGAGCTCATTGATCCTTTCTGCACCGGACGAACCACCGAGCACGAGGATAACTGGTCGCGTTGCATCAATACCAAATGCTTCGTGCATATTTTCAGTTGGAGGCGCAATAAGCGCTGATCTGATGGGAATGCCGAGTCGATGCACCTGTGCTTTCGTCTCCCGCACTTCAAGTTCTGGGTAATTGATGACTACATCTTTTGCAAAGCGCATTGCAATCTTGTTTGCTTTGCCCATCACTGAATCGGATTCGTGAATGAGTATGGGGATGCGAAGAAATGCCCCTGCGAGTATAACGGGAACGCTCGTGTATCCACCCTTACTCACAATGATGTCAGGATATATAACAAAGAGTTTGATGAGTGCGGTAAAAGCACCGAGTGCTACTTTAAATAAATCAAATACATTGAGTATTGAAGCGTAGCGTCGCTGTTTCCCTGAGAAGACACGGACAAATTGGATGTTGTGCTTCATGAGTGCTGGTTCGTCATACGTGTTTGGGCCAGCATAGTAGAGTTTTAAAGGAGCGCCTGAAGCATTAAGGGCTTCAGCAAGCGCAATGAGTGGATAGAAATGGCCACCCGTTCCACCTCCAACGAGCATGATCCTCATCTGTGGCGATGTGTTGTGCATAGGTAGAAAAATTATAACACGGTAGAACCCCTCTCACA
>JANLIJ010000084.1 GCA_024653575.1 Candidatus Kaiserbacteria bacterium
CGCGGGATGAGTGGGTGAGAAGTAAGGTGTATTGTCGTATTGAGAAAGGGTGTGTGACCGATGATGTATGCAAGGGGCTCTCCCCCAACAAGACGGTCACAGTCGGCCAAAAAACTCGCCGTTCTTTGGCCGTCGTACTTCTCTTTGAGTAACCACTGCTCATCCTGTGTCATAGGAGTGACTATACGTTCTTTCTTGCCGATGCTCAAGTATGTGCACATTCGGGCGTATTTCATTTCGTACTCCGTGCTACACTTTTTATACTATGCGAAATAACACTGATCTTTATACAACCGTCGCCCAGCTCATGCAGAGTGGAAAGGGAATTCTCGCTGCCGATGAAAGTGATGCGACTGCGGGGAAGCGCCTCGAGATTGCAAAGCTCCCGAACCAACCAGGGAACAGACAGGACTTCCGTGAGCTTCTTTTTACCGCTCCAGGAGTCGAAGAATATCTCTCGGGTGTGATTCTCTATGATTCAACGATACGGGAGACGACCGACCAAGGGACGCCATTTGCCGACGTCCTCGCTGCGCGGGGAATTGTTCCGGGCATCAAGGTTGATATGGGAGTGAAGCCAATTCCTGGTTTTGATGGTGAAGTAATAACAAAGGGACTCGATGGTCTTGAGGATAGATGCAAGGAATATTTTGATATTGGTGCCAGGTTTACCAAGTGGCGTGCGGTCATCACGATTGGTGACGGCATCCCCACCGATGAGTGTATCGAGCTCAATGCGGTGCGTATGGCAGAATATGCACTCGTGGTGCAGTCACAGGGAATGGTACCTATGGTTGAACCCGAGGTACTATTTGCCGGTACACATTCACTTGCCGAGGCCGAGGAGGTGACGACTCGTGCGCTCACGGTGCTCTTTGCAACGCTTAAGAAGTATCATGTAGACCTCAAGGGACTCATTCTCAAATCAAGCATGGTACTTGCCGGTGATACGTATCAGGATCAATCATCGTGCGATGATGTGGCGTCTGCAACACTCCGCACATTCAAGCTCTCTGTTCCTCGCGATGTCGGTGGAATAGTGTTCCTCTCGGGCGGTCAAACACCAAAGCGTGCAACAGAAAACCTTCAAGCAATTGCATCCTACGGAGCGCAACCATGGCCAATTACATTCTCATACTCTCGCGCTATTCAAGAACCGGTCCTTATCGCATGGCAGGGTAAGCCAGAAAACGTTACCCTCGCACAAAAAGTCCTTCTCTACAGAACTCGGATGAACAGTCTTGCTCAGCAAGGGAAATATGTCTCTGGGGAAGATCTGAAAGACCAGAAATAAAAAAACGGGCATATGCCCGTTTTTTTTATTTCTTGCGTCCCTGAAACAGTTTCCCAAACTGTTTCAGCTAAGCTCACTACGTTTGCTAAGAACTTTCTGCCCG
>JANLIJ010000095.1 GCA_024653575.1 Candidatus Kaiserbacteria bacterium
CATGTGTGAGTTTCGGAATGATTGCCATGAGACGATTAAAGCTCACGGTTGCATCAGATCTGAGAGCGACTGGGAGCTTTAATCGTCTCATGGCAATCATTCCGAAACTCACACATGCACGCTCTCAAGCACTTGCAATCAAAGGAATCTACCTCGTACGGGAGAATCTCCCCGGAATCAAAGCAACGGGTGAAACAATCATCCGTTCTTGTGCTGATGCACTCATAAAGCGAATTCACGATCATACTGATGGGAACTGGATGTGGTTTGAGGATACAATCACGTACAATAATGGCATCTTGCCAGAAAGTTTATTACTCGCTGGAGAGTATTTGAACGAGCCACAATATACAAAAAAAGGTATTGAAACACTTCGATTTTTGATTGGCCACACATTCAAGGAAGATATGTATATCCCGATTGGAAACGCATCCTGGAGTCACAAAAAAGGTATCCGAAGTCAGTATGATCAACAACCAGAAGATCCGGCGTCAATGATTCTTGCTTTGGCAACAGCGTATAAAATGACACGAAATGAAGTATATTTTCAGAGGGCATCGACATGCTTTAGCTGGTTTAGAGGAAATAATTCGGCACATCACGCAGTTTTTAACCCTCAAACTGGGGGTTGTCATGACAGTCTACGTGAGGATGGAGTGAATAATAATCAAGGAGCAGAATCCCTCATCGCGTATCTCATATCGCATCATACGATGAGAGTGTTCCGAGCCTCTTCTTAGTGTCCAAGGGATGTTCGAACGTGTTGTGCCACGTTTAGTATAGTAAATGATTCTTTGGAGAAGTTGATCTTAATACTTCATCTATTAAAAAAACCTGATTTGTTCGAAGAAGGGGAAGTTTATCTTGAGAAAAAAATCCATACTCTGATACTTCGTGTGTCGGCACGAAATCTCCACCAATTATGATACCCGTATAACAAAGGTCAAGACGAGCTACATTCCGATCAGTACGGGTCTTAAGCGGTGCATCTACACTCACAACAAAGCCTGATTCTTCTTTTATTTCCCGCTCGAGTGCCTCTCGAGGATGCTCACCCGATTTCATATATCCTCCAGGCAAACTCCATGCATGAGCTCTATACGTGTGTTTAAAGAGGAGAATTTCCTTTTTATCATTTAAAATGATTCCGGTCACTCCGACGAGGAATTGGTCCTGAGAGAATCTCATGATAAAAAGCTGAAAACTTTTG
>JANLIJ010000083.1 GCA_024653575.1 Candidatus Kaiserbacteria bacterium
GCACCTCGCACAGAAGAGCGAGGACAAAGAGTGGATGCTCGCCAATCTGAAACGACACCAAAACCTGTTCAGTCATCTAGACCTTACGTTGCCGTATCGAGAGAGGAAAACCAGATACAGTCGCGAACGCAACAGCCTAAAGGAGCTCAGCCACCACAGCCGAAAAATCAAGTTGATGATTTACGCTCGGTTCTCAAACGTATTGTCAGCAGTTCAGAGGGTGAGAAGAAGGATAATGTGTCACATCGCGCGTCTGGGAAAAACATTGAGAGTCCAGAACGTGTTGGTCTTAAATCTGCGATTAGTTCTGTTCTTGCGCAAAAAGGAGATGCACAAACCGAGTATAATAATGTCGCTCCTGTAGAAGCAGTAAAAGCATCTGTGGAAGTGCAACCGCAACCCAAGGAAATGAGAGTTGAACAAAAGCCCGAAGAGAAAAAATCTATTCCTGAGGCAAAAACCGATATGGTGAGCCCGAAGGAGCTTGAGAGGATGATGCGGGTTACGACGAGCGATAAACCACCTTTATAATAGAATCTAAATTGTATGAAATACTACTTCTGTATACTTTGTCTTCTACTTGTCCCTCTGTTTGGTCGGGCACAAATATTGATCAGTGAGGTTGCTTGGATGGGTACAGATGAAAGTCACACAAATGAATGGATTGAGATTTATAACTTCAGCAGTAGTCCAACGGATTTAACTGGCTGGACAATTACTTCAGCAGATGGAAAGATTTCAATTTCGCTCAAATGTACGTTAGCACCACATGGTGTGGCGGTACTCGAACGAACTGATGAAAATACCCTTCCAGACATTACTGCGCTCCTTACGTACACAGGAGAATTGGTCAATAGTGGAACAACGCTCACTGTTAAAGATCCAAGCGGGAATATTTCAAATGAAGTAGATAGTGGTGGAGACAATTGGTTAAACATCGGTGGCACTAATACAGCTCCAAAGCAAACTCCTCAGCAAACACCTTCTGGATGGATAACCGCTCCTCCAACACCCATGGGACAAGCTACTGCTGGTGATGCGGGAACTTCGAATGTAACATGCCCACCTCCAGAGGAGGCGAACGAAGAGGAGGATAATAATACCGTTGCAACCGTTACAGAAAAAAGTGGTGGAGGTGGTGGCTCCGCAAAGCGTTCGAGCTCATCAGCGCCAAAGGAAAACATTCCACCGAAGCTAGCACTCACAATCGATGGTTTGAAGACTGCATACGTGAACCAGGATGTTACCTTCGCGGTGGTTCCGAGCGGAGTTGGAAAGACTCTCGAGAGCTCACTTTCGTACGACTGGAACCTCGGCGACACCTACACGGAGAAGGGGAAGAATATATCGCACGTCTTCAGTTACCC
>JANLIJ010000139.1 GCA_024653575.1 Candidatus Kaiserbacteria bacterium
CTCAATTAAAGAGGTTTTTACTTGAGTCAAACTGCACCACAGAAACAATACATGCCAGCTTTTGGGCGGGTTTTGTATTGTCTGTAGAGATGGAGCACAGTACCTGGATACTATGCGTGCGGACTTGAAAACCGGAGCGATGTTTCGGCTACTCAAAATGCCGAAACACACGAGACCAGGGAGAAAGTTCTTATGAGCCTGCCTGCCGTAGGTAGGCGAAGCGAATTAGAAACTTGACCCAAAATCTCTGCATCACCACAAAGATTGAAAGCAAACGAGCTTTATTTTGTAAGGCTCGTTTCGCGTATTTTGGACAGCTTGAACAGATGTATGGAAAGACTAGAATCTCTATAGACAAAGTCGCATTTTCATTATATTGTTCTGTCAGCTTTTGGGTCATCCGACCCTATAAGTTCCTGCCATTTTGGCACCACAACAGGAGACAACGACATGTCCAGCCAACAAGACCTATGGGATTACGCTACGGCTGTTTTCTCACTCCCCTCCCTGCGCATCCAGGCCGTCAGCAGAACCCTCGGCTCTGCCAATATCGACGCGATTTTGGCGACTGCTTCCGACACGGTCGCAGATGCTGTCAAACGCCTCGGTCAAGTGCAGAAGACCATCGACGAAATCGATCGTGAACCCGTCAAATCGCACCTGCTGATCGAAGAGGTTCGTGCCGAGGGGGCTCGAAGTGGACTCATTTTGCGGAACATGACCGCACTCATCAGTCTACTCAACCAGCTTCGCGCCGACGTAACCGAAAGCAAGTTCGTTCTGCCGCAGTTCCGTGGCGTGAAGCACTTTGAAATCGGCGACGAAATCATGATTTATGTCGGCGTGACGACAGACAACCGCAAGGCCATCGAGTACGACTGGATTTCAGCGAAGATGCTGTGTCCTGGTTGGGACTGGGTGATGCATTGTCATTCGAATGTCCCATGGACACACGGCGGTAGCAATGGCGGTCACTACTTCCGCACGGTCGACCAGGACACCCTCTTCAAGCGGTCGGACTTCTACGGACTGCGTCGTATGCTCGAACAGCATGAAGACGACACCTTCACAAACCTGCTTCCTGCCAAGCTGGCACAGCAACTACGTGAAGGCACTGTCGAGCCGCTGACCGATGAGGAACTGGCCGCAAGCCAGGTCGCGTACATCAAACGCGCCGCGAAAGTCGTCGACTTCTACGCGCAGCACGTTCCCATCATCGCGGAGCGCTACGGCATCGCTGCCTGACACCGCCTGACCAAGGAGAGACCGAGAACCTCTCGGCTCACAAGGTCGGGCGGTTTTCTTTTCGCCACAAATCAAGAATCTTCAAAAATCCGGATACTTCATCTCAATCAAACTATGTTTAACTTGAGTCAAACTGCACCACAGAAACAATACAGCCCACCTCTCTGTGGGTTTTGTACTATCCAATGTGGTAAAATCTCTTTAAGTAGTGACCTATGAATACAGAATCCTCACCACAAGCGCACTGCGAAGCAGACACAACTCTTGAACGGACATGCCGTGCACGAGACATTGTTCGTGACCTCGAACTTGTTGATACAGCGCTCGATTCACATGAACTTCGATACCTCCACATCAAAGAACTTTTGAACCAGAGCGGAATGCTCAATCATGAGATGGCGCGTGTTAGAAATCTATTTGGTGAACGTCTCGGTGAATTTGGTAATGAACTCGATGATGATATATGGGAGATGCTCACAATTCTCGAACTCTTTGATGATGAAACCGCCGAGCACTGTGTCGAAACCTATCGTATTGCGAAAGATAAGGTCGAACGAACACTCTCCACAGGATTTGTACTCGCAGACTTTTTTAAAGAGGAAGGTGTCGATGTCAATACATTCTACAGAGCATGCTTACTCCACGATATTGGAAAGGTTGAGGTACCCTATCTCGTTGTCATCAACAAAATATCTGACCCTGATTGCGCGCGTCTTCTTTTTGAACACAAGGACGATGTTCTCATTCCATCCTTAAAGAAGCATCTCAACGATGAAATGTTTGTACTTCCTGAAAATATTAACTCAGGAGATGCTCTACTCAAATACCTACACGATACACTCACCGTCCGCCCCCAAACTCTTGCTCCTGTCCGTCTTCTTCTCGGCGAGATGACTCCTTCCGAAAAGCAGGAAGTGGAACGACAACTCGCCCACTGCGTTTGTACGCTCGATGATTCGCTCATCACTGTCATGCGACCACATGACGGGTTTTCAGAGAGGATTCTTGCGAGCGGTGGGAGAAAAATTGAGGGTGTGCTCGCAAGCTCACATCATGAGAATCACGGAAACGAATACAAAATCACTGTGGGCGCTCTTCAAATTTCCGTCGACCTTGCGCACATTATCCATCTCGCTGATGTCGAAAACGCGATACGCAGTATGCGCCACTACAAGGAAGGTCAAACGCCACTTATGGCACTCAAGATACTCGCCATTCACTCACAACAAAAGCTCGTCGCAAGCTTCATAACCTACATCTGGATTGCCGATGAGCTCCACAGAAATTGGGATGGCAACCAGTCGGAACAGGAAAACTATGACTACATTGCAAAGTTTCTCGACACACAAAAAAGCACACACCTCGGGTACCCCGACTGGCGCTCTGTACACGCGTCTACACCTTCAACTTCTCTTTAACCTTTGCGACAACAGTCCCAAGGCTTATGTTTGATTTCACCAAATATTCGCTTCCACCGTTTTCAAGAACTTCAGCAACTCTTTCAAGATCATCGAGGGCAGTCATGACAATAACTTTCACATTTTTCCCCCACTCATCTCCTCGAAGTGCCTTGAGCACACCGAGCCCATCGAGCTTGGGCATCATAAGATCAAGTAAAATAAGATCTGGTTTTACCTCAAGTGCCATCTGTAGTCCTGCCTCCCCGTCCCCTGCAGTGTGAACCTCGAAGCTCTCATTTGAAAGCGCTGTCTTGAGTGCCTCCCGGAGATCCTGTTCGTCCTCGATGACAAGGACTTTCTTTGATTGTTCTGTGTTCATACTATTCAAATAATTATTATCTTCTCGGTATTACCGCAATAAACGTGGTGCCCACCCCCTCTCTCGATTCAAAGGAGATTGTACCACCAATGACGCGAAGTGCTTCCTTCACAATATACAACCCAAGCCCAGTCCCGTCGATACCCTTTGATTCCACATTTGAAGCCCTGAAGAGCTTCGAGAAAATCATTTCGTGATCGGAACCAGGAATACCAATACCTGAATCCTCTATACGGAACGTAATGGTGGATTCGCTCAGCGTCACCGTGCCACGGACTACGCCATTCTGTGGTGTGTACTTTATTGCGTTACTCAAAAGGTTGCCCAGTGCCATGTTGAGGAGGCGCGTATCTGAAGTAATTGGACCAAACTGCTCTGACCAATTTGTTTCAAATGTGACATTCTTTTTCTCTGCATGAAGGCGGAATTCCTCGTGAAGTGAACCGAGGAAATCAGAAAGCTCAAAGGTCTCATAGTGTGGCTTCAGTGTACCCAGCTCGAGTTTTGACACACTCAAGAAGTCGGTGACGAGTGAATCCATTCGAGCAATACCATCGGTAATCTTCCGGAGATACTGCCGTTGTGTGTCGGTGAGGGTCACGTCGGGTATCCCCTCAAACAACTCGACGTTCCACCTGAGTGATGAGATTGGGGTTCGAAGCTGATGTGATGCGAGTGATACGAACTCTGTTTTAGCCTTATCAACCATTTTCTGCTTGGTGATGTCGACCAAGGTGAGGAGTCCTTTCTGACGACCCTCAACATCTTTGTAGAGAAAGATAGAGAGTATTGCATAGCGGATAGTTCCATCCGCCTTGTGTAGGGATACCTCAGCGTCACTTATTGGCTTCCCCTGCTTAAAGTAGGCAGGAATAAAATTTGTCTTATTGGTACCATCGTCCTCAATATAGGTAAAGAAATCCGTTCCATCGAGCGCTCCCTCATGCACCCCAAAGAATCGTATCGCCGAGGTATTTGCTGACTCCACCTTACCCTCCATATCAATGAGAATATACGGGACCGGGCTATTTCGATACAGTTCATAGAAGAGTTCCCGTGAATGAATGAGAAGGTCTTTCGACAATTTCTGAGCCATTTTGTACGTCCTCACATAGGTACTCAGCGATTGATAGGTAACTGTAGAAATCAAGATGACACAGAGTGCCAAAACAATGATGACGACGAGCGAAAGCTTTTCATAGGGTAACCGTACAAACAGGACGGCCGGGACGAGTACGAGAGATGAAATACCAAAAACAACTAACGCTATATACTCAGCATAAAACTTTGGTCTCTCGGTGAACATACAATAATAATACCAGATGCATTGGTGATTATTTCAAAAACATAATCACAATACACACTGTGTGACACACTCCACGAGCACATTTGCTATACTTCCACCTGCATGAAAAAAGATACATCCCCTATCATCGTAAAACGTTCGAGTGCAGGACTTGGATTGTTTGCAGAGAGACCCTTTAAACGCGGAGAGTTCATCATCGAATACACCGGTGAACATATCACCCACGATGAGGCAGACAAACGTGGTGGCAGGTACCTTTTTATACTCTCAAAGAAAATAGTCATCGACGGGAGAGGACGCGAGAATCTTGCACGATACATAAATCACTCCTGCCGACCAAATGCAGAAGCTGAGACCGATGAGGATGCAGGAAAGATTCGCATTTCTGCGAAGCGAGCCATCCAGCCCGGAGATGAGATTACCTATGACTATGGAAAGGACTACTGGAATGAATATATAAAGACTAACGCCTGTCGGTGCAGGACATGTACACCATAAATTCAATTTGTAACACTACTCCAACTAGGAGCATGTCTTTAAAATTCAGAAATCCAAGGTGAGAAGCGAATGCATGGAGCTTCGCAAGACCTTGTGTGATATCTTTGCGAAGCAAAGTATCCACAAGGTGTACTGCACCGGTACGGTGCAGAGTTGAGGGGGCGTGAAACGTATATGGCATACGATGAACGCCACCTCAGCGAATGCAACGTGGGATTTGTGGGTTTTAAAAAATGCTCTAAAAGACTCGGGTAACTTGTGCTATCTCACTAAGCTCTGCAGTGTGCACAATTGCAACAGTGACTTTTGATGACTCTTTGCTGAAGACCCCTGCTCGCGCGCCGAGTCGTTCATTTTCATCGGTATCAATTTCTGCCCCCATGTATTCAAAATTCTTTGAGAGAAGTTGTCGGACGAGCGGATTCCTTTCTGGAGCAGTACCGGTAAACACGAGCATGTCCAAACCACCGAGAACTGCGGTCATACCACCAATTGCCTTCCGTATTCCATTGATATACATATGCACTGCCGTCTTCGCATCAACATCTCCCTTCGACATTCTATCGAGTGCAACACGGAGGTCGCCGTTGCCCAAAAGACCCTCAAGCCCTCCTGCCTCGCTTACGGTACGCTCGGTGAGGTCGAGCTGTTGCTTCTGCTGTTTGAAAAGGTAAATGAGCGCAGAGGGGTCAATCTCACCAGCACGCGTTCCCATGATGAGTCCGCTCGTTGGTGCAAAACCCATTGTGGTATCAATACTCTTTCCGTCCTGAAGCGCAGTTACACTGATACCACTTCCGATGTGACAAATGACCATTTTCCCTGGGACACGTCCCGTATCTTTCCCTATCTGTCGTACTACCGATGCGAGCGAAAGTCCGTGATACCCAAATCGATACAAATCATAGAGCTCCGCATCTTTTTTAGAAATACTGTATCTGCGGGCGTGTGGGGGCATCGTCGCATGAAAGGCACTATCTGAGACTCCAATAATTCGAGCGTCCTTAAACACTTCGCGCAAAACACTCAATTCCGAAAGCTGGTGCGGGACATGGAGTGGCGCTGATTCACGAACAGATTGAAGTTTACGAATGTACGCACTATCAATAACTCTGTGCGTGGTGAAAAAACTCCCCGGCGCCACAATGCGCACACCCACTCGTGTAATCCTCGAAGAATCACTGAGTACGCCTGCCTCTCTCGCGCGAGCGAGAACATCACGGAGCGCATCTTCATATTGACCTTCCGTTGCATCTTCACAAAGTTCCCTTGTCTTGTTTACCTCGAGGCATTTTCCAAACCCTTTGTCGGTACGTTCATAGAGTGCAGAAAAAACCTCACGCGCACCCTCATAGAGCGCATACTTCTTTGAAGAACTTCCAGGATTTACGATAAGCGTGATGTCCATGCCCAATTTGTTATTTCGTCTGGGTCAATGCCGTGCTCAATAACATACGTACGGTGGAGTGAGAGCTTGTCCTTATACTTAATAATGAGTCGATCTCGCTCCTTCACGGTAATAATCCCCTCTCGCTCTGCAACGGTAAACGCCTCAATAGCGAGGTGGTACCTGTCTGTCTTATTGCGAACGAACATGTCGAATGGCGTTGTTGTTGAACCGTGCTCCTCGTATCCATGGATAATAAATCGTGACGCGTCACATCCATAGTCAAAGAGAATTTGCTTTATGGTCTGTGGATACCCATGAAAATTGATAACAACCTGCTTGTCATTGGTAAAGTAATAGTCCATATCAAATGACGCAACTTCGGAGGTGATGTTTCCGAGACCTTTTGTTGAGAGCGAAAGAATATTTACAAAGCGCATGCGCATGGTGGGAATTTCCTCACGAACAATCGTTATCGCCGCGAGCGTCTCTTTGGTGAGGTAATCCCCCGCAGCACTGAAGACAATGTGTGGGTCAATGTCACTCGCGAAATCCCATATTGAAATTCCGTCATCGACGTCGCCCTTTGCTTCTCCGAGCGTCCTCCACACGGGTACAGGGCGCTTTTCAAGTACGAGAATATTCATCTCGTTCTTTGAACCAAGTACTCGTTCCATTACCTTGAGCGAGGTATTCATATCGGGTGGGAAATATACATTCACAAAGTGTCCTTGGCGCTGAAGCATGTCATCGATGAATCCTGGGTTTTGGTGAGAAAATCCATTGTGCTCCTGTCGCCATGCACCCGAGGTGAGGATGTAGTTGAGCGATGG
>JANLIJ010000088.1 GCA_024653575.1 Candidatus Kaiserbacteria bacterium
ACGACACACCTTTTGTTCAATCGGTGATTTGAAAAAGAAAATTCGCGTATGGAATGAGTACTACAACGATCTTGAACACTGTGGGCTTAACGGAAAAACACCCAATGAGGTACTATATAGAAAAGTGACAAATGTCATTGCCTAAAACACGCGGGTAATGTGCAAGTACATTACTCGCGACCAGGGACCTCTCGCCTTACTGAAACAAATGAGGGTTGGGTGAAAATTTATTTTCACTACATCCGAATGCAGTTTCAGAAAGCTTTGCTTACATGGACTGTTTGGGTTGTGTGATATTTTTCATATTTCGAAATTTGTGTAAGTAAAAAAGAAAGAACCGCCGCACCGAGTGGGGAAGTCGGGACGGTAGTCCTTTCTTCCGTCGGTGTGGCGGTTAGAGTTTCTTAGAGTACTTCATGTGACCTCATTCACATTCGCGAAGTCCAAACCCCTTGGGAGGGTTTGAACGGGTAGACGAAACATTCAATCAGCTCAGTGTCAGGAAATTGCTCCTGCACAGCTTGACCGATACGCTTCGCGAGACGCTGACGAACCTCGTCAGTCCTGTCAGGTTTCTCGTAGAGGCCGGTGACCTCGACGATGATCTCAGTCCCGAGACCGTACTTCATCATGTCAGTCGGGAATAGGCACGTGATGTCCTTTTCGCTCTTTACGCCGAGTTCCTCGACGCTTACGACTGCTCGCACGATACTCTGGTGAAGCTGATTGAGCTTCGCTTCCTCCGATTTGGGGAGGCACCATACTTTGATTACGGGCATGAGTCTTCCTCTCTGCGTGTGAACAAAAACAAAACCGCCATATGTATGCGGACTAAAAAAACTATAACATAGAAATATTGGTTACGCTAGCCCTACGAGGAAATGGAGGTCGTCATAATTTCTTCGCGACCAGGTGTCGCTTTCGTTCGTTACACGAACGGTTCAGGTCGTATGATATTTTTCATATTTCGAAATTTGTGTAAGTAAAAAAGAAACAACCCGCCGAAACATTGCCGTGAGGCGGGTGTTTCGTGCGGGTTTGGGCGGGTTTGGTTTCAAACGTCGCACCAGTTTTCAAGACCAGTGTAGAACTTGTTATTGCTCAACTTCGCGATTACGTTGCAGTGGTGTTCGACGGTCTTGGTTTTCTCTCTGATCCTGTACTTTGCTCCGAGTTGCATCAGGACAAGTACGAGAGCTTCGTCGATGAGTTCGGGGAACCCAGAAAATGAATAGATCAAACCATCGAGGGTGCGAACTGCTCCGCCAAATTGATTTTTCCCATCTCGGCTCTGAAAGCTTGAGACATGAGTGGGGTTTTGAGAAAGTCTCACTGCCTTCTCGTGGGACAGGTGGTAATATTTCGGCAACTTTTCCTGGTTGACGTGCCCACCGACGAGGACTGTGAAGTGTGGGTTTCCTGTCTCACCTTCTGCAACGCAGAGATAGCCACCCATCCGGCCACCCAACAAATCTTCATTGTGGTGATCTTTGAATGCCATCTGGACACGTGTCGCAATGAAATGTGCCCTGTTTGCGATGCTTCCAAATGGACCAAAACGCTGATCCTCTATGAACCTGGTTTTTAGAAATTCCTGCTCCATGGATGCCCCCTAGTAGAAGAACACTCAGACACGACATATGCTGAGATTGGTTGGTATTAAACACTTGAATTGAAGTGGTGTCAATCTCCGCGACCAGGGGTCTCTCCCTCGACTAATTTTCTAAAGAAAATTGTCTGGGCACCGTCTCGCTGTTGCAAAGCAACACGCTCCGACGTTCGAGCCCTGGCCGTATGCAAAGCAGTTTGCATACTTCGCGGAGCAAATGAAAAAACGCCCAAAGGCGTTTTTTCATTTGCTCCGCGACCAGGGCTCGAACCTGGAACCAACTCCTTACACGTATCCTAATGTTACTAAAAGGGGTGGACTATATCATCACCGGTTGTAGTCTTGTGACTATACTACGGTGCGAGGCGCTTCGGCCGGAATTTCCGGACTACTCCCCAAGGGGATAGTCTCTGAACCTTCAATGAGATTTTAATCCCAAAGCTTGGCTGCTGATTGCCCTTGCTTTCGCAATAGGGGTTCCAGCAATTCACCTCGTTTTTCACATTCAAGTTTCCTTGGATGGCTGCCTACTGACAGGGAGCTGCTCTACCATTGAGCTATCGCGGAATGTGTCGTTGTACAAAATCTATTATTTTGGGCGATGTAGATTTTAATCATCGCAGCCCCCTTACAGGGAGCCGTCTTACAGACGCTGTTCAGGTTGTATCATATTTTTCCTTACGTCAAAATATGGACAACCTCTTGCGGTTGGGTCCCACCCCAACCTCACTCCACCACTTCGCACCGTGGAATGTGTTTTGTTCCCACACGTTGTGGGGACAGAGAGCATTGTACAGAAAAAACTGGGCTGTGCAAATAGCTGAGGTGCGCCACGGTGGACGGGAATAGGTACTTCTGATAGGCTTTCCCCAATCCATAGAGAAATGGGGAGATCTTTCATATAACGAAGCAAAGACACGGAGGTCGTCATGACAACGAAACGTATAGGCAAGGACAAGGGGCTTTTGTGGCTCCTTAAGGTTACAGAACCAGCGCTTGCAAAAATCCCGCGAGACCAACTGATGCCGGACCCTCATCAGCCGAGAGTCAAGTTTGATCTGGAGAAGCTCAAGGGACTTGCAAAGAGCATCAAGGATACCGGTCTCCAGCAACGAGTGATCGTAAACCCAGGGTATGCCGATGGAAAACGCGCAATGTTTTATATCGACAAAGGCCAGAGAAGGTGGCTTTCGCATGGCATCGCGAAGATCGATTTGGTTGAATGTATTGTCCAACCAAAGCATTACAACGCGGACTATGACCCAGATCGTGACCTTGCGCAGGCCGCAGAAAACGGATGTCGTGAGCCACATACTCATAAGGAGTACGTACTGCTCGTGCGGAGACAAGTTGAGGCAATTCGTATCGAGTACGGTGATGAACGTGGCTATATTGGTATCGCACTCGAGCGAATCAATGTCGCATTCGGTGAGTCTACTGGTTTCGCCGAAAAGTATCACCGACTCGGAAGACTTCACGACAGCTTCCTCGACATGCTTGACGACGAGAACGAAGAGGCCCGATTGAGCATTCCTGACGGCCTATCGTTGTCGAAGGTTCCGGTGGATGAACAACACGACATCTTTGAAAAAGGAATGGAGGTCAAGAGGAAAAAGGGTGGTATTGCTGCAAAGAAGTTTTTTGCGACTGCTACTCGCGAAGCAGCTGAAGCGGACGGTGGGAAAGTTCGTGGAAGGAAACCCTCCGACGACAAAGAAGATCTTGGACGCCTCCTTCGGATAGTTACCACGAAAGTCGATGCCTTCATCGGTGAGCGTCATTCGAGTGAGTATCGTGTATTCATCGAGACGCTCATTGGGCGACTGACGGTGCTTGAGGTAGATGCTCTACTGGGGGTTGGTCACGTGCTCGTCGAACTCACCCATATTCATAAGCTTCTCCAGGAGCGGCGGGGGATTCTGTACGCACCACTCGCACAAGTGAAACGGAAGAGAGCCTAATAGTGAGCGGTACTGTAGACCTCGTGTTTTCTGACCTGCAAAGAGCATATCTGCGCAGGTCATTTTTTATATACGAATTTAAGAATCATTCCACGCCTGCCATTTTGTAGTACAATGTGGAGATGCGGTATGCCTACATGCTTATGGGGCTTTCAACAATCATTCTTTCCGTTGGTGCGTTCTTTGCATTTTCACACAAGGTGGATGCGCCAACGGAAACTATACTATCTAATTCTGAACATATGCCATTTACACTCAGTACACCAGCTTTTAAAGAGGGGGAGTCAATACCTTCAAAATATACCTGTGATGGTGACAATGTGAGCCCAGAACTCCACTTTGAAAATGTTCCCGAAGGAACGAAGTCATTTGTTCTCGTTATGGATGACCCCGATATTCCTGATTCAGTAAAGACCGCACGAGGCATTGAGGTGTTTGATCATTGGGTACTCTATAACATCCCTAGTACAACGAGAGTGCTTGAGGAAGGTGAAGCGGTAGGGAACAGTGGACTCAATTCACGCGGGACAGAGGGGTATGTTGGTTCATGTCCACCCGACCGTGAGCATCGATATTTCTTTAGACTCTATGCACTCAGTGGAACACTTAATTTTATTAAAGCACCAACGCTCCGTGAGGTAGAGGAAGCCGTGCAGGGAATGTCTCTTGGAAAAGCAACACTCATGGGCCGGTATGAGCGTATTCAAAAGCCACAGTAATATATTTTTATGATGAAACTTTATGTAAAAACAGGGTGTCCGTACTGTATTCGGGTGCTCGCTGTCCTCAAGTCGTCACAAGTGCCCTATGAAGAAAAGAATATTGGAGATGATGCGGTTGCAGATGAACTCGTATCACTTGGTGGGAAGCGACAGGTGCCATTTCTTGTCGACGGTGAAGTTTCCATGTATGAATCACAGGACATTATTAATTATATTGAGGCGAAGTATGGTATCGCAGAAGAGGTGGAATCTGTAAAAGGTGGGGGTGTTTGCCCAGTTGAGTAATCGCGTATGTATATACGAGTACATGCAGTACCTGGTGCAAAGAAAGAGCGTGTTACCAAAGAGAGTGACACGGTGTTCTATATAGCAGTGAAGGAGCCCGCAGAGCAGAACCTTGCAAACAGACGGGTGTGTGAGATATTGGCTCGTGAATTCGGTGTCTCGACTGCACAGGTACGGATGCTGACGGGACATCATTCTCGTAGTAAAATGTATAGTATAGAGAAGGAGTAGTTATAAGTTTAACCTACAACAATATGACGTTTCCTCGCATCAATATTAAGGCTACCAACTTCACCGTAACTCCGAAGTTAGAGATTCTCCTTGACCAAAAGTTTGTTCCTCTCGGTAAGCTCCTCGATGAGCGCAATGAGGCACATTGCGAGATTGAGCTTGAGAAAGTTGCAGAACATCAGTCGGGCAAGATTTACCGAGCTGAAGTAAATTTCCAGAATGGTGGTAAGTTGTTCCGCGCTGAAGCGACAGAAGAGCAGATTGAGCAGGCAATTGATGGTGTCAGAAACGAATTAAAGATTGAGCTTCAGAAGGCACACGGAAAGCGTTTGAGTCTTGTGCGACGAGGAGGGCAGATGATTAAGAATATGCTTCGGTTTGGTAGTTAGAAAGGGTTATATAAAGTTTTAAAAACAGCGCGGACTTCGTCCGCGCTGTTTTTAATGAAGATTGTTTGTTATGAACGCATGAAGTCCTCAAAAGACATTTCCTTTTTCCCCTCGGGAATAATACGTGTGATCTGAAGTGTACCGTCATCTGCAAGGTGTGCGTCAATGATTTTTATACGTACCTGTTCCCCAGCTTTTTCAGTAAAAAAATCTGTTCCTGGCCAGCCATCAAATGCACGAATCTTGAGGAGGTTTTGGTAGGGATCTCCTGCGAGGTCTATAAGCCCCATCTCTTTGGTAATTTTCGTTGAATACGTTGCTTCTACATGAGCTTGTTCTTTTGGGGGTATGTTTCCGAGAATCCAGTCAAGTATCGTTTTTGCGAGTAATTCACCCCCTCGCTTTGCGAGAAGTTCATCGAGTTCATTTCCACGAATTGGCCATGCTTCTTTCGGTATCAGTATTTCTTCTTGCGCAAGTATTGGCCCCTCGTCCATACCGGCAGTGAGTATCATAATTGAGATACCTGTTGGGTTCATATCTTCGAGAATTGCAGAGCGAATGGGGCTTGCTCCACGGAGTTTTGGAAGCAGTGAGGGGTGCATATTGATGGTTTTGTACTTTGGGATGTTGAGAATATTTTCTGGAATGATTTTCCCATAGGCTGCGACTACAAATAGGTCGCAGGAACTTTGCTTTAACTCCTCTTCGATCGAGTTGTCTCGAAGCGTTGTTGGTTTCATGGTACGAATCTTTCGTGAAGAGGCCCACTGTGCAACAGGCGTCTCGGTCAGTATCATTTTTCTACCCTGTGGAGCGTCTGGATTTGTCACGACAAGAGAGGGAAGTAACCCACTTTTCTCAAGTTCTTCTAAAACCCACACCGCAATCTGTGGTGAACCAAA
>JANLIJ010000155.1 GCA_024653575.1 Candidatus Kaiserbacteria bacterium
ACATCCTCTGTGGCAAATTTCGGCCACACAAGCACCATGACAATCGCAATCATGAAGACAAAAATTGACTGGAATGTCTCAGTGAGAAGTACAAGTGCGACTGGTGCAAGCATTGCTGCGAAGCCGTATATCACCGTGCCAAACATGTAGAGTGTCTCATTGAGAAGGTTGAGCCCCAAGATTAAAAAGTACCTGCTCTTAATTACTTGGGAAATCCACGAAGCCATTGAAATCTGCCTCCCCAAATAACTGCGTTGAGGAAGCCCGACATTCATCACTTTGAGGAAACTCACCCGATACCTCGGGATAAAGGCGAACATAACGATGCCAATCACCACGTGTACGAGGTGTTTCCAAAACAAGCTTCGCCACGGGTTCTCTTCGAGTGCTGCTACCTTGAAGAGTGCAAGCTCGAATGCCCAACATGAGCATGCAATGAGCATAAAGCCCACGGTGCGCAACTTGAATGTGAACTTACCTTCGGTGTTGTCGAACGAAATAATCGACGTACCGGAGATGACGATTCCCATTGCGACAAACTGCATGTCGCTGATGATTTCCCCGAGCAGTACGTATCCTGTGAGGATGCCGAGTACTGGCACAAGTTGGTAGTAGACAATCACGTTCGAGGCGTCGTCCTTTTGCATTGCCATGAGGTATGACCACAAAAGCAATACATCGAGACAGGCCGTGAGCGCAATAATCTGGAAGTTGCCGTTCCCTACTTCCATGACCGACGGGTCGGCAATGAAGAGGAATGGTGTAGCAATAATCGACGCAAGCGCCGACACTATCATGAGCGCACCCACACCCTCATCCTCCTCTGTGAAATATTTGCTGAGGAGATGCTTGTCGATGTGATTGCACAACGACCAGAGGAGCGGAGGCACTATTGCGAGTAGAAACCATGTCTGGTTCACTTCGTGCTCCTTTCAAAGAATTGGTTGAAGAACTAATTGAGCAAGATTATATCACAAAAGTACAAAAAATCAATGATTCTTAAAATCATTGATTCATGGCTCAAATACTAAACAAAAACGGAGCAATGAGTGTTAAGAAAACCAAGCCATATGGTTATATGACTTCACGTATGTCCATGGAAATCCTTGTAGACAAAAAGTGCTCTTCTAAAAATTGCCTGTCTCATTTCGTTTTTT
>JANLIJ010000158.1 GCA_024653575.1 Candidatus Kaiserbacteria bacterium
GTCACCTCGTCACCTCGAGGCCTTTTTGGTACTTTTCATGGCTTAAAATAAGGAGGTGACGAGGTGACGGCATGGGTGACGGCAGGTGACGGCATTTTGGTGTTTTTTGCTATTTCACAATAATAAAAACGTATTGTCTATGTTGACAATACGTTTTTATGTTGTGTTCACCTATCTGGGTGACGGCACGGGTGACGGCAGTATCACCTAAAAATCACTTTTTTCTCGTATCAAACCAGTTGAATTTATCTCATACCAATCCTTTAATTTTAGTCCTGCCCACATACGGACTCCTTTTGATCCTCTTATTGTTGTAATTTTATGGAACTTCATCAGACCATGACATCCAAGTAATACTCCAAAACGGGCGGGTGTTAATGAGTCTACATATTTATCACTTGCGTAGTTCTTATATGCCTCGAGTAGTGTCTTTGTACTGAGTTTTGGAGCGTCATAATCAAAGTTAAAGTGTTCCTCAAGGAACTCTGCAACTGTGTTGCTATTCGACTTATACTCCTCAATAAGTTCACTATGTCCCTCTATCTCCGTGAAACCACCATGCTTCGTTATGTCCTTAAGTCCTCTCAACATCCGATTGAGCACACCTGATGATTCAGCCTTTAAAAGGTTACGGATATTCTTATTATCCGTCATGTTGTCGTAAAAAGAGTAGTTGAGGTAAATAAGTATCATACGTCGATAAATACCCATCTCAGCACTTCGAGGAAGCGTGTTCGCCGTAAGCACACACTTGAGTTTGTTTTGTGAAGTGATGATACCGTTGATACCTTTCCTCTCCACACGTATCTGTTGCCCTGTGATGAGGTTGATGAGCGAGTTCCCCACGTTGCTTCTTGTCACCTCTACCTCGTCGAACCAACAGAGAGTCTTCCCTACGAGTGTAGAACCACGGAACCTGAAGGAGTCGCTTGCAATCTCATGGAGACTATTCTGTGTAGCGAGGTCCCCGAGTACGTCTTGCCACAGGTCGAGGAGGGTTGACTTCCCACATCCAGGCTTACCGATAAGCACGAGCATCTTCTGTTTTGTGATATCAGGTGTAAGTAACAGTCCACTGAACTGATCTATCGCACGTACTTGGTCTGGTTTAAGTTGCATCTGTGTATCAAGAAACGCATCATAGAGAGGGCAGGTCGCTTCAGGATCATACGACACAGCACTTACTCTTCGAGACACTCGTTTTGGACTATGTTCTTTAAAGGCGTTGGTCTGTAAGTTCACCCATCCGTTCTCCGCGTGGAACCATTCAGGGTTTGCGTCGAAGTCATCATATGAGATACCCCGTTCTCGGTACTGGCTCTTGTATTTATGGATGATATCCTTTGCTGTTTTTTCAACCGCGTACTGAATAAGTCCTTCGTCGATAAGGAGTTTATGGAGTAGACTCCGCACCTGTGAGAAGTTGATGTCATCGTATATACCTGTCTCCTCGTTGTATACCCAGAACGAGGAGTCTTCTCCAATCTCATAGAGTAGGTACGGATGTGTTGTTGCGAAGAACGTATGGAAGGCGAGGACGTATCCCACCTCAAGAGACTTCTTTGTCTTTACCCAGTCCTTGTCCCCGTAGTCAGGGTTTGTCATATGAGCAAGGTATGCGCTACGTTCTGGACATGTGTCAGTGTCGTTAATAGGGGTTAGGCCTTGTGTTGCCAGTTCTTTATTAAGTAGTTCGAGGGGGCTCTCCTTCTTGTTCTTATGAGGTGAGATTGACATGAGCAAAGTGTAGCATATCCTATTTTATTATTTGTTATTAACAGGTGTGGATAACGAATCGTTAACCAATATGGTATTATTCATAAATGGAAAAGAAAGAAAGAAAATTGGAGGGGTATCTCCTTGAGAAGCGAGTAGAAATTATTTGGGCAATGAGTTTGCAGGATTACTCTTTGTCTCAGATAGCTTCTATTTTTTCTTTATCAAAAACAGCAATTTTTAAAATTATTAAGAAGCGTCCAAGTGATTGGGTTTCTCCTTGGAGAAAAATGAAAAAGATAGAGGTTTCTTATATTGAACCATTAACTAAACATAAAAATACAGGCTTATACATAAGTACGTATTGTGCGTGGCATTCTTTAAAACAACGTTGCAAGAATAAAAAAAATCCAGGGTATAAGAATTACGGTGGTCGTGGTATTACTTATACACGACGTTGGGAAGACTTTGTAAACTTTCTAGTGGATATGGGGATTAAACCTGATAAAACTTTAAGTATTGACCGTATTGATAACGATGGTCCGTATTGCAAAAAAAATTGTCGGTGGGCGACAGCAAAACAGCAACAAAATAATAAACGTAAAAGATTATATGAATAAAGAAATAAAAGGTACTGACGTACCAAGAAGCAGGCACGAATCAAGAGAAGCATACAACGAGTATTTCCGTGCCTACCGAGAGAAGCACAAGGAACGTATTCGTGAGATAGGTCGGAATCATATGCGGAAGGTGAGGGCAGAACAGAGGAGTAAGAGACTAGCATGACAACAACAGAAGCACTACAACTCTTCGAGTCACATCTTGAAGAGATAAAGAACACCCTCGCAGAAGAGATGCTTTCCGATATCGTCTCGGCGCGCAAGATACACGAGACACAGATGTATTGGCTCCGCTTCATCGCAGGGAAGACGGGCACGCCACTTATGGAACTCCTTGAAGAGCTCAAGCGACAACGGATAGAACAGATGATTGAGAAGAAGCGGAAGATGATACAGCGTATCGTCACGTACCTTACTCCAGTATCCGCGTCGCAAGCGGTTGGACGTATTACCGATGAGATGATAGAGCGAGCGAAGGCCTTTCCTATCGAGGAGTTATATGATGGGGAACTGAGAAAGGGAACGGGGCTGTGTCCGTTTCATAACGAGAAGACGTCGAGCTTCCACATATTCAAAGACAACAGGTGGCGATGCTTCGGAGCATGTGGGACAGGTGGGGATAGTATCTCCTTTTACATGAAGGCGAACGGGAAGGGGTTCAAGG
>JANLIJ010000090.1 GCA_024653575.1 Candidatus Kaiserbacteria bacterium
AAGAGAATAACGAGCACAAAATACACGAGCGCATAGAGTTCCTGATTCTGGAAGAAAGTCGCCACTTTTTCTGAAAGATCTGCTACGCGTGGCACGTTAAATGAAGCAAGGATGTTGAGTATCATTTGTGGGAAGAGAATGATGGAAAGCGCAAAGATAATCGGGATCACCCCAGCCTGATTGAGCCGGAGTGGAAGATAGCTTGAAGTACCACCATAGGTCTTCCCTCCACGCACCTGCTTCGCATAGGTAATAGGTACCTGTCGTTCTGCCTGTGTCATCACCACAACTCCATAGATGATTGCGAGTGACGCAACGA
This sequence comes from Candidatus Kaiserbacteria bacterium, assembly GCA_024653575.1. Taxonomy (GTDB): domain Bacteria; phylum Patescibacteriota; class Minisyncoccia; order Phycocordibacterales; family UBA918; genus Damh-18. The sequence continues at coordinate 320 of JANLIJ010000090.1, forward strand.
GGAAGCCGGCGTAGAGTGGAATCTGCGCTGGATCGAAGTTGTAATAGAGCTGACTGAGTGAAGAAGGAAGGGTCGCAACAATACCTGCAAAGATAATGATAGAAACACCATTTCCAATACCGTATTCAGTCACAAGCTCTCCGAGCCAGATGAGCAACATTGAACCCGCAACGACAATCACAACATTGAGCATGAACTCAAATGTGGTGAGGCCAGTAATGACTCCCTGCGACTTAAGAAGTGAGAGGAAACCAAACGCTTGGAGAATCGCAAGTGGAAGTGTGAGCTGTCGTGAATACTGTGTGAACCTGGCACGTCCTGTCTCCCCCTCTTCTGAATACATCGCTTTGAGCTTCGATGACATCACCGTCATGAGTTGCATGATAATCGATGCGGTAATAAACGGCCCAACACCAAGCATGACAATAGAGAGGTTCGTGAGCCCTCCTCCCGAGAAGATATTCATGAGGCCGAGAAACTGATTGTTCTCAAAGAATTGATTGAGCACGTTGAGGTCGACTCCAGGAATTGGAACTGCGGTGAGCACGCGGAAGACAATAAGTGCAAAGAATACGAAGAGAACACGATCACGAATCGCTTTTTCTGTTGCAATTATCTTTAACTTTTGAAGAAGAGTATCCATAAAATATAATGACGATTATGTACCACCATGGTACTACAAGTATACGCCCGCCTCAATGAGGCGGGCGTATGTGCTAGAGTACGCTACCGCCTGCTTTTTCGACTTTTGCCTTTACTGATGCTGAGAAGATACAGCCTGAAATAGTT
>JANLIJ010000187.1 GCA_024653575.1 Candidatus Kaiserbacteria bacterium
ATTACTACGAGGAGCTCGATGAGTGTGAAGCCTCGTGTGTGTGTTTGTTTCATCATAATTATATTAAATAGTAATTTTATACTCCACGTAGTGTGGTTAGTTACTATTATACGGCGTTTATGGGCATTCGGGAGAGTGACTGTGGACAAGAGAACGGGAATTTAAATTTTACTCCTCAAGAAACGACCTCCGTTTCGTTGTAAACTCCTCACCGAGGTCGCACCTTTCCCCGTAAAATTTATGATTTCTTCCTAGACCAGACCAAGACCTTGCCCCATACCTTAGAACGAGCGAACATGGATAAGATTCGAGGAAGAGCGAAGGTTTATGAGGAGCCGTACTCAACGTACGGTGACGAATACACCTGACGCTCTGACAAAGAAGATTGCCATGTTCGCTCGTTCTAACTAGATTCCTCCGGTGATGTTGTAGATAGGCATCAATACAGACGCGAGGAGTACCCCTACCCCGAGACCGAGAAGCACAATCATCGCTGGCTCAATGAGTCCAATGAGTGTATCCACGGCGTTGTTTACCTCGCGTCTGTAGAATACGGCAAGTGTCGCGAGAATGTCTCCGAGTTTTCCTGACTCTTCTCCCACACGACTCATCTGTGAAAGGACTCCTGGAATCTCGGGATATTCAGAGATTGAATCGGCGAATGACCTTCCTGCCTTAATATCAATGAGCGTATTCTCAATAATTTCTTTGTAAATTTCGTTATCGACAACGTCACGGGTAATCTCAAGCGCCTGTACCATTGAGATACCACTACTCAACATTGTCGAGAGGTTGTCACAGATACGCGTGAGAAAGAGCTTTTGATACAAGACACTGAAGACAGGTATCGAGAGCTTGAGCTCATCAATGAGGCGCTTCCCTGAAGGAGTCCTGCTGAACTGTGTATAAAATACAACAATACCAATGAGTGAAAGGACTATGTATGCAAAGTATCCTGAGACAAAGTCTGATATCGCAATGACAATTTTCGTGTAGATAGGGATCTCCTGTCCAGAGTCAACGAGTATTTGGCTAATACTCGGAATAACGAGTGTGAGCATGAGCATCATCACACCAAAAAAGATGGCAATGACGAATGCCGGATAGATGAGTGCATTGCGAGCTTTCGAGATAACCTCATACATGCGGTCAAGGTAATCTGCAAGATACGCAAATGTTTTTTCGAGCGTCCCCGACTCTTCCCCTGACCTCACCATACTGACATAAAACGATGAGAACACATCGGGGTACTTCGCAAGCGCCTTCGAGATAGGGCTTCCTCCCTGCAAGTCATCACTTATCCCAATGAGTACTTTCTGAAGTGAAGGATTCTCAGACTCTGCAGCGAGGAGTCTGAAGATACGGAGTGCTGATACCTGTGCCTCAAAGAGCGTCGCAATCTGGCGCGAAAATATAACAACCTCTTTGTTTGAAACGTGCTGAAACCATGTAATTTCAAAATCAAAAATTGAACTTCCTGAATCGACAGGACTAATGGAAATGAGTGTATACCCGCGCCCCTCGACAGTACCAATAGCTGACTCAATATTTACCGCATCAACAGTCCCCTCGCGCGGAGTTTCTGTTTTATCGACAGCTTGATATGAAAATAACATATGCGTTCTATATTAATCGCTCGAGTCCTTTTGGATTTACTGAATATGCAAACGCATTCTCAACCGTGATTTCTCCGCGTTGGACAAGATCAACGAGTGAGCGATTCATATCAATCATACCCTGTTCCGTTCCCGTTTCGATGACTGTCTGAATCTCATGTGTACGCTTTTCTCGAACGAGATTGGATACTGCAGAGTTATTGATGAGAAGC
>JANLIJ010000188.1 GCA_024653575.1 Candidatus Kaiserbacteria bacterium
ATTACTACGAGGAGCTCGATGAGTGTGAAGCCTCGTGTGTGTGTTTGTTTCATCATAATTATATTAAATAGTAATTTTATACTCCACGTAGTGTGGTTATGTACTATTATACGGCGTTTATGGGCATTCGGGAGAATGACTGTGGACAAGAGTGCTGGGGATGCGAATTTTACTCCTCAAGGAACGACCTTGTTTTCGCTCACTTCGTTCTCTCACCAAGGTCGCACCTTTCCCCGTAAAATTTTAAAAATGTCTGAGACTGAAAAGCAAGACCTTGGTTTATACATTAGAACATGGCTAGAAAAGAGTATGTCCAAAAGCACATCAGACAAGGCGTGCGAGTGAGGAAAAGCGAGGCGTATTTAATATACGATGAGTGTTTCCGATTGAAACACAACGCAGTATGATGGGTTTTTGGGCTTACTCTAGATTCCTCCGGTGATATTGTAGATTGGCATGAGCACCGAAGCCAACAACACCCCTACCCCGAGACCGAGAAGCACAATCATCGCCGGCTCTATGAGTCCAATGAGTGTATCAACGGCGTTGTTTACCTCGCGTCTGTAGAATACGGCAAGTGTCGCGAGAATGTCTCCAAGCTTTCCTGACTCTTCTCCCACACGACTCATCTGTGAAAGGACTCCTGGAATCTCGGGGTATTCAGAGATTGAATCGGCAAATGACCTTCCTGCCTTAATATCAATGAGCGTATTCTCAATAATCTCTTTGTAAATTTCATTGTCGACAACGTCACGAGTAATCTCAAGCGCCTGCACCATTGAGATACCGCTACCGAGCATTGTTGAGAGATTGTCACAAATACGAGTGAGGAAGAGTTTCTGGTACAAGACACTGAAGACAGGTATCGAGAGCTTCAGTTCATCGATGAGGCGCTTCCCAGAAGGAGTCCTGCTGAACTGTGTATAAAATACGACAATACCAATGAGCGAAAGGACAATGTATGCAAAATATCCTGAGACAAAGTCTGAAATCGCAATGACAATCTTCGTATAAATAGGAATTTCTTGTCCGGAGTCGAGGAGTATTTGGCTAATGCTTGGAATAACGAGCGTGAGCATGAGCATCATCACGCCAAAAAAGATAGCGATGACGAATGCGGGATAAATGAGCGCATTGCGCGCTTTCGAGATAACCTCATACATGCGGTCGAGGTAATCTGCGAGGTATGCAAATGTCTTTTCGAGCGTTCCAGACTCTTCCCCTGACCTCACCATACTGACATAAAATGATGAGAACACATCGGGGTACTTCGCAAGCGCCTTCGAGATAGGGCTCCCCCCCTGCAAGTCATCACTTATCCCAATGAGTACTTTCTGAAGTGATGGGTTTTCAGATTCTGCAGCGAGGAGTCTGAAGATACGGAGTGCTGATACCTGTGCCTCAAAGAGGGTTGCAATCTGGCGCGAAAATATAACAACCTCTTTGTTTGAAACGTGTTGAAACCAGGTAATTTCAAAATCAAAAATTGAACTCCCTGAATCGACAGGACTAATGGAAATGAGTGTATACCCTCGCCCCTCGACAGTACCAATAGCTGACTCAATATTTACCGCATCAACAGTCCCCTCTCGCGGGGTTTCTGTTTTATCGACAGCTTGGTATGAAAATAACATGAAAGATTTAGTTAGTGAGTCTTGCGAACTTAGTAAATCTCCATCCGGTGAAATACGAGCGATGCTCGTTACACAGCATAGCTGTGTATTTCACTGGATAAATTCGTGTCTCTTTATTTTCTTTCATTGTATTCATAAAATATAGACACTCATTTATATTAATCGCTCGAGTCCTTTTGGATTTACTGAATATGCAAATGCATTCTCAACCGTGATTTCTCCGCGCTGGACAAGGTCAACGAGTGAGCGATTCATATCTATCATACCCTGTTCCGTTCCCGTTTCGATGACTGTCTGAATCTCATGTGTACGCTTTTCTCGAACGAGATTGGATACTGCAGAGTTATTGATGAGAAGC
>JANLIJ010000191.1 GCA_024653575.1 Candidatus Kaiserbacteria bacterium
TAAACGACCCTGCTGATCTTCTTGATCAGTTTTTTTTGTACTTGGTCTCAAACTTTTAGTGCAACAAGGTTATTGAAAACTTCGTCCGGCTTGTAGTAATTAAGGACAGCTCTCGGACGGTCGTTGAGTTCTCTTTGAACGCGTTTAATTTCTCGTGTCGGGACTTTGTCGAACTCCGTTCCTTTTGGAAAGTATTGTCGAATGAGTCCGTTTGTATTCTCGTTTGTTCCGCGTTCCCATGGACTTGCAGGATGAGCGAAGTAAACAGTCATGCCGGTTGAGATAACGAACTTCTTGTGTTCACTCATTTCTTTTCCTTGGTCGTAGGTAAGAGTCTTCTTTAATTCTTTTGGAAGAGTTTGTACAGCTTTCGCAATGGCCTTTCTCACCGTTACGGCATCTCGTTTTCCTCCGAGTGGAATGAGAAGCGTATATCTCGTGACTCGTTCGACAAGTGTGGCTATTGCAGAGCGATTGTACTTTCCAACAATGAGATCTCCTTCCCAATGTCCAGGAATAATCCGGTCGGCCACTTCTTGTGGTCGTTCTTCAATGGAAAGCATATCCGCTATTTTTCCTCGTGTTTCTTCTGGTTTTCCTTTTCTTCCGTTCTTTGCACGACGACGTTTTCGTTCCTGACGTAGAAGAGAGATGAGTTCTTTCTTCAGTGTCCCTCGAGGAAGTACATAGATGTATTGGTAGATGGCTTCGTGAGAAATTCGCATAGAAGTATCTTGAGGATACTCCATCTTCATACGCCTCACAATTTCATTTGGAGACCAGTGTGTTCGCAATCCCGCTAGAACAAATTCCTGAAGCGGTATGTTCTCGTCCAACACACGGTGACCAAACTTTCGAGATGCAGCTTTTCGAACAGAACGCTTCTGAGCAAGGTGAGCCCGATATGTAAATTTTCCACCAGCACGTTTTAATTCTCGACTAATTGTTCCGGGATTTCGACAGAGTCTCTTTGCTATACTGCTTTGAGATTCTCCCTGAGCGAGTCCTCGACTAATCTCCTCTCGTTCTTTCTCAGAAAGTCGAGAATATGCAACGTCTTTCATACAAAGTGAGTTTATCACTTTGTTGCACTAGATTGTTGAGACCAAGAAAATAAAAAACCAAGGAGTAAATCCTTGGAAAGTATAACATAATTTTGTCTCTGATTTTACCGAACTATCCTCGGAACGCAGATCT
>JANLIJ010000211.1 GCA_024653575.1 Candidatus Kaiserbacteria bacterium
GGGCGTTCCTCACGTACATGTGGGGGTGGTACCGAAGATGGGCTCAATCATGGAGTATATTTCTGATGCCGACACCGGCCATCTCGCATTCGTCGAGGCGGTGTTTCCAGATGATACGATTTCAGTCTCAGAAGTTAATTTTCCTGATTCGGGAATCTATAATGAGCGTGAATTGTCTAAGGATGAGTGGAAGGAATTAAAGCCGGTTTTTATTGCGGTTTCATAAGGGTCGGTGGTGCCAGATTGACATTTTCTTTGATGAGAGTAGGATTTGTGCCAGTTGGTCCGTGTATTGTCAAAATCCTTTTGAAACAGTGCCCCCTGATATGCCATGGTTGAAACGCGGGCGGGAGCCTTGACCAATTGATTCTGCTTTGCAGACGTCATGGCCAGGAGGCATTATTTTGCATCGATACAAACACGGACCGACCCCCCATCCCGACGGCTTGCTTCAGCAGGTCGTTTTTTTATTTGATATACTAGGAGATATGCAGAAAGTAGCATTTTTTGATATTGATGGAACAGTCTTTCGCTCAAGTCTTTTTATTGAACTTGTAGAGGCCTGTGTTGCAAAGGAGGTGTTTCCCAAGAGCGCCCGCACGGTATATCAGAGGGAACTTGAAGCGTGGCAGAACCGCGAGGGTTCGTATGAATCCTATATCAATGCGGTCATTGCATCATTCATGGAGCATATTCGCGGTGTGTACTATGGGGACTTTGCAGATATTGGAAGGATTGTTGTCGAAGAGCAGGGGAAGCAAATTTATCGGTACACACGTGATTTAATCACTGACCTCCATGCAAAGGACTATTACCTCGTTGCGATTTCGCAATCTCCGAAGACCATCCTCGATGAGTTTTGTGCAACACTCGGTTTTGATAAAGTGTATGGACGTATCTACGAGCTCGGTCCTCGAGACTGTTTTACTGGTGCGGTGACCGAGATTGATTTTATAAAAGACAAAGCACTTGTGGTGGAACGGGTCTTTGCAAAAGGTGAATATGATAGGGAGGGATCTATTGGAGTTGGAGATACGGAGGGAGATATTCCGCTCCTTGAGTCAGTGGAGATACCGATTTGTTTTAATCCAAATATGGCACTGTATAAATATGCACAAACAAGGGAATGGCCTATCATAGTTGAACGAAAAGACGTCGTCTACACAATTTAGTGCAAAATCATTTCATCTACTTTGTCAGGCTTGCAGTAATTTGAGGTTCGTCGTATGTCATATACGCCTCAC
>JANLIJ010000218.1 GCA_024653575.1 Candidatus Kaiserbacteria bacterium
GGTGTACGCAGAGGGTGGAATGCGGGATGAACACATGAGAGAACGTGAAAATGTGGCGAGAAATAGTTTGAGGGAGGGGGTCATAGTAGATTCTGTAAGACGAGTAGCAAAAAAGCCGCGAGGCGTACATCGGTACGACGAGCGGCTTTTTTGTGTACTCAACGAAGTAGTTCGTTCAAAATGGAAATTACCAAGCGAAGTGGGCGAATGCGCGATTGGCCTCCGCCATCTTGTGTGTATCCTCCTTCTTCTTCACTGCTGACCCCTGCTCCTTTGCTGCGAGCATGAGCTCATCGGCAAGCGCTCGATGCATTGGCTTTCCTTTCTGTCCGCGTGCTGCATTGATAATCCAACGAAGCGCAAGTGCGAGACGTCGCTCTGGACGTACTTCACGAGGAACTTGGTAGTTTGCACCACCAACACGTCGTGAACGAACTTCCATTTGCGGTCCTGCGTTTCTCACTGCTGTTTCAAAAATCTCGACTGGGTCTCCGCCTCCCTCCTTTGCATTTTTAATTTCTTCAAATGCTGCATACACGATTTTTCGTGCGGTCTCCTTCTGACCATTGAGCATGATGTAGTTGACGAGACGTGCTACGTTTACTGAATCAAATCGCTCATCTTTTGTCAGTGGTGGTCGTTTTTTTATTGGTCGTCGCATATTATTCCTATCTATTATCTATAGCGAGTATAGTCTATTTATAATTTAGTCGTTAGTTGTTAGTTGTTAGTTGTTAGTTGTTAGTTGTTAGTTGTTAGTTGTTAGTCCTACGTACTAATGACTAACAGCTAAGGGCTACTTTCCTGCCTTTGGCTTCTTTGCGCCGTACCTTGAACGCGAAACTCGTCGCTTATCAACGCCCGTCGCGTCATACTTACCACGGACGATAGTGTAGTTCACACCAATGTCCTTCACACGACCTCCACGTACGAGTACAACGGAGTGTTCCTGAAGTGTGTGTCCCTCCCCAGGAATATACGCAGTGATTTCCTGTCGGTTGGTGAGGCGAACACGAGCAATCTTTCGAATAGCTGAGTTTGGCTTACGAGGAGTCTTTGTCGTTACGCGAGTACACACACCACGCTTGAATGGTGAGTTGTATGCGTTTGGACGATTCGTGATTGAGTTAAAACCAGAACGAAGCGCACCCTTCTTTGTGCGTGTTGGTTGGTCCTTTCTTCCTTTCTTTGTTAATTGATTGATTGTTGCCATGTTGCCTCTTAGTTATTAATGTCGCACTTCCTCCTATAAGAAAGTCGTACTCCTAGCCTCTGCGATGGGAGACCAAAAGTGTAGTCTTCTCGCATCTAAAAAACCGCTGAAACGGTGGGGATACTCTACTACACACAGGAAAATATGCAAGTACCCAGCATAACAATGAAAAGCCCCCCGCACCCTAAGGAGGGAATGGGGGTGCGGGGGCTGGGTTGCCTGAAGCTGACGGGGTGTGAACACCCGGAGAAACTTCAAGCGGGGCATCTCCGGGTGTCAGCAGAACTTTTAAATCTCTTTAGTGAGTATGACAAACTTCACCATCCTTGTCAAGACTTTGACCGACCAAGGCGTCTGCACTCCCTACACACCGAGCATGAGGTGGTATATAGACATCACTAACGCAGAAAATGGCTTCCAGAGTATCTGCATGAAGATAAACAGACAGAGAAAGAGTGCAATAAAGCCAAGATTCTCCATATATGCTGTAAATGCACGGTATTTCTGCGCGAGCCCAAACGGCAAGAATGGTGCAATAATCTTTGAACCATCAAGAGGTGGAATTGGGATAGCATTGAAAATAGCAAGCAAAATATTGATGAAAACGACATACCCAAGCATTTCTGTGAAATCGGCAGAGAAGTCAAAAGCGACTGAAAATCGTATAAGTACCGCGAAAATGGTTGCAATGAGCAAATTAGAAAGTGGTCCTGCTCCCGCAACAAAAGCCTCTCCCCACCGCTGATTGCGGAGATTGTATGGATTATAGGGAACCGGCTTTGCCCATCCGAAGAGGAAGTGGGCATTTGTTATATAGAGTACTGCAGGCACGAGGACCGAACCGACTGGGTCAATATGGAGAAATGGATTTGGGCTGAGTCTCCCCGCAAGGCGGGCGGTCGGGTCGCCAAGCCAATTGGCAGCGTATCCATGAGAAACTTCATGAATAACAATCGAGAGTATGAGGATGACAAGTGTGATGATTTCAAACATACCACCATATTGTACAGGACGAATCCAGACAATCAAACAATGTCCTTGCTGGGTAATCATCTGTTTGCTACACTGCGACACGTTCTTTGTTCCTAAATTTGAGGAGGCCGGCTATGCAGATCATATCAGTGCCAGTTTGTACCAAAAAGTTCTCCGAACTCACAGGGGGACAGCTCTGTGTGCTCGTACGTGATTTGAGGGACCCGCAAAAACCTCCTGAAACCATCAGGAAAATGCAATCAGACTCCCAGGGCTTTAACGCAATTCTTGAAAACTGGGAAGGTGAATCAGCAAACTGGGGGAGGATCCATGTCTCGGACGACGAAGATATCGTCGAAGTACGTTGAAGGTGCGCCACGAGTTTCAGACTCGTGGCGCCTTTACGTTTGTAATATCTAGTGCGGAGCCTTGCTATTTTGAGGCACCGTGGTAAGATGGCGAACACTAAATAAACGATATATGGCAAGGAAATGTGAAATAACTGGAAAGACTTCTCAAGTAGGTGGCGGATACAGTAACCGCACACGTGCAACGCAGTTTAATCCTACCGGAAAAGTACGCCGACAGGTAAACCTCCAGAAGCGACGAATCTTCGTCCCTGAGCTTGGAAAGACGATTCTTATGACCGTCTCAACAAAGGCACTTCGAACTATTGCAAAGAACGGAGCCTACGAGACACTCAAGAAAGCAAAGCTTATCTAAAACATCCAGGACTGACACATTTCATCGTTACGTTCACGAAAAACCCGCTCGTCGTACCCCCTGTACGCCTTGCGGGTTTTTTTCCGCGTCTCGAACTGTATTCAGTCCTGAATGTTTTCTGTCTGCGAAATTTTCTGGACTCCTTTTACCGAAACCAAATCTTTGAGCCATCTGTCTCTGAAACGATACTGCCCTCATCGGCAGTATTTTTCTGCACAACATTGTGTTCAGTGAGTCGGTCAACGACTTCTTTGTGGGGATGTCCGTATGAATTATCTTTCCCTGCAGAAATAATTCCGTAGGTCGGCGAAACGGCAGTAATGAAATTCTCTGAGGTCGATGTACGTGAACCGTGATGCCCGACTTTGAGCACATCGCTCATGAGTGCACTACCCGCTTGTCCCACAAGATACTCTTCAATCTCGATTGGAGAATCTCCGGTGAGTAGGTATGAACTCTCTCCATACGAAAGCCGAGCGACGATGGATGACATGTTGCTTTCGAGATTCGTCGGGTCGTGGTCGGGGAAGAGAATACTGAGTGTTGTACTTCCCGCCTCCCCACTTCCCAGATCATAGACCTGTCCCTTCCGCGCATAGATAACCTTCGCTCCTTCTTCCAGTACCATTTTCTGAAATGTTTCTGCAACGGGTGTGTCATTCTTATTTTCCGTCATGACAATAGTATGAACGTCATATCGCATGAGTACATCGATGAGTCCACCGATATGATCCCCATCGGGATGTGTCGCAATTATCATGTCGATATCTTTATCAAAAAAGCCGAGGACATGGCTGAGCTCCGTGAGCACCCGACTATCGACACCACCATCGATGAGCACCTGTGTGCCCGTGGGCGATTCAATCAAAGTTGAATCTCCCTGTCCCACATCGAGAAACGAAACCTTGAGTGTCCCTTCCTCACTCTGTACTTCCCCACGTACCCCAAAAGAAAAAATCGAAAGAATAAAAATGGTAATGAGTGCACCGATTGTGGGGAGTCGCAGTTCTCGCATATGAATATTGTATCGTACCCAGCCACCACTTTATACTTCAATTTAAAAAATGAGTTTCATACGATTTCTAAAACTTAGATAATCACTCTTAAAAACCTTTCGATTAATCGAAAGGTTTTTAAGAGTACATGTGTGTGGATTGTGATTTCCCCACTTTCCCTCTCCTTCCATCAAAATGTTATACTCGAAGGGTACTTTTCATTATTTTATCTTGTTTATTATTTACTATTTAATCTATGCACACATATACACCACACACATTCAACCTCCCTGAACTGCAGGGATTATCAGAAAAGCAAATCAAAGTTCACCTCGGCCTTTACGAAGGGTACGTGAAACACGTCAATGTACTCCGTGAACAAATTCATGAACT
>JANLIJ010000017.1 GCA_024653575.1 Candidatus Kaiserbacteria bacterium
CACAGGCGCAGGCCGGAGTCCAAGGGACATCAAGCTTTATTTGGCCGACAACAGGGAGTATCACAACTTATCCCGTGTGGTACCACATGGCGCTTGACATCGCAAATCGGGCGACACCACCTATCATTGCCTCCGACACAGGAACGGTGACATACACAGGATGCCTCGCGTATGGATATGGATGCCATATTATCGTTGATCACGGGAATGGATACCAGACACTTTACGGTCATCTCTCATCAATCGAAGTGAATGCAGGACAAGTAGTAAGTAAGGGCCAAAGAATTGGTGCCATGGGATCCACTGGACGATCGACTGGAACTCATTTGCATTTTGAAATACGGTCAGGTGGAGTTCAACAAAACCCACTTGGATTTCTTCAGTAATATTTGAGGATGGATACAGAAGTCATTTCAGCCAAACAAATACTCGTTATAGGAGCGCTCAGCTCTTGTATGCTTTTGATTCTCACGGCAGTGACATTTTTGAATAATAAGAGTGAAATGAGGCTATGTAACGAACAATCTAAAATAACAATTATTCTTAGAAATACCAAGAATGAACACGTACTCATTTCAAACGCGTCCGTGAAAAATATACTTGACTGTCTCGGTCGTGAGCTTCCATTCTACAAACGAAGCATAGAGTATGTCAGTATTGAAGATGCTTCCAAGCGCGAAGAAATTGCCAAGAGGTATCACATTCTCGAAACCACCCTTCCTGCATCATTCGGGGAGCTTTCTATAGAGAAAAGTTCTACAAACATCTTCCGATTTACGCACGAACGTGAGAGTGATATTGTATTTACAACCATACCATCATCTCCATTTCGTGCTGTGCAGTATATTCAGGGCGAATTTGAGACAGTATATATGCCGCAGAATTCGTCCAATTCTCAGGGGTTACTCGACAAGTTGATAGCGAATACAGGCTCGAAACTCAGAACTCTTAAAAATGGAGAATTGTACGTTCACAGAATCTCATTGTGAGGGTGAGATGAGAATGTCTCTGATTTCACGAAAGAGTTGAACT
>JANLIJ010000032.1 GCA_024653575.1 Candidatus Kaiserbacteria bacterium
ATCTTTCTTCATACTTATTGAGACCGTGCCCCCCTGAAGCATTCCCTCACTAATCATCATTGATGCAACCGGTGTGAGTATCTTTGACTGAATAACACGCTTGAGCGGGCGGGCACCAAACTTAGGATCGTACCCCTCCTTTGCAATGTAATCGAGGACATCATCGGTCACCGAAAGCTTAATCTCCTTCTGTGCGAGACGTTCAATAACGATATCCACCTGCATGCGTACAATTTCTCGAATGGTCTCCCTTGAAAGAATATCGAAGATAATAATCTCATCGAGACGATTGAGAAATTCCGGCCTGAAGAAATTCTTGAGGCTATCGAGGACTTTATCCTTCGCCTGCTCGTACTGTGTTGCTTCATCTGAGTGACTCAGGAATCCAAACTTGCTCATACGGTCGATATGTTCAGCACCAATATTTGAGGTCATGATGATGACCGTATTCTTGAAGTTGACCTTCCTTCCCTTTGCATCGGTAAGATGCCCCGAGTCGAGAACTTGGAGGAGAATATTGAATACTTCTGGATGTGCCTTTTCAATCTCATCGAGAAGAATTACTGAGTACGGCCTGTGACGAACGATCTCTGTAACGGCACCACCCTCCTCATGTCCAACGTATCCTGGTGGTGAACCAATAATCTTTGAAACCGAATGTTTCTCCATGTATTCACTCATATCGATGCGCACGAGCGCACTCTCGTCGTTGAACATGAATTCTGCAAGAGCGCGTGAGAGCTCTGTCTTTCCCACTCCTGTCGGTCCAAGGAAGAGGAATGAGCCAATCGGGCGATTTGGGTCTGCAATACCTGCGCGAGAACGCTTAATAGCATCACACACACGCTTCACAGCGTCCCTCTGCCCCACGACTCGTTCAGTGAGCTCCTCTTCTATACGCGCAAGCTTCTTTGCCTCTGCTTCGAGCATACGAGAGACTGGGATACCTGTCCACCTTGAGACAACTCCCGCAATGTCCTCTTCAGTCACCTCCTCCTTAAGAAGTCGTCGGGTACGCTGTAGTTTTTTGAGTTTCTGAGATTTTGCTTCAAGGTCTTTCTCGAGGTGTGGAATACGTGCATATCGAATTTCCGCAGCACGGGTGAGGTCTGCAGTTGCCTCTGCTGAATCCGCCTCCAGACGAAGTGTCTCAAGCGTCTTCTTCATTTCACGGATTTCACCGACAGCGTCTTTCTCGTTATTCCACTTTGTCTCAAGCGCCGAAGTCTTCTGTTTCAATTCACCAATCTCATGCTCTATTTCTTTCAGTCGTGCCTTAATCTTTGCCTTATGTTCAGACACCTCCTCTTCCTTTCGAAGTGCCTCACGCTCAATCTCAAGGCGTCGTACTGCGCGGTCAGCAAAGACGAGCTCATCTGGTTTATTTTCGAGTGAGATACGAAGTGCTGACGCAGCTTCGTCGACAAGATCGATTGCCTTGTCGGGAAGGAATCTGTCAGTGATGTATCGGCTCGAAAGATTGACCGCAGACACGATAGCGTCATCGGTGATGCGTACACCATGATAGATTTCATACTTCTCTGCTATCCCTCGCAAAATTGCAGTTGCATCTTCAATAGATGGTTCATTTACAAACACTGGTTGGAAACGTCGGGTGAGTGCAGGGTCACGCTCGATGTGCTTCTGATATTCCTTGAGGGTTGTTGCACCAATGACGCGCATCTCACCGCGCGCAAGCGCTGGCTTCAGCATATTGGAAGCATCCATCGAACCCTCCGCCTGTCCTGCACCAACAATAGTATGAAGTTCATCAATGAAAAGAATGACCGATCCCTGTGCTTGCTCCACTTCTTTCATAACGGTCTTGAGTCGCTCTTCAAACTCACCGCGGAATTTTGTCCCCGCAACGAGAAGTCCGAGGTCGAGTGAGAGAATTTCTTTTTCTCGTATTGATTCTGGAACATTGCTCTGCACAATGGCAATCGCAAGCCCTTCAGCAATAGCTGTCTTTCCTACACCAGCCTCTCCGATGAGTACGGGATTGTTTTTTGTGCGCCGTGAGAGAATCTGAATGACACGTTGAATTTCCGCATCACGTCCGATGACGGGGTCGAGTTTATTTTCCTGAGCGAGCTTTGTGAGATTGCGAGCGTACTTTGAAAGCGCACGAAACTTCTTCGGCGTCTGCACATCTTCAATCGAGTTCTCACGAACCTCCTGAAGTACTGCTTGTACTTTTTTCTTATCAATACGTGAACGTTCTAGTACTTCTATAGCAGGACCAGGGTGTTCGAGGAGCGCCAAGAAAAGGTGTTCGACACCGACATAGGAATCATTGAGTTCCTGCGCAATTTTGCCCGAATGCTCGAGTGCTTGTGCAAGGTCGGGGGTGAGATAAAGCTGGTATGACTGTGAGAGCGTTGGGCCCATCGGTGCTTCGAGAGCCTCAAGGAGAAGGTCGGTAAACGCAATAATATCAATATCAAGACGGTCGAGAAGTGAGATGACGGTATTCTCATCCTGCATAACGAGTGCAGTGAGAAGGTGCACGGGGCTCACGTGGTTTTGACCCCGCTCAATAGCAAGCTCGTGTGCTTTACGAATCGCTTCTTTTGCTCGTGATGTAAAATTGTGAAAATTTGGCATATCTGACTACATTATACTCGAGAGAATGCCTTCAGCCAAAAAATAACTCCTTCTCTCAAAGTTCACGTCCAACCCTCTCTACTAATGTATGAATAATACAACGTTATTTGCATTAGTCAAATAAAAAACCCGAGCCGAAGACGACGGCGCGGGCTTGGGTTCTGTCCGGAGACAGAGCTGTGTTGTGTTTTTCCTTCATGTGAACCATGAATCTACGGGACATCTATGGTACTTCACTTCACCAAGGTTATTACACTGGTTTTTTGAACTTTTGCCAGTACGCAAAACCAAAAATTGTACTGACTCACCATACGCGCGCTTTTTTACTTTCGTCCTAAGTAGACTACCGAGACCCTGTATGGAACAGGTCTCAGTTTTAAATAGAGGTCCATTGCGCTCCAACTGCGTCTTCAGTCGGTTTACGCGGACATTCTACCTGTACCAAGGGCGGGAAGCGATGACTCGCTACCTCTTTTTTACTACTCTACTCAAGAACTCTTCCGACAACTGCCTTTGCCACCATCGGGTGACCTTACCGACTCCACTTCGAAACCGTCACAAGAAACCTCAATGCGACGGTTTTATCATGGTAGCATGGTACTATGTACTTGTCAAGCACCCAGAGAATGGCTTGAATTCATGAGTTTTATGTATTCTTCGAGAACAGCGACGGCTTTATCTAGGTCATTTTTGCTTGTTTTCTCACCAAGGGTGAACCTCAGCGTCGAAAGAGCACGTTCCTCATCGTGGGAGATTTCTCGTACCACATACGAACCATCACCTCCCGCCCCACCACAAGCACTTTTCGTAGAAATCGCAATCCCCTTTGCATCGAGATAGAGCACGGCATATTCAGTATCAAAACCAGGAAGTGAGATATTTATATTATTTGGAACACGTTCAGACAGGCTTCCATTCAAAATCGCGTTCGGAACCTTCTCTCTGAGAAGGTTGATAAGGTGGTCGCGAAGTTTTGCAGTCGCAAAACTTCGCGACCACCTTATCAACCTTCTCAG
>JANLIJ010000104.1 GCA_024653575.1 Candidatus Kaiserbacteria bacterium
CAGTCGAGGAGTCAACCGGAGCATCAAGTATTTTATTTCTTCCTGGGATCATGGGGTCACGTTTGTACACAAAGAATGGTGGCGGAGGTGAAGATGGTCTCTGGGAACCTAACGGAAATCAAGATATACGACAACTTGCCATGACAGAGGCTGGGGAAAGTATTGAGTCAATTTATACACGAGATGTGATTGATGCGGCATATGGTGTGAAGGATATGTATAACAAGTTTAGTGCGTTTATGGACGGTCTTGTTGGTGAGAAAATAATTAAGGATTGGAAACCATTTGCATACGATTGGCGGTACGGAGTGGTGGATATTGCAGACGAAGGTACTCAGTATGAGGACGCCATTCATAATGCGATTGAAGAGACAGAAGCTCTCGCTGAAAAATCATTTTCGAAAAAGGTCACCATTGTAGCGCATTCGAACGGAGGGCTTCTTGCAAAAGCATTACTCACACGACTTGAGCAGGAAGGGAAGTCAGCCCTTATTGATCGTGTAATCTTCCTTGCATCACCGGAGCTTGGGACACCGAAAGCGATTGGGGTGCTTCTCCATGGGTATGATCAGCAACAAGGATTCGGTTTGCTCATGGACGATGCGGAGATTCGTGCAGTGGCAAAAAATATGTCTGGTGTGTATGGACTCCTACCATCCAAAAAATATTTTGAGAAAAGTGGGAGTGTACCAATCACCTTCGGTGATGGGGTAAGTACGCAGGCATTTCGTACTGCGTATGGATCAACGATTGATGATTCAGCAGAACTCACCGAATTTATGGTGGGTAGTGACGACGGAAGAGGGGAAGCAACAGAAATATATGAGGCATCATATGCACAGAGAACAATGCTTGAGAAAGCATTTTCTGACCATGACAACATACTTGATGGGTGGACTGCGCCAGAAGGGGTGGAGGTTGTAGAAGTTGTGGGAATTGGACTCAATACTGTACATCAATTTAAATATGAACAATTCATGGAGAGAGGGTGCCTTCTTTGTGCCCAAGAGCCAATTTATAAACCTATACCACAATTCTCACTCTATGGTGATGAAACTGTGATGGGATATTCCGCGGAAGCCCATGAAGGAGAGAAGAAAGTGTGGTATGTGGATTTGGGAGCATTGGAAAAAGAAAAGAGTCCTGAGGCGGTTGAACATGCAGATTTTGGAAATAATAAATCAATTCAAATTTTAATTCGCAATATTCTTACAAATGAGTCGTCAACAACTCCTTTTATATATACCGAACGACCTACCTTCTCGGGTACCGGATATACCATTCTCAGTACACACTCTCCTGTCAGTCTGGAAGTCGTGGACTCAAATGGAAGACGCGTGGGCGCGGGTACAAGCATTCCACAAACTGATATTCCTGGAAGTACTTATATGGAACTTGCAGGGAGTACATATATTATTATTCCTCAAGGGATTGAATACGATGTATCTATAAAGGGGACAGGATATGGCAGTATGACGTTTGTTACTGAATCACTCACTGGTGACATACAAACTCGCGTCAGTTCTGCAGAGATTGCAACCATCACCCCAAGCACCACTATCGCACTATCGGTAGCTGAGAATACATTCTCTAATCTTATGGTTGATACGAACGGTGATAATGTTATTGATCAAGAAATAACGGTTCAAGGCGAGGTTATTGTCCCTAAGGGTACATATCTTGCACTGCGTAATGCAATCAAGTCACTCCCGATACACTACAGATATAAACAACATTTACTTGCACTCGCAAATCTTGCAGAACACTTCGATAAGAAGTCGCTTACAAAGAAGCGTTTTGCAAAATTGGAATCGCGAATACTTACTCGAATCGAACAAACACTTAAATATGCAGTGAAAAAAAGACAGCTCACACAGGCACAGATAACACCTGTACTAAAGATCATAACAAGTCTAAAATAAATCGTATGGAGATATATAAAAAAATTAATAGGTGGATGATAGTGGGATTTTTTGCACTAGGGTTGATATCGTTTTTGTATCTAAATAGAATATGTACACTCGAACATTGTTATGGCGGTGCATAC
>JANLIJ010000055.1 GCA_024653575.1 Candidatus Kaiserbacteria bacterium
TAAAAATGAGCTACAGCAGTCGCCTCAATCTCATTGCTGAAAAAATAAAGTCGGAAGATGCTGAGTGGGTAAATAATATTTTGAGAGGTGTAGAGTTTCGTGGGCAGAAAATGAGAGATGCACGGCTCATTGAGGACGTACTTCTTGTTGATTCATTTGTACATGCGTCGGGGAGCTCAAAAAAAATGCTTCTTGAACACCTTGCGCTCACCTTAGAGACCTACTCGAAACCTATCATCGCGTAGTAAAGGAGTCATTTTCTATTTTTGCTGGTGCGACCCCGTACCCCGTATGATTTGATTTTTTACGAGAATGTGTCATAATATACAAGTAGCTCTTTGAGATTGCGCGGTTTACGCGCCCAACATATTACTGGAGTACATCATGAATGAAGAACAAGATGGACCTCGTGTCCTCATTGAACTCGGAAACGTAACTGTTCATCTTGCTTCAGATGAGGCACTTGAACAATTTACCTTCCAAGATCGGAATGGAATGTGGATTGAAAGGAACTTCGTCGACATGTTCGGCAATAGGGTTATACCCTACGGCGCTCAGGTTGAGTTGAAGAAGTGTCAGCTCGAGCATTCCTCCCCGGAACGAGAAATTGCCCTCGAGATGAACGGGGCGCGCTTTTTCAGGGGAGAGGCAGGGAAGGAGATGATAAAACGAATTATTGCCTCATGCCTACTCTCGCAGTGGGATGGTGAGGCGGGGATTTTTCTTTCCAATGGGAGCGCGAACCTTCTCTACTACGAGCATGATGACGGAAGATGTGTTGTTGTTCGCATCATCCGCCTTCCACTTGCGAGGGAGTGGGATGTAACCGCATGGAAGCCTGGCCGCGACGTATGGCGCGCTGGCGATGTGGTGTTTACTCCGGTTTCGGATGAACAGGGGCGAGCATGACCACAGATGCACCGTGGGGTTTCGAGCGATTTTTGCTCGGAACCCCTTTTTTCATAGGGGTGAACATTTTCGACAAAAGGAAGACGCTCATTTTTGAACAATTCTATGGTGAATTTTAAAGTTTTTGCTTTGAGATGCATTCATAATACGGTAGTATATGTACACTATGTCATACAATATTAAAGAATTTACTAACAGGGGAGAGGAGGTCATCCATTGGTTGGAGCGTGAGTTTGCGAGCATTCGTACCGGGCGCGCAACACCGATGCTTCTTGATCTTGTGCTTGTGGAGTCCTATGGCGCTCGAGTGCCCATTCAGCAAATTGGCTCGGTAAGCGTTGAAGACCCTCGGACACTTCGCATATCAGTCTGGGATCAGAGTGTTGTAAAGAGTGTTGAGAAAGCAATTACCGAGGCAGACCTCGGCATCTCTGTTGTCGCGGATAGTAGTGGTCTTCGAGTCATCTTCCCGGAGCTTACGAGCGATAGGCGGGCGCAACTCCTTAAGATTGCAAAAGCAAAGCTCGAAGAGGCACGAGTCTCACTCCGCGGAGCACGTGATGAAGCGATAAAGGAAATTGATAAACTTGAGAAGGCAAACGAGATGAGTCAGGACGGAAAGTTTTCTGCAAAAGAGACCATACAAAAACATATCGATGCATTCAACAGTTCTCTCGGGGAACTGCTCGATGCAAAGGAGAAAGAAATTAATTTATAGTATTTATGTCAATCCTCCTATTTCTCGGCGTTCTCTTTGTGCTTGTGCTTGTACATGAGCTCGGCCATTTTGCGGTAGCAAAATGGACGGGTATGCGTGTCGATGAGTTTGGAATTGGTTTCCCTCCGAAACTTTTTGGTGTACGGAAGGGAGGGACAGAGTACACGTTCAACCTGTTTCCGATTGGCGGTTTTGTGAAGATTTTCGGTGAGGATGGGGTAGGGGACCCATCCGCAAGACCTGCGTCAATTTTATCCGAGAGAAACGAAGGAGAAAATCAAGCAGGTGTACAGCCTCGGTACGAGGAAGACGGGGTACTTACAGGAGAGGAGAGTACTGATACAGAGTCCTTTACCTCAAAGAGTAAATGGGCGCAGAGTGCCGTTCTTGTTGCCGGTGTTACCATGAACATTCTCTTTGCATGGCTCCTCATCGCTGTTGCATTTGGTATAGGGGTACAGACTTCAGTCGGAGAGGAGGATGCGAGCGCACGCGCGGTTCTTGCAATTACCAATGTACTTCCAGAGAGCCCTGCATCAGACGTTGCACTTGCCCCAGGAATGGTCATTCAAGAAGTGTCTGCAAATGGTGAGAGACTCAGTGCTCTCACACCATCGAAATTTAGCGCTTTCGTGGCTTCGCACGGCGGTGTGCCGATTACACTTACATACATACTCGGTGGGGAGGTTCGTGTTGCTCAAATTACACCAGAGGTGGGTATCATTGTTGATAGACCAGACCAACCTGCTGTTGGTGTTGCGCTCACACAAATAGACACCATTTCTCGTTCTTTCTTCGATTCCATTGTTGACTCATTCTTGTATGTTACATCTGCACTCAGAGATATTACGGTAGGTATAACGAAGCTTGCTGTGGACGCACTCCTTATGCGCGCTGACTTCTCACAAGTTGCAGGGCCTGTGGGTATTGTTGGACTTGTGGGAGAGGCGTCTGCATTTGGTATTGCTTCACTTCTCATGTTCACTGCATTTATTTCACTCAACCTTGCCGTCATCAACATTTTCCCGTTCCCAGCACTCGATGGTGGGCGACTCCTCTTTGTGTGTATTGAGGCAATAAAGGGCTCACCAATAAAGGCGCACTATGCAGGTATTCTCAATACGCTTGGGTTTGCACTCCTCATCATTCTTATGGTTGCAGTGACGTGGAATGATATCGCTCGCTTGTAGAGCATATTTCAAAATTCATAGATTCTAAGGTTTGCAACTGTTTAAAACACCTCATGGGTTAGACCACATGAGGCATTTTACTTCATATTTTGACCAGTACTCTAAATGACGATACAATATAAAAAACGCGTACTGACGGGGTTTTGTGTTGGTGTACTGTTTTTTAGTATCGAGTTTTAATTTATTTATTCATTATTTACATCACATGAAACAATCTCGCCTTTTCACAAAGACACGCAAAGAAGCTCCTGCCGATGAGGTGTCAAAGAATGCGCAGTTACTCATACGCGCAGGATATGTTCATAAAGAAATGGCCGGAGTGTATTCGTATTTGTCACTCGGCATTCGTGTGCTTGAAAAGATTGAAAAAATTGTACGTGAGGAGATGAATTCAATTGGTGGTCAAGAGATTCGTATGGCAACACTGCATCCATCAGAACCGTGGAAGCAAACTGGCGCGTGGGACAGTGTGGATGTTGTCTTCAAAATATTGAGCCGAACGGAAAAGGAATACACTGTCGGTCAAAGCGAGGAAGAAATCGTAACACCAATCGTACAAGAGTATGCACTGTCATATAAGGATCTCCCACTTGCGGTGTATCAGATTGGACAAAAATATCGTGATGAACTCCGCGCGAAGTCGGGTATCATGCGCGGAAGAGAGTTCAGTATGAAGGACATGTACTCGTTCCATGAATCACAAGAGGATTTTGATTTATTCTACAATCGAGCAAAGGAGGCATACTTTAGGGTGTATGAACGGTGTGGTCTCGTCGCAAAGGCAACTGAAGCATCAGGAGGAAGTTTTACAAAAAAGCTCTCTTATGAATTCATGGTGCTTACCGATGCTGGAGAAGATGATATTTTGTATTGTGATACGTGCTCATACTGTGCGAATGTCGAAATTACAAAGGAGAATGAGGGTGATGCATGTACGCGATGTGATGGTTCAGGGAAGTTGATGCGCGCAAAGGCTTCTGAGGTTGGGAATATTTTTGATCTTGGTACTAAGTACACAAACGATTTTAACTTTACCTACAAGGATAAAGAAGGGAATGAAAAGTATCCTATAATGGGTTGTTTTGGAATTGGTATCACACGACTCATGGGGGTCTCTGTAGAAGCATTTTCCGACGAGAAAGGAATCGTGTGGCCGGAGAGTATCGCACCATTTAGAATTCACCTCGTTGAACTCTCTGGTGGCGACACTGAGCTTAAGGACGAAGCCGATGGCCTCTACAACACACTGAAAGAAGCGGGGGTTGAGGTTCTCTACGATGATAGGGATGTTCGCGCGGGAGAAAAGTTTAATGACAGCGACCTCCTCGGCCTGCCACACAGGATTGTGGTGAGTAAGAAGACAAAGGAAGAGGGGAAGTTTGAAGTTGTTGAGCGAAAGACTGGCGAGGTAGCTTTTCTCACCGAGGAGGAACTCTATCAAAAGTTTTTAAATAGAAACGAGTAATGAAAACAGTGCGGTCATACATTGATGCAATCCTTGCTTCTGTTTCGACAGATATTGGTATTGACCTTGGGACTGCAAACACGCTCGTGTATGTGAAGGGAAAGGGTATTGTGCTTAATGAACCAACGATTGTTGCCCTGAATAAAAAAACGGGACAGCTCGTCGCAATTGGCAACGAGGCAAAGACAATGCTCGGGAGAACGCCTGCGCACATTGAGGTGATACGCCCGCTTGTCCATGGAGTCATTTCAGACTTCGAGGTAACTGAAGAGATGCTCGCGTACCTCATTGCAAAGGTGCGTATGGGAACAAAGTCGCTCGTGGCGCCGAGGGTGCTCATTGGGGTACCTTCAGGAATCACCTCTGTAGAAATGCGCGCAGCGCGCGACGCTGCGCAGAATGCTGGCGCCCGTGACGTATTTCTCATTGAAGAGCCGATTGTCGCAGCTGTGGGCTCGAAACTTCCTATTCACAAGGCGCAAGGAAGTATGATTATTGATATTGGTGGAGGCACGACTGATATCGCAGTCATATCATTGAATGGTATCGTTACTGCAAAGAATCTCCGTATTGCGGGAGACCAGCTCAATCAAGATATTGTTACGTACATCAGAGACCAATTCAAAGTACTTGTCGGCGACAAAACAGCGGAAGATACAAAAATAGCGCTCGCCTCTGTTGAGGAGCATGGCGAATCAAAAGAGATTGTCGTGCGGGGAAGGGATGTGGTAACGGGGCTTCCTCGCGAAGTGGTCATTACCGATAGTGACATACGGGAAGCGATTGGGAACTCAATAAATGCCATCGTTGAGTCTGCACGAGATGTCATCGAGCAAACACCGCCCGAAGTTCTTGCTGATATTATGCAGAGAGGCATTAGTCTTGCAGGAGGAGGTGCACTTATTCCTGGCGTTGCACGACTCCTCGAGAATGTACTCAAACTACCGGTAGTTGTCGTGCCTGACCCTCTCCGCGCGGTCGTACGGGGAATTGGTACTGTCCTTGAAGATTTAGAACAATATGAAGAACTTCTCAGCGAAAACGAAGGGGAACTCTTACCTCAACTCAAATAACGAACGGCAAGGGAAGAAGTATCTCTTATGGATTATCGGCGCAATTTTTGTGCTTATTTTTGCAAAGGATGTGGTAAGTAGTATTGCTTCTTCATTTACCACGACACTGTTTACTGTTCGACATTATATTATGACTTCATCAGGGACAATTCCTGTGTTCATCCGTAGTCGAGTTGAACTTCTTAATCATATTCAAGAACTCGAACAGCAGATTGCTTCACAGAAAGGGATTGAATCGACACTTGGGTTTGTTACAGAGGAGAATGAAGAGCTTAGAGGACTCCTCGGTGGAACGACCACCCCTCGTATTGTTGCTGGTGTTATCGCTCGCCCTCCATACACTCCATACGATACGGTCGTCATCGATAGAGGGAGTGAAGAGGGGGTTGTATTGAATGCTCCGGTATATCAGGTGGGCGGGAATGCTCTTGGCTATGTGCAGTCAGTCTTTCCTCATTCTGCGTTCATTACACTCTTTTCCTCGCCGGGTGTTGAGACTACTGTATATGTTTTCGGTCCTGACATCTTTACCACAGCTCATGGTGAAGGGGGTGGTGTCGTTCGACTCAGTGTCCCGCAGGGCATTGTCATCGAGAAGGGTATGCCCGTGGTACTGCCGTCACTCGAGAGCGGTGCACTTGGGCTTATTGGTGAAATCCAATCAATATCAACTGAACCTGAACAGCATGCATATGTCACGTTTAACACGCCACTGCAGTCCATACGACTGGTAAGTGTTGGAAGGTACCCTGTTGAACAAACTTCATACAAGCAGGCAACAGAAAATATCGAGTCAGTCGAGAACGCGCTCTTCACCATTGAGGTTCCAGAGGAACTTCGCATATACACAACGATTGACCCATCACGTTCGAGTACCACAAGTACGACAACGGCAACAACAAGCACCCTCCTATCACCATGATTCAATTTCGCATCATCAGCTTTGTTACTGCGCTTCTCTGTGCTGTATTCTTGCCGTTTTGGGTATTCGTCTGTATTTCATGCGCGTATGCACTGACATGGACTCCGTTTGAACTCATCATTATTGGCGTGTACATTGACGCACAATTTGGTAATCCAAACGCAGGTGTATGGTTCATGTACACACTCACCGCAATAATCTTTGTCGGTATCTCTATTCTCGCAAAACCATACCTTCGTTTTTATAATTCATAGCATGCGCTTCTTTCGTAAGACTAAAAAACAGGATATTGCATTTGATGAGATTCTTCTTGATTCATCAAATCTTCCATCCTTCAATACGGGTCGTATGGAAGGACGCATAGAACTACCCTTAAGCGAAAAGAGCATCTACGGGGTTGGGGTCATTTTCGTCAGTATCGTCCTTATTTTTTCAATACAACTTTTTAAACTTCAGGTTATTCAGGGCGCAACACTCGCTGAAAAGAGTGAACATAACAGACTCGAGGCCGGACTTATTGTTGCAGAGCGCGGTGTGGTGTATGACCGAAGGGGTGAACTCGTCGCGTGGAATGAGCTTGATATGAGTGGTCAATATGATTTTCCAGTACGAGCATATACAGACCGAAGAGGGCTCGGGCAACTGATTGGCTATGTGAGCTATCCACAAAAAGATACCTCGGGTTTTTATTTCCGCACGGACTATCTCGGTCGCAATGGAATAGAGGCAACGTATGACGATTTACTTCACGGTAAGAACGGTAAGCAACTTGTGGAGGTCAATGTGTATGGAGAGATTATTGCTGAAAATGCAGTCGACCCTGCAGTCTCAGGAAGTGAAATCCACCTTTCGATAGACGCAGAGCTGTCAGAGATCATGCATGACCTCATCGCAACAACCACCACACGAAATGGTTTCAGGAGTGGGGCGGGAGCAATCATGGATGTACACACAGGAGAGATTATTGCCATCTCAAGTTTCCCCTCATATGACCCCGAAGTTTTGGCGGACGGGGATGATGTGGGTCTCATTAAGTCATACAATGATGATCTTCGTTTTCCATTTCTCAACAAAGTCATTGGAGGGGTGTATACCCCAGGCTCAATCGTCAAACCTTTTGTTGCCTATGCCGCGCTTGCTGAAAATATAATTGACCCGAAGAAAGTCATTGTGAGTAGTGGTTCGATAACTATTCCAAATCCATATGATCCGAGCAATCCCGCAATTTTCCGAGACTGGAGCTCAACGCTTGGTGCGATGACCATGTGGGACGCAATCGCATATTCATCAAACGTGTACATGATGACTATTGGTGGTGGGTATGGTGACCAGAAGGGGGTCGGCATAACAAAACTCGTTGAATATTTTAAAATGTTTGGACTTGGAAGTACAACGGGCATGTCTCTCGGTGGAGAGAAGGGAGGACTTGTGCCTACTCCCGAGTGGAAGATGTCACATTTTAATGATGATTGGCGACTCGGAGATACATACCTCACCTCAATCGGGCAGTATGGATTTCAGATTACACCAATACAGATGCTCCGCGCATATAGCGCACTTGCGAACGGCGGTACACTCGTCACTCCGCACGTGATTCAGGGTGAACAGGGTGATACACAAGGACTCGATTTGTATCCCGAGGATCTCAAGGTAGTCACTGAAGGAATGCGTAGAACAGTCATCCAGAATGGAGGTACTGCACGCGCACTTGAACGCAAAGATGTTGCGATTGCAGCGAAATCAGGTACTGCAGAACTCGGTACATCGAAGGCACATGTGAACTCATGGGTTGCAGGATTTTTCCCCTATGAAAAGCCAAAATACGCCTTCATTTTGCTCATGGAATATGGTCCGAGGAGTAACACTGTCGGCGCTGGGTCAGTAATGGGCAAGGTTTTTGATTGGATGGGGGAGCATAGAAAGGAATACTTTGAGTCATAATTTTCCCCACATTGACTTCGGGGTACTACTACGTATAATTGACTCACTAATTATTTCACGTATATATGAATGAGCCACACGATTCGTTTTTAACACAAGAGAAGTTTGAGGAACTTAAAAAGGAACTTGAACACCTCAAGACGGTTCGTCGCAAGGAGGTTGCTGAGTCACTCGAATACGCACGTAGTCTCGGAGACATCTCAGAAAATGCGGAGTACCAAGAGGCGCGTGATATGCAGGCAGCTATCGAGGAACGCATCCAGTATCTCGAGAAGGTCATCAAGGAGGCGAAGATTGTCGCGCATGCAAACAAGGGTGATGTCGTTGGACTCGGCTCTGCAGTGACTATCGAAAAGCAGGGAGATAAAGAAAGTCATACATACACCATTGTCGGTTCCGAAGAGGCAAACATTCATGACCACAAACTCTCATTCCTTTCACCACTCGGTGAAGCACTTATGGGGAAGGCAAAGGGCGATTCATTCACCTTTGAAACTCCCGGAGGGAAGCAGACGTATTCAGTATTGAAGGTGTCATAAGACTACAACGAAAAGCAAAATGACCCGTGGCCTTTGGCCACGGGTCATTTTGCTTTTCATTTTACAAATAAAACGGTACTATATTCTCTATGTCATCTATTGAAGAAATCCGCGGAGAGCGTTTGAAGAAGCTTGCTATCTTAAGGGAGCGTGGGCATAACCCATACCCTTCAATCTCAGCAAGAACGCACACTATCAAAGAAGTCATCACGTCGTTTGAAACTCTTTCAAAAGATGCCACTTCGGTCACGATTGCCGGTCGCATGCTCATTTCTCGTGGACAGGGGGCTATTGTGTTTGCCGACATTCAAGATGTCTCGGGAAGGTTCCAGGCAGTATTCAAGAGCGATGTAATGAGTGAAGAGAAATTTACGCTCTTCAAGGAAGTTGTCGATGGTGGTGATTTTATTGAAGTCACCGGCACTTTGTTTACAACCGAGAAAGGACAGCAATCTATTCTTGCAACAGACTGGTTAATGCTCTCGAAGAGCCTCCTTCCGCTTCCCGATAAGTATCACGGGCTTCAAGATGAAGAAGAACGATTTCGAAAGCGCTATCTCGACCTCCTCACAAAGGAAGACCTTCGTGAACTTTTTGTACGCAAGGAGAAGTTCTGGGATACGGCACGAGCGTTCATGAAAGAGAAGGGATTCTTGGGTGTTGAAACTCCATTCCTTGAGCTTACAACAGGTGGTGCAGAAGCACGCCCATTCAAGACACATCACAATGATTTTGATATCGACGTCTATCTTCGAATCTGCATTGGTGAACTATGGCAGAAGCGACTCCTTGCCGGTGGATTTGAAAAAACATTTGAAATTGGAAAGGCGTTTCGCAATGAGGGGACAAGCCCTGAGCATCTTCAGGAGTTTACCAATCTTGAGTTCTATTGGGCATATGCCAACTACAACGATGGTATGGAGCTTGTGAAAGAACTCTATAGAACAATTGCAAAGGAGGTGTATGGCACCACTGCATTTACCTACAAGACACATTCTTTTGATTTGGCCGATGAGTGGGTGCTCATTGACTATGTTGAAGAGATTAAGAAACAGACGGGTGTGGATGTGCTCTGCGCGACTGAGGAAGAGTTGAAGAACAAGCTTACTGAACTCAGTGTGAAATATGATGGCGAGAATAGAGAGCGACTTACCGATACGCTTTGGAAATACTGTAGAAAGAATATTTCGGGCCCTGCATTTCTTATAAATCATCCAAAGCTCGTGGCGCCACTCGCAAAAATAAAAGAGGGAAGTGAGGTGGTCGAAATGTTCCAGCCACTCATTGCGGGAAGTGAGGTGGGGCGTGGATATACCGAGCTCAATGACCCCATCGACCAGCGAGAGCGTTTTGATGTACAGCGTAAACTCATCGAGTCGGGGGATGAAGAGGCAATGATGTCTGACTATGAATTTGTTGAGATGCTCGAACATGGAATGCCACCAACATGTGGTTTTGGTTTTGGCGAACGACTCTTTACGATTCTCGAAAACAAACCACTCCGTGAAGTACAACTCTTTCCATTGATGCGTCCTAAATAGTGTCTAGAAAGTATCGCTCGTTGACATTGGCACTGCGAGTGCTACATTGTGGGCGGGTAGTGGTCCGTTCATAAATCAGTTGACTGTTTGGGGGAAAAAAATGAGAGTAGGGGGATATTCTTCTGCTTGGGCGCTGAGGCGAAACTCAGAGACTCTTGGAGATTTGTCGAAGCGAAGTCGGAGTGGTGCAGTCCAGAGGCTCGAGTGTGTTGCGATTCAAGAAACACAGGAGGCAATGCTCTCATCGCTCTGTCGTGAAGAGAGGTTCAGTCTTCTCGCAACACACCTGATGAATGTGTGCGGGGTACTTGGCAATACCAGAGTACGATATGGTCGACTCGGTAGAGTGCGGTCAATCATCGTCAACGCTATCGAATATCAAGAACAAGGAGGCAAGGTACAAGAATACAAGTTTGGCTAAGATGACTGAGAGGTAAATCGAACAAGGGCGCGTGGGAAATAATCCATGCGCCTGTTTTTGTGTGTTGCTGAATACCCGTGAGTTAGGTTTCGTATTGAACGAGAACTTTCAGAAATGCCTCAGATACAAGGCGGCAAAATTGCTGGGTATGAGGCGTATATCAATACGATGAATGCCTGAATGATGGGTCATTTTTGCTTCTGTGAAGAAGAAAAAATGACAGACCAGAAGTTATTGTCGCTTCGCTCTGTAACTTCTAGGCCACAACGCAGTAGATGAGGTATTTCTGGATGTTCTGTGTATAACTGTGGTGGACGGTGGGGCAGAGTGGTATATAATGGACATGTGGTGGGAGATAGTGGTAAACTATGAAAATAGTTTAACAGTATTGAGTTTCACAATTAATCACATGTTAATTGGAGAGTACACACACAACATTGATGCCAAGAAACGGCTGTCCTTACCCTCTACATGGAGGAAGGAACTTGGTAAAAAACTTGTTGTGACTCGGGGACTCGATAACTGTCTCTTTGTATATCCCTTGAAGGAATGGCAGAGGATTTCTGAAAAGATTTCACAACTGCCATTCGGACAAGCGGATACAAGAGGGTTTAGCCGATTCTTCCTTTCGGGAGCGGTTGAGGTGGAGGTAGATACTGTAGGACGAATTCTCGTTCCTGATTTCTTAAAGGAATTCGCAGGGTTTTCTACGAAAGTAGTGCTTGCGGGTATCCATGATCGTGTAGAAATGTGGGATGAGAATCGGTGGAGTGAGTATAAGCGACGTATTGAAGGACAGGCAGATGCTTTGGCTGAGAAGCTGGGAGAAATCGGCGTCCTCTAGAGATACGCCTAAAAATCCTCAACTACTGCGTTGATTTCGTCACTCAGACATGCGCCGTATGTTTAATACGTCTTATGTCTTCGTGGCTCATCGCCTTGTATTTGAGAGATTTTAAGACATATCTCATACGGGTAAAGTAATTTTATTTTTACCATGGAGAAACACATCACCGTACTTACAGAGGAGGCGTTAGACGCTCTCGCGATCAATGAATCGTCAATCGTTGTTGATGCAACACTTGGCGCTTCCGGTCATGCACAAAAAATTGTGTCACGACTCGGGAAGAATGGAATATTCATCGGCATTGACGCAGATGAGAGTGCGATACAGGGAGCAAAAGAATTGCTCGGTAGTGCTCTATGCACGACGCATCTCACTGTAGGTAACTTCAGACACATAGACTCAATTCTTGATCTTTTACATATTGAAAAAATAGATGCAGTCCTGGCTGACCTTGGATGGCGTATGGAGCAGTTCAGTGGAAATGGGAGAGGGTTTTCATTTCTCGTTGACGAAGAGCTCCTCATGACATTCGGTGATCCAAAGAATTACTCATTTGTTGCACGCGACATTCTCAATGAATGGACCGAGGAGCAAATAACGAGCATTATCCGAGGATATGGTGAAGAAAAGTTTGCAGGGCGCATTGCGAGGAAGATTGTCGAGGTGCGTGAAGCATCACCCCTCAGGACAACCTTTGATCTCGTCCGAGTCATTGAAAGTGCGGTACCGAGTTGGTACCTCCACGGACGATTACATCCAGCGACGAGAACATTCCAAGCATTGCGGATAGCGGTGAATGATGAGTTTGACGCACTCGAAGAGTGTATCAAAAAATCAATCGCTCTTCTCAATCCTCACGGTCGCCTTGCCATCATCAGTTTTCATAGCCTTGAAGACAGAATTGTAAAGCATCTATTTAGAAATTTAGCACACGATCAAATCGGTACTGTAATCACGAAGCGACCAATTACTGCATCAGCAGAGGAACTCGCACGAAACCCTCGCGCACGAAGCGCAAAACTTAGAATTTTTGAAAAAAATGAAGCGTCATAACACCATAACCGCATACAAAGAAGAATCACGATTCTTCTACTTCGCCTGCTCGCTCCTTGTTGTTGTTGCTTCGCTCTACATGTACTTCGTAAGTGAATCGGTCATGCATGTTGTAATGCGCAAGGAAGTGGATTCACAAATTGTGGAAATGGCGACTTCAATCAGTCTGCTCGACGCGAAGTATATTGAAATGCAACACACGGTGAGTAGTGACATTGCATCGCTCAAGGGCTTCAGAATTGCGAAAGAGAAGATATTTATTGATAAGTCAGACGATACACTCGTTGTATTAAAAAATTAATGATGCGCAATGAGAAGAGAAGCTGTCATTAGGATTCGATTCATAACTGGCATTGTTCTCGCGTTTATGGCTGTACTTCTGGTACGGCTTTATATTGTGCAGATTGTGCATGGAGATGAGTATCGTGAGACAGGGGAAGGGCAGTATGTGCATACGGTACGAGATCTCTATAAGCGCGGGAGCATATTTTTTACCACAAAAGACAATGAGAATGTCTCAGCAGCCACTATTAAATCTGGTTATCTTCTTGCTATTGATCCAAGTCGTATTGAGGATGCCGAAAAGACCTATGCTGAAATTAATGCGCTTTTACCATTAGACCATGATACGTTCATTGCGCGTGCAGGTAAGAGGGACAAGACCTATCAGGAGATTGAAAAGCAAGTTGATGAAGAGCTTGCAGATAAAATAGATGCACTCAATCTTGCTGGAGTGAAGCTCTACAAGAATCAATGGAGGTACTATCCAGGAAAATCACTCTCAGCTCGGACCGTTGGCTTCATTGGATATGACGGTGACAAGATTCTCGGTAAGTACGGACTTGAACGTTACTACAACGAAACATTGATGCGTGATAGTGACCACATGAGTGTCAATTTCTTTGCGGAAATCTTTAGTAACCTCGGTGAGCTTGTCTTTGATTCATCAGATTCTCTTGAGGGGGATATTGTGACAACCATTGAGCCTACTGTCGCACGTACGCTCGATAGAGTGCTCGATGAGGCGCAGGCAGAGTGGAACAGTGCATACACGGGAGGTATCATTATGAATCCACAGACTGGTGAGATTCTTGCGCTCAATGTTGTACCTTCATTTGACCTCAATGAGCGAAGTGGTGTTGATATTGAGACTTTTCGAAATCCACTCACTGAGAATGTGTATGAAATGGGGTCAATCATTAAGCCACTTACCGTCGCAGCGGGACTCGATGCGGGGGTCATCACACCTCAGTCAACATACTATGATGCTGGATTCGTTACCCTTGATGAGTACACTATTAAAAATTATGACGGAAGAGGTCGTGGTACGGTGAGCATGCAAGAGGTGCTCAGTCAGTCACTCAACACGGGTGTTGCGCACATCGCCGACCTTCTCGGTAAGGATCGCTTTAGAAAATATTTCTATGGTTTGAAACTCGGATCCGAAACGGGAATCGATCTCCCCAACGAGGCACATGGTCTCGTGCACAATCTCGAGAGTCCTCGTGAGGTTGAGTATGCGACGGCATCGTTTGGACAGGGTATAGCCCTTACTCCGATTGCAACAGTTCGCGCACTCTCGGCAATCGCGAATGGTGGTGTGCTCATCACTCCGCACCTTGTGAAAAGTGTTGAGCTTACGAATGGCGATGAACATGAAGTGGGATATGCAGACGGTGAACGCATTTTCTCTGAAAAGACAAGCGAAGACATCACGAGTATGCTCGTTAAGGTCGTCGACACGGCATTGAAGGGAGGAAAAGCAAAGAATCCCTATTACACGGTGGCAGCAAAGACCGGTACAGCGCAGATTGCAGATGAGGTAAACGGCGGGTACTACGATGACCGCTATTTGCACTCATTCTTTGGCTATTTTCCAGCCTATGACCCGAAATTTCTGATTTTCCTGTATACTGTTGAACCGAAGGGGGTGAAGTATGCGTCAGAGACGCTGACCGACCCATTCATGGATTTGGTTCAGTTTTTGATTAATTACTATGCAATTCCCCCAGACCGTTAATTTGAATATGCACGGTCGGCGAACTTTTTTGTCGAAACGGCAAATTCTTCGTTCACCATACTATCCGTATGACTCACTCATGATTCCTTGCGAAAGCATCCCATGCTTTCTCACTTCGCGAATTTCATCCAACCGAGCATATTCAACCCAATAATAGAAATCTACTATGAAAGAAATTTTTAAAAAAATCATTATTGCAATCCTTACACTTGAGGCAAAGATTCTGCTCAAGCGTACACGACCACAGATTATTGCGGTGACGGGAAGTGTGGGGAAGACCTCAATCAAGGATGCTATTTTTGAAGTCTTTAAGGGGACAACACATGTCCGCAAGAGTGAAAAGAGTTTTAACTCTGAAATAGGTGTGCCACTCTCCGTGCTTGGACTTCCGAACGCATGGAGCAACCCGTTCCTCTGGATAAAAAATATTTTCGATGGTGCACTCATTGCACTTCATCCACATGAGTATCCAAAATTACTCATTCTTGAGATGGGTGTTGATAGGCCAGGTGATATGGATAAGCTCACCTCGTGGATACGTCCCGATGTGGTCGTGCTCACCCGACTCCCCGATGTTCCTGTGCATGTTGAATTTTTTGAGTCACCAGAAGCGGTTATTAAGGAAAAGAAGAAACTTGTTGATGCACTGAAGCCCGATGGAGTTCTTGTGTATAACCAAGATGATGAAAAGGTGATGGAGGTGGTGCAGACTGCCTTTCAGCGTTCGATTGGGTACAGCCGGTACTCACTCTCACCGTTCACTGCCTCGGCAGACAAAATTGTGTATGAGGATGGACGAGCAGTTGGCTTTGAATTTCTACTCACCCATCTTGATAGAGCCGTACTCATGCGTGTGAACGGTTCTCTCGGGGTACAGCATGCATACAATTACGCCGCTGCTTCAGCTGTTGCCTCAGTCTTCAGTATTGATATCGATGCAGTGGCCGAGGCACTCCGTTCCTATGTACCACCCGCTGGCCGTATGCGAATTGTTCGTGGTATTAAGGACACACTCATCATTGATGATACATACAACTCATCACCCACAGCATCAGAGCGTTCACTTGCGACGCTCGGTGAATTAAAGGGAGTAAAGCGTCGCATCGCGGTCTTGGGGGACATGATGGAGCTTGGACAATTCTCAATTCGAGAGCACGAGCGCATTGGACGCCTCATCCCACACTCAGTCGATATTCTCGCTACCATTGGTGTGCGTTCCCGAGGATTTAGTAAGGGAGCGATTGAGGCAGGAATGGACCCAAAGAATATTTTTGAATTTGATAATGCGCTCCAAGCAGGGAAGGACATGCAGACATTCATACAGCCAGGCGATGTGCTTCTCGTGAAGGGTTCACAGTCAATCCGCGCCGAGCGCTTCGTAGAAGAGCTCATGGCAGAGCCAGAGCGAGCGGAGGAGTTGCTCGTCCGTCAGGACCCAATGTGGAAGACCATCGCTTAGAGTGTGTCCAAAAACCCACCATACTGCGTTGTGCTTCAGTCGGAAACACTCATCGTATATTGAATACGCCTCGTATTTCCTCATTCGCACGCCTTGTCTGATGTGTTTTTGAACACACTCTAGGAAAATATAAGAAAAGGCCTGAGGTATGCATTGGTGCATACTTCAGGCCTTTTGGGTGGGCGTGGTGTCCACTATCAACAGGTGTAACGGTGGTCAACTACGGTCACCGATCTTCCCTGGAGAAAGCATGATGCTACCGCACCGTAGTTTGGATTGTCCTTTCTGACAATCCATTCCACATTGAGCACAAAGATTTCAATTTTTCGGTGCTCGTTCTTTGCCCAGTTAAGTCCTGTGAAGTTCACCTCGTCATGACTTACGGCGTAATGCATTCCGGCACCGAGAGTCACGATGTACCCGCCCTTTTGAATGACAAGGTCACCCGGCGTCGTGGTGAGCAACTGCTCCTTCATTGTCGCCTGATGTGCTTGAGCAACTGCGTCGGGTTCCTTGATGGTGCTGGACTTTGTAAGCGCTACCGTACCCAGTCCAGACATGATCACGGCAAACATGACCCACGCAATATCTGTTCCCGTGATATTGACGCTTTTCATTCTGAGTCTCCTCAAACAAATTAATCAAAACAGGCGAAATCGCCTGCAACTATACTGCGCATATTATATGACGAGTATCAATGGGTGTCAAGACATCAAGGTAATTTGTATTATATCTATCATATGATAGATATAATACAAATAAGAAAAGGCCTCAGGTATGCATTGGTGCATACTTCAGGCCTTTTGGCTGGGCGGACGGACTTTACGTGCAGGTCCACTTGGCTGGGCCGACCGTCGTGACGACCTTGCCTTTGTAGAAGCACTGGGTGATGACGGCGTAGCTTTCGCTGGTCGGGGAAATAACTTCAACCACCAGTGCAGCCATTTGCCAGTTTGGGCGGTACAGATGGTTCGTCTCGACAGAGGTGCGGGTGTTGTAATAGATGCGACCTTCCTCAATCACAGCACCCATCACTGATCCACCGATGCGAAATACCTCGCCATCCTTGAGGACGGCGTAGTCACCATTCTTCGCCTGCTGAAGTTTCTTGGTCATTTCGAGCTCCGCGGACTTCGGCACCTCGGGTTGCATTTGTGCAAACAGGTAGCCGAAACCGAAGCAGAGCAGGCCAAACGCGATGATGCGAAGGGCTCGGATTCGTGATGCTTGTTCTTCATCCATGATGACGACTGCGTTCATTTTGGTTCTCCTCTAGAATCAAAGCAGGCAAATGTGCCTGCGGACTATACTGTTTGTATTATACGATGAGTATCAGTGCTCGTCAACCCACGATTATACCCAACGAACACGCCATATGTTCGACGTCGGACGTCGAACATATGGCGTGTTTGTTGGTCTCTTGAGTAGTCCTTTGAGTTGATTAAATCTGCTCCACAATCATCATGTTGGTAGACCCAGGGGTGCCAAAGGGCATTCCGGCACCAAGTACAAAGGTGTCGCCTTTTTCGGCGATACCATTTCCGAGGAGCACCTTTCGAGCAAGTGCTTGTGCTTCGGGGAGACCCTTTGCATTCTTTGAGAGAAGGATTGGGTAACATCCGTAGACGACGAGCATTTTGTTGAAGGTGTCTTTGTGTGGAGTGAGGACGAAGATTGGAACTCTCGGCTTATAGCGAGCCACCATGCATCCAGTGTATCCGCTCTCACTAAAGGCAATGACTGCCTTTGCACCTGTTGCGAGTACGCTCTTTGCGATTGATTGACCTACTGCGTCACAGACTGACGTTGGAGCAAAGTCCCATTGATTTTGACGCTCAATAAAGTATGGGTCAGTTTCCACTTCGTATGCGACCTTTGCCATGATTTCCACAGTCTTGTCGGGATGAAGTCCGACTGCAGTCTCATCTGAGAGCATGATGGCATCGGTGCCGTCGAGGATGGCATTTGCGATGTCGGTCACCTCAGCGCGCGTCGGAGTCACCGCTACGCGCATAGAGTCGAGCATTTGTGTTGCGGTGATGACGGGCTTTCCAGCCTTGTTGGCGAGACTGATGATGCGCTTCTGAAGGAGTGGTACCTTTTCGAGGGGCATCTCAATGGCGAGGTCGCCACGAGCCACCATGATGATGTCTGATGCTTCGATGATCGCTTCGAGGTGCTCAATGGCACTCTTTGTCTCAATCTTTGCGACAATTCCAATTGAGCGTGTTGTAGCTTTGCTGATGAGCTTACGGAGAAGGTGAATGTCATCTGCGGTTCGCACAAATGAGAGTGTGATGAAATCGACTTTTTGCTCTATTCCAAAAATGAGGTCTTTCTTATCCTTTGGGGTAAGGGAAGAAATGGAGAGATTTGCGTCGGGGACGTTTACACCCCGACGGCCACGAATGGTGCCACCAGCGATGATGGTGGTGTGGATTTCGGTCTCGGTGACGAGGTCGACCATGAGACTTTGCTTCCCGTCATTGAGATAGATGGTCATTCCTTTTGATACTTCCTGTGGAAGCTTCACATAGTTGAGTGAGACACGATCGACAGTCCCCACACATTTTTCTGTCGTGAGTACGAGCTTTTTCCCTGACACAAGCGTCACTTCTTCGGTGTTGAAGTCGCCAATACGAATCTTCGGCCCCGCGAGGTCTTGGAGAATGGCGAGCGCAAGCATCGATTTTTCCGAAGCTTTTCGCGCATTCTTTATTTTGAGTGCGTGCTCAGCATGGTCACCATGACTCATGTTGATGCGGGCTACGTGGAGGCCGTTATTCAGCATCCGCTCAATCATTCCTACCTCAGAGGAATTTGGGCCGAGCGTCGCGACGATTTTAGTCTTTGTGTGAAGTGGGGTGTTCATAAACGTTGTATCTTTCGTTTCTAAAAAGGAATTAATAAAACCCACGAATCCGTGAGTGTGTACCCATCTATAGGGCGAGCTACAGGATAGCACAGGTTTGTAAATTATGAAGCTATATTACTGTGTTTTGTGAAATAAGTTTCGCTTTATTGGGGAAGTCCTGTATACTCTCCCAGTCGGTTTAGTAGGAATAATTCACATATAACTAGATATGATAGACGATACAACAGGAGTAACTCCAACTCCAGAGGAAGAGACTACCCCAGAGGTAGAAGCAGAAGTCGCTACTCCAGCCGTAGAGGAGGAGGACGCAACAACAGAAGCTCCTGCACAGGCGTAAGTCACGTGCGGTAGACACAACACCCGAGAGGCGAAAGCCTCTCGGGTGTTGTGTTGTCTTTTTGGGTGATTGAGGTTTAAGAAAACGGACCCGAGGGGTCCGTTTGTGGTGCTGGCGAAGTTGTTAGATGGTGTATTGGTACTTAAGAAAACCCTGAGGGTTAGCTTCTTTATGCTTCCGTTCCTCTGTGAACGTGTCGTCCGCTCTATTCAACCGTTCCTCCATCTCGCGAATCGTCACATCGTCAATTACTTGCTCTTGTACTGCTGTTGCCAGTTGATCGAGACTCATTGTCATACCATTTCTCCTCGTTTTCAAGTCTTAATATAAAGTAGTCTATTTTATAGGATTTTGCAACACATATTCAGTACTGACTTCTGGAGGTCAGACCTCTGGAAAGGACAATCAATTACCAAACCACTTGTGTGCATTTGGTCTGCGGTGAGGACAGCCGGGCCAGCAACAGGGTCGACGCTTTCCTTTGCGTAAGTCATCACAAAGTCGTGTGAGATGTTTTGCGCGCGTCTCATCTTTTTTAACAATCGTTACCCAACAAATCCATTCATTGCGCGCAAGCGGTGTGAGCTTATTCCACAAACTTAGGACTTCATCGTTTGAGTGGAGCACGACTCGCAAATCGTTTGGTACTCGATGTACCGTACCCGATGAGATTGTTGTTTTGGTGGGCATGCAAATAAGTATAGCAAATGCTACTGGTGTGGCTTTTCATATATGATTCCGGAGGTTGGACTTATAAAGAAACAATCCTTTTTGCTATGTGGTGTCAGGTTGCTAATTCGCTACGCTCATAAGCACCTCCTACCCGGACTCACCAATTTTTGCATTAGGAATAGCAAAAATAAGGTTCCGTCTGTCACAGCGACACGCAAGCAAAACATTTTGCTTGCTATACGAAAACACCACCAGTTTTTCTGGTGGTGTTTTCGTATGTCGCTGTGACCCTACCGGGAATCGAACCCGGATTTCTTGGATGAGAACCAAGTGTCCTAACCGTTAGACGATAGGGCCAAGACTGTCTAAAAAGACAGAGTTGCTGAGTAACACATGCCAGCGTTTCCTCAATTCAATACCGATTGCTCGGCGAAAATAGTTATACCAGATTTTCTTGATTTATAAAAGGTCTTATAAAACCCTTAGTGTAAAAGTAGATCAAGGACGGTCTTTGAGGGTGTGTGGAGCGGTAGATTAAAGGTACTGTCATGAGCTTGGGTTGTGTATGTTGGAGGAAATGCGTGGAGCTTCTTTGGCGCTTGTTCTTGGATATCTTTAAACGAAAGTGGAAGTCTAATTGTGTAAACCATCATCATTTCACATATTTCAGGGTACAATAGGAATCCTGCAAAATTTAATGAAGTAATTTTTTCTAAGTTTGTCCCAAGGTCGCCGATGAGGAGTTGAGACCGTTGTTCATTAATATCGACACCGCGCGATTTTCTCAGAAAGCCACCAGGAAGTTCAAGTGAGTGTGGCCAGTCACCGGAGTTGCGTTCGACAAGAATTCCAAAACCATCGGCACTATAACAGAGTGATATAAGTGAAAGAGCACAAAATTGATCTTGGGTTGGTATTTGCTTTAGAAAGTCAGGACTATTCCGCAAACCAACAACGTCTTTGTATTCAATATCATTCTGTGCGCAGAGTGTAATAGAATTTTCATTCTGGGTATGTCTCACATATCTAAAAAGCGATGAAGAGTATAGATTCTCATTTTCTGAAATAATCTGCTTCCAGGTATTGTCGATGATGATTTGGGTATCAACCGAGAGGGTCTTTAGAGTATCTGTGCACGACTCAATGTGTGGTGAGAGAATGCGATTCTCTGTATTTGACTCAAAAAGTGGCATCAAAAGAGTATACCATCACGAATATGTTCTATAGGTTTGCCTAATGGTATACTGGGGAATTATGGAAAGTTATGAATCAGGAGGTAAAAAAGAAGTTCTTGAGCAACCTATTTTCAAGGTGACTCTCATGCGTCATGAGGAACCATTTTATAAAGATATCGGACACGATCTCACTGAGAAAGGTATCTTGGGTGCTATTGCGACAGGTAAGAGGTTGAAGGGGGCTGGACACATTAATGATTCTGATGAAATTCATCTGTTTCATTCACCAAAAGCTCGTGCGCGCGGAACTCTCGAATTTGTTGCTGAAGGAGCAGGTATCTCTCACGGAGAAAAAAGGAGCATTAATCAAATACGCTCAAGTGATATTCCTGATCTTGAGGGTTTTCTCCAACGTGTCGAGGAACTCGAACATGATCAAGAGGCGATTGCGAAAGATCACCACACGAATGATGCATTGTACGAAAGCAGTCCAGACTTTATAGAGCCTGCATCAAAGAAGAAACAGCGATTGTATCGTGCCTTCGAGTACCTCATTCGCTCATTTGAAAAAAGACCACCGAAAAATTCAAATACCCCGCACGTGTTTGCAGTTTCACATTTTGAGATAGTCACTCATCTGATTGATGACGTCTTTGGTATAGAAAATATGGGGAAGTATAATTCGCCTGCATTTGGTGAAGCTGTAACCATTGAAGCTTACTCTACCGGCGACAGTGACAAAGTTCGTCTTAAAATCGGTTTTAATGAACATACAAAAGAGGTCTGTTTTAACAGAAAGACACGTTCAATTGAGGAACTATGAGTACAGAATATTCACAGAGACCATTTATCGAACTTGCAAAAGCAGGCTTGATTTTTGGCGAAGGTAAAGCGCCAAAGCATATCGAGACCGTGGTTTCAAACGTTTTTGTTTTTGAAAAAACAGTCTACAAACTATATAAAAATGATAATAAATTCTTCAATGAGGGCTTCAGAGACATATCGGGGAAGGAAGAACGTTTTTCGTTTACCCGAAGAGATTTCGAGTGGAATAATACGTTGAGTCCAGCGATATATACAAGGTTGATGGGTATTGTTGTTAGCGATGGACAGGTGGAAGAGTGCTCTCCAGAAAGTGAAAATGCTGACGATCTTGTTATTGTCATGAATCGTATTGATACGAACGATATTCTCTATGAGAAATTGTTACGAGTGGAGATTGATGAAGACCTCGCATATGTAATCGGTAAGCAGTTCGGGAAGAAAATCAAAAAGATACATAGGCATATTGATGGTGACTACTACAGTGTGTTTCATGGAAGAATCGAGGATTGTCGAGAATGGAGCAGTTCAGTATCAGAAAGCATGAGTCTTGAGGAATCTGGGGAGTATTGTGATTTCATGAAAGCATTTGTGGAGAACCATCGGTTCCATTTTGAAAATGAGCTGTCCAAGGAAATGGTAACAGTCGGAGATGTCCATGGCCACAATGCGGTCTTCACTGATGGTGAGTTACATTTCATTGACACGTTTCCCCCAAAAGAAGAATGGTTGCAAGGGCATAAAAATATAGATTTATATAGATTGGGTGCTGATATCCTTGCACTCGGTGGTGATGATTTGTTTGATGCCTTTATGAAAGGCTGTGCTGATGGTGGACAGACACTGAACCGAGATCACGAAATTCTGTACATCATGTATGCGTCAACGATAATGGTTCCTTATCTCTATATGTTGGCTAAAACTGATCCAAGGCACATCGCCCCTGCAAAGCGGTACCATGATTTTGTAAGGACATATTTTAAGAATAATTGCTCTGTTTCAAATTAGAATTCCTGTTCCTATTTTTGAATCGATAGATTTGTAGCAGGCAAACACCTCTTAGTTTCCTTGGGGTGGTATACTAGTATCCATGACGCAAGCTCAAACACTTGAAATTCTTAAGACGGGAGCAAATGTATTCCTTACGGGGGAGCCGGGGGCAGGGAAGACATATGTGCTCAATCAGTATGTCGACTGGCTTCTTGCGAGTGATATCTCGGTGGCCATCACCGCTTCGACGGGAATTGCAGCGACGCATATCGGTGGCATCACCATCCATTCGTGGAGTGGTATTGGTGCGCGCGACACACTCACGCAGTACGACCTCGATAGTATTATGACGAGTGAAAAAACGGTACGCCGAGTGAAGAAAGCGCGCGTACTCGTCATTGATGAAATCTCGATGCTCGATGGGCGGGTGCTCGATATGGTGGAGAGTGTCTGTAGAGGAATCAAACAATCAGCTGACCCCTTTGGTGGTATGCAGGTGATTCTCGTTGGTGACTTCTTCCAGTTGCCACCGATTGCAGGAAGGGGCGAGATGTCGCGCTTTGCGTTTGAGTCGCGCGCGTGGGACTCAGCACGGTTCATGGTTTGTTATCTCACCGAGCAACACAGACAGGAGGACGAACTCCTCCTCGGACTCCTCAACTCAATCAGAAAAAATGATGTCGATGAGAGTCACTATACACTTCTCAGTGAGCAGACCGACATCAGCTTCACCGATATCGAACCGACAAAGCTCTATACGCACAACAGTGATGTCGATAGTATGAACAATGCTCGACTTCAGGAACTCAATACTCAAAAGGCGCTATTTACCATGGAGTCGAAGGGGAGTAAGCCACTCCTTCAAGGACTCGTGAAGAACTGTCTCTCGCCGGAAGTGCTCGAACTTCGCAAGGAAGCGATGGTGATGTGTACAAAGAATAATTTTGAGACAGGGTATGTAAACGGCACGCTTGGGAGAGTAATTGATTTTGACCGAGAGGATGGATTTCCGGTTATTGAGACGAGTGACGGTCGGACAATCAAGATGGTTCCGCAATCATGGATTATTGAAGAGGATGGAAAGATAAAAGCAGAAATCGTGCAGGTGCCACTCCGCCTCGCGTGGGCTATTACTGTCCACAAGAGTCAAGGAATGTCACTCGATGCAGCGGAAATTGACCTCAGGAATGCATTTACCTACGGACAGGGGTATGTGGCGCTCTCTCGCGTGCGCTCACTCTCCGGAATGAAGGTTATTGGGCTCAATTCACAGGCACTTCTCGTGGACCCGCGTGTCGTACACAAGGATGAGCACTTCAGAGAAGAGTCAGACGATGCAGAATTTGTCTTTAATGAAATGGAAGAAGAGGAGATACTGAAGATGCAGAAGAGTTTTGTGAGTGCCTCGGGAGGAAAGTGGTCTGATGGTACGAGTGACGTGCGAGAACGTCGCACGAGCCTTCCACCCAAAGAGAATACGTATGCAGTTACAAAAGAGCTCGTGCTCAAGAGTATGAGCGCAAGTGATATTGCAAAGGAACGAAAGATGGCGCTCTCGACCATTTGGTCACACATTGAAAAACTTGCTGAAGACCGTGAGATTGAGCATACGCACGTCACAAATCTCATCCCTTCACATGTCACATGGTCATCTATTTATCCCGATATGTCGAAAGCATTTGAAAAGCATGGGACTGAGAAATTGAAGCCTATTTTCGAGGAGCTCAAAGAAGAATATGACTATGACCTTATTCGCCTCGGGAGAATTTTATATTCGTTGAAGTAGTTCCATATGAAGATTGGATGGCTTGGTGTAAGAAAGAGACTCACCCGTCGTCGCCCACGGCGACGACGGGTGAGTCAC
>JANLIJ010000064.1 GCA_024653575.1 Candidatus Kaiserbacteria bacterium
TTCAATTCCTGTCGAGTCCACAGGGAGACAAACCGCGAGCCGGGGTCGAGAGTGCTTCTAATTGTTCCTCGGGATTCATATGTGATACTTACCACTTAAAAACATGCATGAGAGTGTGTATCGGGATGGGTTGTTCTCTTTTGAGAGCGTATATTATAAAAATGAGGACAAGCACCCTTTTCTAATAATCGGTCAGTACTTTCAAAATTCTTTCGGACAACGTGCTAAATTCTTCTTTTGATTTTTCGATATTTTCCTTTGTCCCCTGATGAATCTCCTCTACAAGCGCCGGATCAAGATCAAAAATGGCTACTCCAATCTCTTGGCATTTTGCAGGAATTCTTCCGTAATCTTGAATTTCAGCAAGAGGATTTTTCCAGCTTTTTTCAACAAGACCATTCCTCCCATGTTTTTCGGAAAGGTTTTTCTTCACCTTGTTTGGAATTTCTTCGATCCAGCGCCGATGATCCTTGATCGGCTGTTTACCGTATACGTTGTATGAATTGACCACGTAGCCAATAAACAAACCATCGCCCGAAAGCACAAACTTATTTTCGGTATTCCCTGACAAAGCCTTTCCGGTAACTTTCCAATTTTGTTTCCATTTCTCGAACATCATCCCGAGATTCTCAATACCCTGCACGCTAAACGCATCCGGCATCATTGGAACGACAAAATAGTCACTACCCAAGAAAATTATTTGGTTGAGCAACGAGAGACTTGGTGACGTATCAATCACGAAAATATCAATTTCCCCATTCATTCCTCGCTCTCGTAAAAATCTATCAATGGCACTTGTCTGGAAATATCCAATCTGCTGACCAGAAGCTGCCTGTCCATAGGCCGTTACTAGTAAATTTTCATACAGTGACAAATTCACACTTCCTTTTAGGAGAGAAAGGTTCCCCTCACTATTCGATATTGGAATAAAGGGCACATTGAAATCAATGTCACCACCTCCTTCTGTGACACCTTTAAGTACATCATAAATGTCCTTTTCTTCTGAAGAGAAGAGTGTCTTTTCATAATATGTGTCGCCTAACGCCAGTCGTGACAGATTGCATTGTGGATCAAGATCAATCAGTACTGTCCTATACCCTTGTTTAGCAAATGATATAGCACAGTTAAAGGCCAAAGTCGTCTTACCAACCCCACCTTTGTTATTGGCAAACAAAAGTTTCTTCGTGCGAGAGAATTTCATATTTTAAGTATAAC
The DNA here is from genome assembly GCA_024653575.1 of Candidatus Kaiserbacteria bacterium. Taxonomy (GTDB): domain Bacteria; phylum Patescibacteriota; class Minisyncoccia; order Phycocordibacterales; family UBA918; genus Damh-18. The sequence goes on from JANLIJ010000064.1 coordinate 1,216, forward strand.
AATGGGGTGGATAAACTCAAAACAAGGGCGTGTACCTTCAGTAATTAATGGTAAGTTTGCGTTCCTTCAACCTTTCCACCCATTGTCCAATTCTTTATCTTTTCTTGTACTGCAGGAGGCAAATCTTCAAATGGTGTTGTGAGGTACTGATCAAGTTCGGCATCTATTGATGTTTCTTTTTTTGGTACAAAACCCATAGCTTCCATTCCCATATATTCTTAATAGTTAATCGGTAATGTGTTTATTATATCAGAATTATTGCTATAATCTTTGGATGTATTCACACAAAAAACACCTATTCTTCGATATGGACAAGACGGTTGCACCTGCACGTCAGCCCATACTGAGTGACATGTATGAGTTTCTCTCATCGCTTTCCCATAGCATTATTATCGTTTCTGGTCAGGAAGTATCGAAAATTGACTGGCAATCAAACTCGCTCCCTGCTATTCGGCTTGGTCAAAACGGCAATCATGCAGTTGAAATTGATGGTACTGAGCTTTGGAATATCCCACTTGAAAAGCATCACGAGGAAGAGATTCTCTCACATATCAATACCCTCAAGACACTCATCGATCATGACATTAGGGATGAATGGACTCCTATTGAGATACGCGGTTCGCAAATTACATTCAGTCCCATTGGAAATACTGCACCGGTAGACATCAAGATGAGCTATGACCCAGACAGAATGAAGCGCGACGCACTGATTGCAAAGGCACCCTTCATATCCGAGGAGCTTATTGTAAAAATAGGCGGATCGACAAGTTTTGACTACATCCACAAGGATAGACATAAGGGAACGAACGTGGCAAAACTCATTGAGTACAAGGGCTGGGATAAGGACGAGTGTGTTTACTTTGGCGATGGACTATTTCCTGGAGGAAATGATGAGGCCGTTATTGGTGTCATTGACACGCATCCTGTAAACGACCACCTTCATACTTACGAGTTACTTCAGAAATACTTTGGGTAAAAATAATTTGTCTTGCTATTACAAATTTAGTACCATCTCATATTACATACGGGCTATAGTATACCGGTAGTACGCGTCCATGGGGTGGATGTAGACCGAGTTCGATTCTCGGTAGCCCGACACTGCACACTTCTCTAGGGAGATTATATTTTCGATTCACTTCCAGGTCGTCCTACAGACGCTGTTCAGGTTCTTTGATATTTTTGCTTGCGTCAAAATATCAACCCTTCTTACAGAAGCTGTACACCTTGAGTAGGTATGTTGTGAATCAGAGCAACATACGCTCAAGGTCTTGCAAAAGTGCACCGCACTTTTTCACTCTTGCGAAGTGATTTGGTATCACTTCTCGCCCGACAACTACCTAATCTTAAGATTATCAATTCTCCTTGCGAGATCAAAGTCTAGTTTTGTGAGTCCTTTAACATCGTGTGTGCTGAGACGGATTTTAACGCCACCGTACGTAAGCTCAATGAGTGGATGATGATTCATTATCTCTGCATGAACGGCAATTTTTGCGGTCAATCCGAGCCCTACCAAGAATGATGGGGTCGCAATACTTTTTGTTATTTCAGTGCGCTTTGCATTTGTGCTCCATTCGGGAAATTTACTCAATCGCTTGAGCACATCTTGTTCCGACAACTTTTTTACTGGGACTGCCATATGTCATTAGTATAACACCACTACTCACGTACGACGCGCAATGCGTCTGTGAGTAAATGAGTGATGAAGTCAGAGTAGTCTGCGCCAATCGCGACGAGTGACTTTGTGAAGAGCGTATTTGGTGAAAGTTGTGGAAGTGAGTTCACCTCAAGGAAATATATACCATCATCAGCAACAATAAAATCTGAACGCGAGTACTGTGAGAGACCAATCTCCCGATGCACTTCTGTAGCAACTCTTTCGAGTTCATTCTTCGTATCAGAGTCAAAGCGTGATGGACAAAAATCAATACTTGAACCCGATGATTTGATTTCTTGAGTCTGGTGATCGGCGCCAGGAGGAAGTGTGATTTCAACCGAGGGCAGAACATAGATTGACTTATCGCGAAATTTTTCAACTACACCGCAGGTGGCTTCCCTTCCAGGGATCTTCACCTCAACCATCACCTCATCATGAACAGAAAGAGCATCGCTAAGTGCCTGCTGAAGGAGGGCTGGATTTTTTACTGACATTGTCCCAGTTGAACCGCCCGACGAGACGGGTTTGATGATGTACTGCGGTCCAAATGTATCAATAATTTTTTCAGAAATCCTTCCGAGGTCATTAATAGAATCCCTACTCACCTGCACGTGTTGTGGTGTCTTGATGCCTGTGTGCTTTAGGAAATTCTTAGTTTGCACCTTGTTCATCGATATTGCCGATGCAAAAGCCTTACTTCCCGTATGAGCGACGCCATAGCGCTCAAGAAGGCGCTGTACCGTACCATCCTCACCAAATGCACCGTGAAGTGCATTAAAGACAACGTCAAGAGAGCTCAATACATGTTCAGGCATTCGCGCTCTCCCATCAATAATCCACTCGCCATTGCGCGCGATAACGATATCAATAGGATTAAACCTGCTCCTATCGATGTGTTCAAGCACAAAAGCTCCCGTACGCATTGATGATGCGTACTGGTTGTCTAGACCTCCACGTAAAATACCGACGCGATATCGATTCATCGATATAAGTGTAACACGCCTCTAATCTGCTTTGAGTGATTCACCGTACACACCTGTGAGCAGGTCGATGTCTTTTTTACTCGAGGAGAGAAGATCGATGTTTTTTTGCGTCAAGGCATGGAGAAGGAGATTCCCTAAAGTGTCGTTGACTGTCTCGCGATACATCTTTCGAAATGCTTCAAAGTCCTTAATGAAGCAATGACCCCCAGCACCTCGGCCACTCTGATCTACTGGTTGTGTGTGACTCACACCAATACGCGGATCATGTATCAGTGCATCTCGCACCAAACCCCAATCGCCACCAACACTCTGCACAAGATCATACAAAATATTCATGTACACGACCTTTGTGAACAGGAAACAATTACCTGCGTACTTTACAAACTCCGCATCCCGAGAAGTCATGATTACTTCATATGGCGCCTTAGGGAGAACTGCAAGCACCTGCTTCGCCCGCTCTCTGTATGTGTCGTTATCAAAAGGTATTCCTATAATATTTCTGTTTGGGTGAGAAGCATCATGTGCCGCTGTTTTCTCAACGAGGAATTCAGGACTATGCATGACATATATTCCTGGAAATTCTGCCTGGAGTGCCTCAGTGGTACCTGGTAAAATTGTTGATTTAATAATTGCTATTTTCTCTTTTCCAACGAGTGGCAACACACGCCTTACTGTATCAATATTAAAACCCTCTGGTGTTGTCGGTGTTGGAACCGCAATGAGCACTATGTCACAGGTGGCTATCTCCTCCTTGTTTCCTGCGTACTCTGGTTCGAGTCCATAACGAATAATTTCGTAACCGCGATCCTCAAAATCGTTAGCGTAGTTTTTGCCAATCCAGCCCTGTCCGATAAATCCAATTTTCATTTAAAATCTAATTATATAATTCAAAAACCAATCCCGTCCTACAGACGCTGTTCAGGTTGTATGATATTTTTTCAAAATATCGACTGACAAACGAGGGACATTGTGAAAGTTCACTTTCACATATGAAACGAGTGCAGTCAGAAAGCTTCTGCTTACAACCTCTTGCGAAATGGGTTCCATCCCATTTCTCACCTGTCCGATAAATCCAATTTTCATAATTTTTATAACACAGTATATCTACAAAATAGTTACAAACAAAACCTCCAGCGCTAGCTGGAGGTTTTGTTTGTTGT
>JANLIJ010000069.1 GCA_024653575.1 Candidatus Kaiserbacteria bacterium
TCTGGCTAATTACAAATATTTCGACATGGACAAAGCGTTTAAGAATGCACTCGATTTCTTTGAACGAGTGAAGTGATATGCATATACCCCTTACCCCCGACACCACCATCTATGTCGCCGTCTCGGCAAACGTGACGGGAGGGCCGAGAGACCTACACAAACTTGCCTATGATCTTCGGGCTTTATATAAGGTAAAAAAAGTTTTGATGTACTACATCGGCGCCACGAGCGAGAAACCGGTACCAGCTCCCTATGCGCAATACGGGTTGGACTATACGCAGAAAATTGAGGATAGCGAAGAAAACATTCTTATCATTCCAGAAATCTATACACACCTATTTTCGGATTTGCGCCGGATACAGAAAGTTATTTATTGGCTATCGGTGGACAATTACTATCTCTCAGCAGCGTATTTCAGGCGGCACCCGCTCATGGGGAGAGTCAACAAATGGATATTTGAACGAGGTTCATCGTACTACCTTTGGTTTGAGCAAGAGCTAAAAAAAATACCATATCATCTCGCACAGGGCTACTACGTGTATGACCACCTGCTTAAAAAGGGAGTCCCTGGCGTGTTTTATTTAATCAACCATATCGACCCGAAGGCACTTGAACAGAAAGTTGATATAGCAATGAAAAAAGACATCGTCGCCTACACGCCGAAGCGGGGGTATGCATTCACCAAGAAAATCATCGACGCCTCTCCGGACATCACCTTCGTGCCCATCATCAATATGAATTATGAACAGATGGTGCATGTGCTTAAGGAGGCAAAAGTATTCCTTGACTTCGGGCATCATCCGGGGAAGGACCAAATGCCGCGCGAGTCGGCGATTCTTGGTTGCTGCGTCATAACCGGAAGGCGCGGTGCAGCTAAGTTTTTTGAAGATATTGCCATTCCAGAGGACTGCAAGTTTACCGAGCATGACTCCGATATCCCTAAAATACGAGAAAAGATAAAAAACTTTCTGCACAACTATGAGAGTGAGACAAAGAAGTTCGATGGCTATCGAGAAAAGACACGGGACGAGCGGAAGGTCCATCTTGCCTGTCTGCATGAGATTTTTTCATTTACTCCGAGAGCGTGAGTTGATTCACTCGTCGTCTAGAGGTACAATGTAACCCAATTGACGTTGGCGCAGTTTTAGTGATCATACACAATTACATGATTAAGAAGGAGAGTAGAGTATTAATAACGGGATGTGGTGGAATGCTTGGTGAAGCGGTCTATAACGTGTTTTCGGACAAATGCACGGTGCTGGCGACCGACATAGATCTCAATGAGGAGTGGCTCTCAAAACTAGATGTGCGGGAGAGGGAGGAGATTGTAAGAACTATAGATGACTTTAAGCCCGACTATATAATCCACCTCGCTGCTCTCACTGATCTGGAATACTGTGAGCTGAATCCCGTTGACGCTTATAAAACGAACGCAGAAGGAACCCTCTTCCTCGCGAATGAGGCTCTGAAGAATAATATTCCGTTTCTCTATGTATCAACGGCGGGCATATTTGACGGGAAACAAGATACATATACAGAAGAGGACGTACCGAACCCATTGAATGTATATGGTCGCGCAAAATACTTTGGGGAGCTTGCTGTACGCAATATTCCGAAGTCTATCGTAATACGCGCCGGATGGATGATGGGGGGAGGGCCGAAGAAAGATAAGAAATTTATAAACAAGGTCATCAAGCAGCTTGCAGCTGGCAACCACGAGGTATTTGCGCTCTCTGATATCTATGGAGCTCCCTGCTATACCCACGATTTAGCCAAGTCAATCTATTACCTGCTCGATACCGATGCGTACGGTCTTTATCACGGGACGTGTGCAGGATCGGCGTCACGCTACGATGTTGCGCAGTATCTTCTACAACTGCTCGGCGTACATAAGAAAATAACACTCCACGATGTGAAGG
>JANLIJ010000073.1 GCA_024653575.1 Candidatus Kaiserbacteria bacterium
CCACTTATTAATTTACAAAGTATACACGAAAAAAGTTATGGCGGTACTTGCATACAACGAAATTTCTCTTAAAAAGGTCATTATTTGGGACGATGAGCCATTTATCGTACTCGCGTCACACGTCTTCCGAAAACAGAAGCGTAAGCCTGTCAATGTGACCAAGCTCAAGAGCCTCGTCTCTGGTCGAGTCGTCGAACAGACATTCCACTCGAGTGAGACTGCCGAAGAAGCAGACATGAGTTCTCGTCCCGTTGAATATATATACGAGAGCAAGGGTGAGTATTGGTTCAACACTCCCGGCAAACCGGCAGAGCGTTTTGCGCTTTCTGCCGACGTCGTAGGTGACGGTATCAAATACCTCAAGCCAAGGACCGTCATTGATGCTCTTCTCTACAATGAAGACATCATCAGTATCAAGATTCCAGTAAAGATTGAGCTCAAGATTAAGGAGACGGCACCTGCAGTAAAAGGAAATACTTCAGGCAATGCACTGAAGGAGGCGATACTCGAGACTGGAGCAAAGATTATGGTTCCTCTCTTCATCAATGAGGGCGATAGTATTCGCGTGAATACCGAGTCGGGAGAGTATACTGAGCGCGCCGAAAAAGCATAAAGCGTTTAGAAAAAGTGTCCCTGCGGACACTTTTTTAGCTTTATGAACCGGAGCGGTGTTTTGGCTATTACTAATGCCAAAACCGCGAGGTCGGGTAGGAGGCACTTATGAGCGCCAGCGAATTAGTGACCTGACACTAGTCGTCTTTGTCCAAAGACTTGTCTTGAATGGATACAAATCGAATTAACAAAAAACCGCAGTGCCCATGGGCACCGCGGTTTTTTGTTTTGTTACTCTGAGACGTATGGTACAAGTGCCATGAAGCGTGCGCGCTTCACTGCCTGTGCGAATACTCGCTGTTCACGAGCTGAGTGCTCAGTTCGCTTACGGCTGTGCATACGTGAGTGAGCGTTCATATGAGCTCGGAGACGAAGAACGTCTTTGTAGTCATAGTGCTCCATTTGTGTTGTTTTCTTTTCTGTTTTTTCCATAGTGATCTTTTAGCGAATAATGTTTTATCTATTTCAATATTGTTTTCTTCTAAAGCTTAAAATTGCTTTAGGGTAATACAGAATTTTTCATAAATCTTTTCAGACGAGGTGAGAGGCGAATACTTGGAGCCTCGCAAGACCTTGAGCAGTTTCTGCGAAAGGTGTACAGCGCCTGTAGGGCGATGAGGCCTGAGAACATGAGGCGTACGTCTTGTACGATGAATGTTCGAAGGCCGAAAGCAACGAAGTATCAAAAAATTTTGAACTATTCTGACTAGAAAGGGATGTCTTCTGGATTGATCTCCTCCTCAGGATACTCCGGCGCCCCCTGCTGTGGTGCTGGAGCATTCTGTGCCTGTGTCTGTGGAGCATCTCCTCCCGCAAAAGCACCTCCTGATTTTGGACCAAACTGTACCCGATCTGCAACAATTTCCGTTCTGTAATGCTTAACTCCGTCCTTCTCCCAACTCTGTGTCTGAAGACGACCTTCGACAAACGCTCCCGCCCCCTTCTTGAGGTACTGTGCACTTGTTTCTGCCTGTCGACCAAACACGACGATGTTGTGATAATCGGTTGACTCAACTCGCTTCCCCTCTCTGTCCTTGTAGACGCGATTTGTTGCAAGTGAGAATGAACAGACCTGCATACCACTCGGGAGTGATTTGAGCTCTGGGTCTCGCGTTAGATTTCCGTAAACTATTGCTTTGTTAAGGTACATATATTATTTCATTAGGTAATGAATAACTCTCTACTTTACTTCTGCGTCTGCCTCCTTGGTGATTTTCTCGAGTGATTCATCGAGAGCCGTTTCTGAAACTGGAACAACAGCCTCTTCTTCTGTATGAACCTCTGCAAGTATCTCCTCATCGTTTACCACCTCTACCATTTTGACTGCCTTCTTATTCTCGTGGAAGCGGAATGGTTGCGCTTCTTCTTCACGCGTAAGCTTAATGAGAAGGTGGCGGAGGAGTACGCTCGTTGTAGCGAGCTCCTCCATGAGCGGAGCAAGTTTTTCGCTCTCAAGCTTGAAACGCACCCACCCGAAATATGCGCTCGTGAACTTTCGATTCTTACCCTCCATCGGTTTCACGATTGGATACATAAGGTCGACACGCTCTGGGCGCTCTTCATTAGTAATTTCCCC
>JANLIJ010000081.1 GCA_024653575.1 Candidatus Kaiserbacteria bacterium
TACACAGTTTTGGCTGTGGGGGGGTTTTTAAAATTTTTGAATAACCCCGCCTCCGAGACAATGGTCACCCTCATAAAAAACACACGACTGCCCAACGGATGGAAGTTCGATATCTTTCTCGAGTAGAGAAATAACGATTTCACCATTCCTTGCGCGCTCAACTTGAATTTTGAATGGTTTCTGACGATACCTAAATTGTGCCGAACAGAACTCTGGTAGATTTTGGTCAAAAATATTTACATCGCAAAGCGTTACCCGTGTTCCCATGCATGTCGGTGGAGTGTGGTCTACTGTCAAAGTGTTCGCAATGATATCTTTCGCGATTACGTAGTATGCTTTTTCAGTATCCTGTTTTGTGAGGGTGGTAAAGCCGTGCCGTTGGCCAAGTGTATAGAAGAGTGCGCCATCATGCCTCCCCACAACAGCGCCTCCTGTGTCGAGCACATCTCCTTGTTTAGACGTTACATAGTGCGATAGAAAATCCTTTATATCGACTTGACCCAAAAAACAAATACCTTGGCTGTCTTGCTTCGCATATGTCGGTAGGTGTGCCTCCATCGCCTCTGCTCTGATTGCTGGCTTATATGAGTTTCCAATTGGAAACAAAATGTGTGGAAATTGGTCGACCTTGAGTCGCCAGAGAAAATAACTCTGATCCTTGTTTGAATCAATACCTCTGTGGAGCTCATATGAGTTCGCACGCTTCACCATTTGTGCATAGTGACCAGTTGCGACTTTGTCTGCGCCGTTATTTCGCGCAAAATCATAAAAGGCACCAAATTTTACATATTCATTGCACATAACATCAGGATTTGGCGTTCTTCCCTCTCTGTATTCAGCAATCATGTACTCGGCAACTTTTTGTTTGTAGATTTCCACTGCATCGAAGGTGATGAAGGGTACTCCGAGAGTCGCGGACACTCGCATCGCATCGAGTCTATCTTGCTTCCAAGTACATTCAATAAAATCTGGTTGCCACGTCTTAATAAAGACAGCCGTGACTGCATAACCTGCCTCCTTAAGACGAAGAAGCGCGACGCTTGAATCAACGCCACCTGAGACTCCCACAAACACCTTTTCCTTTGCCATAATTAAACAGACGTTACCACAAGATTGTGAAAACTTCTATGGGAGATACTTCGTCTTATTTCTCTTATGTTCTTCAAATGATTTTGCATAGTGAAACTCGCCGTCACTCGATGTGAGGTAGTAGAAATAATTTGATTGTGTTGGTTCGAGCACAGCGCGTATGGATTCTTCACCAGGATTCGAGATGGGCTGTGGTGGAAGTCCGGTGTGAGTGTAGGTGTTAAATGGTGAGTCAATCGCGAGGTCATCAAGGGTAAGCTCGCCACTCTCCTTGTCGAGAAGGTAATCAAACACCGCATCAACCTGGAGTGGCATATTTGCATTTAACCTATTTTGAAGAATGCCTGAGACCATTTTTTTCGATTCGTAATCCTTTGCCTCTCTTTCTATAAGCGACGCAAGGATTATAATTTCATCGGATGTAAGAACGTTGGTTCCTTCATCGCCAATGATTTCTGAGTGACGTTCTTTTGCGGTTGTTAAAAGAAGCTCTTTGAGCACACTGGTATCCATATCAGGTGAGATGAAGTATGTTTCAGGGAATAGATACCCTTCATTTTCCTCAAAAAATTCGATTGGCATTTGTTCAAAATTATTTGGCAGGAATGAATATATATCTCGTGCACGGAAGCCCTCAGGGAGTGTAATGCGGAGAGTTGGTGCAAGATAGTCACCTTCGGTAATTGCTGTAGCAACCTCCTCTGCAGTCATCGGCTTTTCAAATGTATAGGTACCAGCCTGAACATAGACTCCATCGTATTTTTTAAGAAGGAGGCCATATAGATATGTCGATGATCTCACCACAGCGTGTTCCTTGAGAACCTCAGTAATTTCACTTACGGTCATTCCTTCAGCAATTGCGATATTTGTTGCAATTGGAAAGTTGCTTGGTGGGGTATTGTAAAAATCGTTTCCAAAGTAGGTGGCACTAACGAGCATAAGTACAGCAAGCACCACGTACACGATGCGGGTGTATCTTGGGGACGCTATTTCAATTACTGTTTGTGTTTCTGTCACGAGCATAGATTAACCGATAGGAAGATTTGCGGGTGGCTCAGCACGTTTCGATGGAATACGTGCAAGTGTAGGTGTGTTCGCAACTTTACCAGGAAGGTGGAAGATGGTTGCAAGTTCCTCTGTGGTCATTACCTTTGGTGTATCGAGGTGATTGTGGTGCGTGTAGGCGCGTCGCTTGTATTCATGGAGTTCTTCTTTCTTCATTGCTGTACGTTTTTTCTCTGTTGGGTCTTGCCACCAATTCCAGTCAAAATCTGTTCTCCAGCGTACTCCGATAGCATTGCGGTTGAGGTCGTCGTAGCCTCTCCACCCTGTGATGATGGCACCCACACGCTCACCGGGGTTAAAGGCCTCCTTCTTTGCGATGTACATTCCACGTATAGCAGTGTTGAATGCATTTCTTCCAAGACTTCGCTCAATGGCCTTGATAGTATCCTTTTCTGTGTCAGTGAGTAGCTGGTTTACATTTGTTCCAATCATCTCTTCCTTAACGCCAACTCTTTTTGCAGCATTTTTAATGATTTCCTTCACCTGCTCCCTCGCCTCACCCTTCCAGTCAGGAACGAGCGTGAGTGATCCGACTTTAAAGTCCTGCTCCCTGTTTGCATCAATGAGAACCTGAATCCAAACATGTTCATCTGGACCCACGCTCCCCAACATCTCAAGCATTGGAGTAATTGGATCCACTTTTTCCTCCTCCTCGGGCATTTTGTCGAGACCATATTCGATGTATGTTTTGATAGGGTAGGCGTCTGCCTTTTTAAGTCCAAAATGTATTGAGAAATATGAAAAGGTATCTGTGTCCCACGGTATTTCAGCAGTATAGTCTATTTCCATTTCGTGGACCTCAATCCCTGGATATTGTGCGTAGAGCTGAGTTTCAAGAATGTTCTTGAATTTTTTCGTAGGAACATTGATGTAGAACCTGACATCACCACCACGCGAGACGAGTTCGAGGCCATACTTTGGGGGGTGCTTTCCATCCCAGTATGTCTGGTGGTGGTTGTCAGGTGTTGCAGTTTGATGGAGCTGTATAAGGACGAGTTCCATTGCTTCAGGAGACTTAAGAATTTCTTGTGGTAGTTTGATTTCAAGGGTTGTTCTTCCCTGCTTGATATCGAATTCCTTTTGGACAAATAGGAGCCAATGCTCAAAGAAAAGAAGAAAGGTGACGAAAGGAAGCCAGAGTGGCGCTGTGGCAATCATGACCTCCCAAACAATGTTTGATTTTAGTTCAAGAAAAGAGAATGCAAAAAACGCGAGACCAAGACCGAGGAACATCAGAAGCCATTTAACTTCGATGCCAAATTTTTCAAGGAATGATACTGGTACCTCGATTAAACCAATCATTGAACTATTGTACAACAAACCCCCCGAAAGACGTATTGTCTTTCGGGGGGTTTGTGAATTCAGAAATTAAATTATTCGACAAGGATATAGTTTCCGTCAGGAAGTTTCTTGAACATTCCTGCGTCCTGAAGATTGACTATGATGGTGTTGTCCTTCACGTAGCGCTCCTTACGCACCTTATCGATGATTTCTTCGCGTGTGAGTGGGCCGTGGGTGGTGAGTATGTCACGGAGTACATCTTTCACTACACCTGCTGAATATCCCCACTCTGAGAGTGCGTAGAGCCCCCGTCCTACGAGAACAAAACGCTTATCCTTAATGAGTTCGTTGTGAGTTGTCGCAACGTGAGCACTCTTATTGAAAAGTTGTTTGATAGCGTCTGCAACCTCTTTAAAGTGCATTGGTGAACCATGGCGCTTCACTGCAAGGTATGCATAATCGCGGATACCCTTTGCGCGTACATTTGGACTTGTTGCATGTCCCCACTCGCCGAGTGGATTCTTGTCAATTTGCTTTGATATTGAAAGCCATCGTCTAAGAATCTTTTCATCACGATATCGTTCCTCAATTTCTCCAAGTTCTTCCTTGAGTCGAGCGATAATCTCATCTTCTGCCACAAGGTCATCCTCGTGGAGTGAGTTGAAGATGTTACTGAGTGCCTTTTCGACGGAATCAGCAATTTTCTTTTCGATGTACCAACGATGGGCAAAAGAATTGTCTTCCTTAACACGCTTGAATGGGTCACCAATTACAAGAAGGAAGTAGATATGGTTTCTGAGCGATGAGTCCTTTGAGAGTTCAACGAGGAGTTCTTGCTCATTGATGACTCCGCCGAGAGAATCGAGTGCTGTCTGGAGTTCATCAAAAACTGTCTTGAACTCCTTGTATGCATCAGACTTTTGGATTGAGTGAATCCCATAGTTTTCAATCTGTCGAACTCGTTCACGAGTGATACCGTATGTTTGACCGATAGACTCAAGTGTTGCAGTTTCAGAGCTTGCTCCGAGTCCGTAGCGCTTTTCAAGGACATCCCGAGCACGAGGAGGAAGGACTGAAAGTAGCTTTTTTGTTACCTGTTTTGGCTTAAATGTTATCATAATGTGGTCAAATTATTGGTTTTCACTCAAATATGTGTTCCTATTTTTATCACGATAAACGATATGAGTCAAGCTCTATCCAATGATGTTGATAATCTTGTTTTTGATGTGGATGACTCTTGTTGGTTCACTCGGAATCCTCGACGCAAGGCTGGTATCCTCACGAAGTGCCTGAAGAACTGTGGTCTCGTCAGAATCGGTGGGTACCGCAATAGTCCCACGCATCTTTCCATTCACCTGGACGCTCAATGTTACCGTTGCCGACGAGGTCAGTGATGTATCGGCTGTAGGCCACGCCTCGCTGTGTACCGATGTGGTCTCCCCTCTTGCATACCAAAGCTCTTCTGCCATGTGTGGTGCAAAAGGTGCGAGTAGACGAAGGAGGAGTAGATAGGATTGCTTCGTGAGCCCAGATTTTTCAGCATGATTAAGAAAAACCATGAGCGCACTAATGGCAGTGTTGAATTTGTACAGCTCAATATCAGTGGTCACTTTCTGGATGGTCTTGTGGATGAGTCGTGTCGTCTCAGCGTCCTCGGCGTCACCGATATGTTCGGAAAGGCCATACACTCGTTCAAGGAACCTACGGAGCCCCACAATGCCCCCCATATCCCATGGGTAATTGGCCATCTCGCCATAGGGACCCATGAATGCGAGGTACATTTTCACCGTATCAGCTCCAAGTCGCTTCACTTGCTCATCGGGGTCGATGACGTTCCCTTTTGACTTACTCATCTTGTTGCCATCGGGGCCGAGTACGAGTCCCCTATTAATTCGCTTCTTGTATGGTTCGTCGACAATCGAAAGTCCGAGGTCATAGAGCACCTTTGTCCAGAACCGTGAGTAAAGGAGGTGCATGGTATTGTGCTCTGAACCACCAAAATAGATATCAATGGGCATCCATTGTTTTTGCTTTTCAAGTGAGGAAAGTGAATTGACATTGTGCGCGTCAAAGTATCTAAAGAAGTACCATGAGGAATCCACAAAGGTGTCCATGGTTTCTACCTCAGGGGTCCAGCCACTACCAAAGATATCTTCTACACGCTTTTTTAGCTCCGCACTTTTCGCAAGTGGTGCCTCGCCTGTCGGTTTGAAATCGACGTCAGTCGGAAGATTCCACGGCAAATGCTCCTTTGGAATTGTGTGGGGCTTCCCTTCAGGGTCGTAGACAATAGGAATGGGTACGCCCCAGTAGCGCTGTCGTCCAATAGACCAATCACGGAGGCGGTAAGTACTCTTCATTTCTCCGCCAAATTTCTCTGTGATTGCAACCTTTGCTTCTTCGGAATTCATGCCGTCAAATTCAGCTGAGTTTACCAATGTTCCCAGCTCAGAATGAATAATCAAATCCGAATACCATTTATTTTCAGATAACCATTTCCAAACACACGTCTTATTCCACGAGTGTTCATTCATAAATTCTGAAGCAAGTTTATCTATAGTCGCTTCAGTCTTGTCTGAAAGAACAATTCTTTCAAGACGATCATCCTTATGTTTAAAAATAAAAACAGTTTTTTCACCCACATACTCATTCCAAAATCCTGGTTTAAGATTATCGACAATAAGTTTCTCAAATAGTTCAATTTTTTCGGTCGGTATTTCAACTACGATATCGCCGTCGTCTGCTTCGTGAATTATGGAAATTTGGCTATCGGTAAAAATCGATTTGTCAGATATGCCCATCACATAACTTCTGTATAATGTCTTTTTTGCGATAACTTGCTTGATAGGAAGGCCGTACTTCTTAGCAAAGGAAAAATCACGTTCATCATGGGCGGGTACTGCCATGATTGCGCCCGTACCGTAACCTTTGAGCACGTAGTCAGCGATGAATACAGGGATTTGCTCACCTGTGGCAGGATTTGTCGCTGTAATGCCCTCGAGTTTTACACCCGTCTTTTCCTTCTCTGCCTTAGTACGAAGAATCTCATCCTTTTGAGATGCTTCTTGTATGTACGCTTCGACTTCAGCCCAATTTGAAATATTTTCCTTGTTTTGGTGTACAAGGTCATGCTCGGGTGCAAGGACTACGTACGTAGCTCCATAGAGCGTGTCAGGGCGTGTGGTGAAGATGGTCACAGAGTCACCGGTTGAAAGTTTGAAATCAAACTCAGCACCTTCTGAGCGACCAATCCACTGCTTCTGAGATTCCTTGATGTGCTCTGGCCAATCGAGTACATCGAGATCGTCTATGAGCCTGTCAGCATACTTTGTGATGCGGAGCATCCATTGTTTCATGTCACGTCGCTCTATGACGTCTCCCGAGCGTTCACAGGTACCATCAACGAGGACTTGTTCGTTCGCAATCACGGTATTACACCCTGGGCACCAATTGACGACAGCATCTCCACGGAAGGCGATATCGTTCTCAAAAAGTTTTGTGAACATCCACTGTGTCCATGCGTAGTATTCTTCATCCGTGGAGTTTGTTGTCATGTCCCACGAGAAAGCATTTCCCATACTCTTGAGTTGCTCACGCATGTGCGCCATGTTTGCATCAGTCCAATCTTTTGGATCGAGGCTTCGTTTTATAGCTGCATTCTCTGCGGGAAGACCAAACGCATCAAATCCCATAGGAAAAAGTACCTGCTTCCCCTGCATCCTTCGCGCTCGTACATAGATGTCGACAACCGCAAACGCAAACCAGTGTCCAATGTGGAGGTTCCCCGAGGGGTATGGCCATTCAACGAGGACGTACTCCTTCTCCTTCGAAAGGTCGCGTTCTCCAATGTTGTAGTCTCCCGATTCTTCCCATGCATGTTGCCACTTTTTCTCCATCTCCTCGTGATTGAATTTTTTATGCATGGTAAATAGCCTCAATAATTACGAATTACTGTCATATTATGCCGTTAAATTGAGATATGTCCAGTGACTATTCTGCGGTGTTCAAAATACGTGTAAAGCACCATTCACCACTGCCGTGATTCCAGTCATATGGATTTCTCACCGTGTATGGTTCTGTGTACATCATCTTCTCGGGATAGTAAGGGTCACTAACGCTTGAGTTCTCACCTGCAAATTCAGCACAGAGCTTGAAACTGTTTGCATCGACGACTTGATACACATACGCATTCCTGCCCTCTGGTGCTGTGGGTTCTGAAAGTGTGTTGTATGCAGTACTGATGTCCTCGGGGAGTTTCGCGTTGAGGACTACATACGACTCGACATGTGATTGAATCTCCTGTAAATCGCTGACCTGCTTTGCATCAAGGTTCATTTCTCGTACCTCATTCGGTGTTTCAATATTCACAAAACCTCCGATAAGTGAGACAAGTACCGCAAGGCTCACAATACCTGCATAGTATATAGAATAACGTTCTTGTTCTTGCCAGTATCCCCGCACGTCGAGGAGGTAGTAGGCAAATGCAGTTCCTGTGACGAGGAATACCGTCATGGCCTTCAGTACAAATCGTACAGTAAGTTCTCCTTCGAGGAATGAGTTCAAGACTGCCACAAGATCACCGAGAAGTACTCCTCCCCCAATGAGAAGCGAGAGGTACACGAGCCACTTGGTAAGGGTAAGGTAAATCCCGTGTTCACTTCTTCGAATCACATTCACAAAGCGAGTGAGTGCAATATACGACGGGAAGAAAATAATAAGTATTGCAATTGCAAATCGAATACTCGATGTGGCGCTGTCATGCTCCCAAGGCATTTGCGCTTGATCGGGATACTGGACAGTAATAACGCCGAATAAAAGTGCTATGAGAGACCCAATTGATACATAAAGAGTAATAAGTGACCCGAGCTGTAGTGCAAAATTTTTTGCTGTATTTTCCATATACTATAATTGTGCATCGGATTTGGATTTTGTACAGTGGTAAAAGTGTTCTGATATATAAAATTGCTGTTATAATAGTGAAATGAAACCAGAAGACCTTCAAAAAGCACCAAAACTTTTTTGCGAAAATATTAAAATTGGCTATACACCAGAGTATTTTGTTATCGGACTCAGTTCTGGGACGCAGTCGAGTATATATTCACTCACCCCACAGCATGCTAAGAGATTACAACAGTATCTCAATCACGAGATAACAAAATTTGAACAGGAGCATGGAAATATCAAGGCAGAATGGAATCCGAATGTCGTGAGCCCAGTACAAGGCGTACACCTCCCCGACGACAAAAGTTAGAGTGTGCACAAAAACACCTCATACTGCGTTGTGCTTTTGAGCACGCTCTTTTAAGCAATTGTTCCCCTTGGGTTTCCTCAATAAAAAATAGTACAGTTAACTGTGCTATTTTTTATGACCATATTTAATTTAGATTTGTGGAAGTGCGCAACTCGTCTTTTCAGCAAGTGCTTCAAATGATTGCTCTCCCGTTAGCTCCGTACCATCGAGGAAACGCCATGTTGGATATGATTTAATACCAGCTTCTGCACACACCGGTGTCTGTGCTTGGCCATTTGGAGTAGAGCACTCGATGTATGGAAGTTCTTTTGAGTTTTGAAAGAGTTCTTTCTGTGCTTTGCAGTGTGGACACCAGTACGTTCCATAAAACTTTGCTCCCGCATCACTGAGACACCTTGCGAACGTGTCGTAGGGCGTTGTGGAAGAAACCGTTTCGAGAGGTGCAGACACGTTTCGGGCAAATATGAGCCCGCCGACAAGTATAACAACGAGAGCGATATAGAGATATTTGATTTTCATGTGACTAGTATATCACCAAATAAATGCTCTGCTAGTACTTCAGCTTATCTACGTGTCTTTGCACGTTCTGCCTCTTTTAAGACCTGCTTACGCAGTCTCGTTGAGAGTGGAGTTACCTCAAGGTATTCGTCATCTGACATGATTTCAAGCCCAATTTCAATTGAAAGTGGTCGGTGTGGAGTGAGTGTAAGGGCCTCATCAGTTCCCGATGATCGAACGTTTGAAAGTTGCTTGCCCTTTGTAGGATTCACCATCATTTCTTCACCCTTTGAGGTATTACCAATGACCATTCCTTCGTATACTTCAGTTGCTGGGCCGATGTAGAGCTGTCCTCTGTCTTGGAGATTCCAAAGAGAGAAACCGAGAGCCTTCCCGCCTGCCATAGAGACCATCGAGCCAGCCTGGCGCTTCTTAATTTCACCTGCGTATGGCTTGAAACCAATAACGCGAGAACAGAGAATACCCTCACCCTTGGTATCAATAATAAATTGACCCTTGTAGCCGAGAAGACCACGTGTTGGCCCCTCAAAAATAAGTCGAGCTTGGTTCTCATGAAGAATCATATCAGTCATGATGAATGCACGACGTCCTAGTTTTTCAATAACCGCTCCCTGGAATTCAGCTGGGATGTCAACGGTCACCTCCTCAAATGGTTCATATTTTCCATCAGCACGTTCTTCAATGATAGCCTGTGGTTGTGACACTTGGAGTTCGTATCCCTCACGGCGCATGTTCTCGAGAAGAATTGAGATGTGCATTTCGCCACGCCCGAAGACCTTGCATGAATCACCACTATCAAAATTGACCTTGAGTCCGACGTTGATTTCAAGTTCCTTTTCAAGTCGCTCGCGAATCTGTCGTGTGGTCACATATTTCCCTTCCTTTCCAGCAAATGGTGAGTTGTTGACGACGAAGTCGAGCGCAATTGTTGGCTGATCGACTGCAATTGCGGGGAGCGGTACTGTTGCGTCAGAATCTGAAATTGTTTCACCAATAAAGATGTCGGTGAGTCCTGCAACAATGACAATATCGCCAGCATATGCAATGTCTGATTCAACTCGCTCAATCCCCCTGAATGTAAAGAGTTTTATTATTTTTCCTTTTCGCACAACTTGTCCATCGTGAAGTATGAATATGTTCTGGCCATTCTTAATAGCTCCTTCGTATACACGAGCGACTGCGAGACGGCCGAGGAAGTTGTCGTATCCGAGGTTGAAGACTTGTGCCTTAAGTGCAGAACCTTCCTCATAGCCCTTTGCAACGGGAACCTTTTCAAGAATTGTATCGAGAAGTGGTGTAAGGTCTGTTGACTCATCATCGAGCTTTCGCTTCGCTATTCCTTGGCGCCCGATTGCATACACTGATGTAAAGTTGGCCTGCTCGTCGTTTGCACCGAGTTCAAGGAAGAGCTCAAGTACTTGTTCTTCAGCTTTATGAGGGTCTGCAGCTGGCTTATCAATCTTGTTGATGATGACAATTGGCTTGAGGCCGAGTTCAAGTGACTTCTTGAGTACGAAACGAGTCTGAGGCATTGGCCCTTCCTGAGCGTCAACGACGAGAAGTACTGAGTCGATTGACCGAAGTACACGTTCCACCTCAGAACCGAAGTCTGCGTGACCAGGGGTATCAACGATGTTAATTTTAGTACCCTTGTACTCAATAGAGGTATTTTTTGCATAAATAGTAATACCACGCTCTTGTTCAAGAGCGTTTGAGTCCATCGTCGCGGTAGAGTCAGAAGTAATGGCTCCCGTCTGGCGCATAATGGCGTCAGTAAGTGTTGTCTTCCCGTGGTCTACGTGCGCGATAATTGCAATGTTTCGTGTTTCTGTACTCATATAAATAGATATAAAATGCGCCTCCTAAGCGCATGACCAGACAAGACTACCTCATCTTGACACTTTAGTAAAGAACCCCACCCCTCAAGGGGATGGGACCAGGGGTTCTTTGCTAGCAGAAGATACGGCTCCGCCGTTCTCTATGTTTGTCCATTCAGCCACGCGGTAAACCGACGTGGCCTTCTGGACGGACTAGTTAAAAAATAACGTGAAATTTTAGTGGAGGGTTCTGTTTCTGTATTGTAGATACAACTCTTCCAATTTTTCCATATCAGCAAAGTGACCTATTTGTTCTATTGTATGATTACTTACGTAGTCTCGCATGATTGCTTTCCCGTCTGGGGAGTTAAACCATGTTCTGAAGTCTTCCCCAGACGCCTGAGTTTCCTCAGTAAGGAGTGTTCTATTTGACTCAGAATCAGCTTGAGTCGGTGACAAGCGTTCAGGATTTTTTGTCAAAATATTTGCATGATTCAATTGAACGAAACTCTCTGCAAGACGCAGTTTTTCAGAATCAACACTTTTATTTTTTTCGTTTTCGAAACCCATATTTGAATTATACAATAGTTTTCTTACTTTTCTTCCTAGTTTCCTGTGATTTCACCAGTGCTTCCTTTTCCTCCTTCTTCATTTTCTTAAGCTGTGCTTCACGGATTTGAGCTTCACTTCGTGATGCACAGGGTTCAGTATAGACAACCCGAAGTGGGATCTTTGCGCGTACATACTTTGAGCCCTTCTTGCTCTCAGTATGTTCTTTAAATCTTCGTTCAACATTTGTAGTGACGCCAGAATAGAGTGAGGCGTCACTACAGCGAACCATGTAGACAAACCAGGGGGTTACATTCTTCATGTGCGACATTGTACATGATTTATTCACACAAAGGAAAACCCGCAGAACGAGTAATCCTCGACTGCGGGCTAATTCAGTTTGTTGATACCTTGAAGTTCTTTTCTTTGGCACCAGCTCGTATGTATTCCTGTGCAGCCATTTTATCGGTGGCATAGATGAACAATTCCTGATGACTTGCACCCGCCACTACTGATACTTTGAGAGCGTGACCAACTAGCTGGATTTTTACCTTGCGACTGCTTCCAGAAGACCCTCGCGGTACCGTGATGACACCATGAATGACCCGCGTTACATGTTCGCACTTGCTAGCAATATCTGCAATGATTGCGCCAGCATCAGTAAGTGTGCAGTGTTTTGTGCCAAACTTCCCTCCCGAACGAGTTTTCATTCTGTCCTCCGTGGAATTAACTGCTCTGTTTATACAACAATTGCGCTTCTATGTCAACTATCCTACCATAAATTCAATCACGTCCCCATCCTGCACAATATACTCCTTCCCTTCAGTACGGAGCTTTCCTTTCTCGCGAGCGATAGCGAGCGAGCCATACGAGACAAGGTCTTCAAATGAAACGACCTGTGCTCTGATGTAGCGTGTCTGAAAATCAGTATGAATGGCTGAACCAGCCTCTGGGCCTGTTGCCCCCTGTCGGACTGTCCATGCATGGGTTTCCTTCTCTCCTGTGGTGAAATACGACATGAGGCCGAGGCGGTGGTAACAGGCACGGATGAGTGAGTCGATACCAGAATCCAAGGTTGCATATTCACGACGAAACTCTACTTTCTCTTCTTCTTCCAAATCTTTAAGCTCGTGTTCTATACCTGCATCAATGATGATATATTCTGAACCAGTCGTCTCAATAAAGTCCATGAGCTCAATCCATCGACTATCATTATTCTCATCGAAGTTGAATGACCCGTTTTTCTTATTGAATACATAGAGGAACTGCTTCATGGTGAGGAGGTGCAATTGTTTGATGAACGGAAGCTCAAGATCGTTGAATTCAAGTGTACAAGCAAGCTTGCCTGCTTCGAGGTGCTGTGAGAGTCTCATAAGTGCGTCTCGCTCTATGACCGCATTCTTATCGCCACGTTTTGCATCTCGCTCAACGTTTCCATGTCGTTTTGATACGGTCTCGGCATCGGCGAGAACAAGTTCGAGATTGATGACCTCGATATCAGAGAGCGGATCTACTGCGCCATTCACATGAATGATATCTTCATCCTCAAAAATTCGGACGACTTCAGTAATCATGTCTACTTCACGGATGTTTGCAAGGAACTTGTTCCCAAGCCCTTCCCCCTCAGATGCACCCTTTACAATGCCGGCAATATCAACGAATTCAACAATTGCTGGAATAATCTTTTGTGAACCTGAAATAGCTGAGAGTGTGGCAAGGCGGTGGTCAGGCACAGCAACGACTCCCACCGATGGGTCTATCGTACAGAATGGATAATTTTCAGCCGGTACAGAGTTCTTGGTAAGCGCATTAAAGAGCGTTGATTTTCCAACGTTTGGGAGGCCTACAATTCCTACAGATAATGACATAGACAGCTAGCGT
>JANLIJ010000102.1 GCA_024653575.1 Candidatus Kaiserbacteria bacterium
AATCGCAAATCACCTTTGCTCTATTATGCCATGTGTAGAGGACACTCTTTTCATACGCTCGCACAGCCTTCCTTTCTCCCAACTCAGGGTTTTTGAGAACTTCCACGATAACCTCTTGAAGCGACCGCGGGTCATCGGGAGTAAAAAAGGAAACTTCCTCTTGAGTAAGAACATTGGTAATACTAGAAACATTCGAAGCAACAATTGGTTTTTTTGAGGTCATGTAGGCAAAAAGCTTCAGTGGTGAAGTATATTTTTCCGACACCACATCTTTCGCTGTATTAGGAATAACGAGAATATCAGCTGATTGCTGTACCGTCGGTAACTCACGATATGGATACTGGCCAAGGAAATGCACTTTAGGATACTTTGCCCTGAGTAGGGATATTTCTTTCTCCTTTCCACCAACAATGTACACTTCAAACATCGATTGCTCTTCCCCTGCTCTACAAAGTGTTTCCGCACCCTTCCACCCCTCTAAACCACCGATGTACATAATAACGGGGTTTTGCGCAACGATATGCAGAAACTCTCGTGCAACATCCATAGAGACGTGTGGTGAAAAAAATCGATCATCGACAGCATCGTGGGCAACAAGAATAATATTTTTTTGTATCCCCTTCGCCACGTAAAAATCACGAATACCCTCATATATGACCACAAGTGGCGTATGTCTTTTTAAAAGCATTTTTCCAGCAAACGAATACCGGGCCTCGTGAGACTCCCAGACAATTCGCGTACGAACAAAAAAAGTAAAGAGCCAGAGTACCCACTCATCACGTCCGTATACAAGATCAAACATCTGTGCGCGCATATGTCGGGACGCATTCCACGCAAACATGATACGTTGAAACATGAAGAGAGGTGGGCGCAGTATTCTTGGGATGTGAGGCGAGTGACCAGCAATATCAAGAACTGGAACACGCTCTACTCTAAAGTGAAGAGGTACACCAAAAAAAATCTCTGGGGATTCAGTAACATCTGTCTTCCTATTTGTCACGTAGAGCACAACTTCATGACCACACGAAGCAAACGCATTACACATCTGCACGATTTGCGTCATGTGTGCACGTTCACTTGGGAATCGACTGTTTGCTACGTAGCAAATTTTCATGTGCTTTTTCCATTTCCATACACCCCATCGACGAGATCCTCATCCTTCCCCGTTGCCTTGAGGAGCTCGAGGTTCTTTTTTTCCATGAGTTTGAGAAGTTCAACACCACTTGTGTCATTCTCACAGAGCTCACGGTAGAGGGAGCTGAAGGCGGACATATCTTTGATGAAGCAGTGCCCCCCTGCGCCACGGCCACTCTTGTGAACTGGTGCGTTGTAGTACGGTGACATCATTGGGTCGACATTCATTATTTGCTCAACGTGTGTCCACTCAACACCAAGCTTCCCCGCAAGGTCATAGCAGAGATTTGAAAAGATAACCCGCATGAAGCCATGAATGTTGTGAACGTACTTAAAGAGTTCTGCAGCCTCGGTAGGAATAATGAACTCATGAGAGCTTTTGGGAAGGATGCGCATGACAGTCTCTCCTGCCGTACGGTGCCCCGCGGAATCTGGAAAGATTCCAACCACATTCACAATGGGGTTCGCAGCGTCATGTGTGGCAGTCGTCTCACAGAGAAATTCAGGTGAGAAGAGAATAACAAGATTGGGAAATGCGTCTTGGAGTTTTCGCGTCGTCCCCGGTAGAAGTGTGGATTTAATGACCACAATGCTTCCATCTCGGAGGAGCGGAAGATTTTTCTCGATGATGCTGTAGTCAAACCCTTCCGGTGTCGTGGGAGTGGGTACCGCAATAAACGTTATGTCACACTCTTTGAGCATGTTCTTATTCCCCACATACTCTGCTTCGAGTGCATACCGAACAACCACATGCCCTCGTACCTCTACGTCGTTTGCAATGTTTTTTCCCACAAACCCCTGCCCAATAAATCCTATTTTCATATATGCTAAATATTTTACGCTCTATATAACCACAAAACTTACGTATAAGATACTACTTTTCAAACATAGCCCGTTGCTCCTTTGCCCATATTTGAAGCACCAAAATGTTCCAGAGTGGGAAGAGGTAGTATCCGCGCTTATCCACGTGATCACTAAGGAGCGCTTGTACTTCGTCCCAATCAAAAAGTCCATCAAGTCCATCGTAATACCCGCTTGAGAACACTTCTCGAGCAAATGCGTTGATATTCGGGTCGCGGAACCACTTTGCCGCAGGAGAGAGCCACCCGCGCTTCGGTTGCCCGTAGAGATGTGGCGGAAGATACTTTTTATAGGCGTGTCTGATAATTCGCTTCCCTTCATGTGGAAGCGTCTTTTTCCATACAAAAATCTCATCCGAGAGATGAACAACATCTATGTCGACAATAGGCACCCGAAGTTCAATACCATGTGCCATCGATGCATAATCGGAACGAATGAAACATTCGTCAGGGAGCCACGTCTCGCGATCGACCTCCATAAACACATCAAGTGGGTGCCTTCCCTCTTTCACAACATCACGATATTTCTCATCAAAGAAGGTGGTGGTGTCAGCATTAATAGGAAGAGGTGCTTTGAGAAACGGGAGTAACTTTTTTTCATCCTTCACCATGAGTGCACGGTGGAGCGCTGTGCCCATGGGAGTACCAAGTTTTGCGATACGTGGGTGGATCATGCCAAACCCCTTTTGAAGCACCTGTGGCATGAGCTGATAGAGCGATGCACCGAGTGTAATACGGTGACGCGGGTAACCGCCAAAAAGTTCATCGCCACCATCGCCTCCGAGGACCACAATGGTGCCGTCCTTTCGCACGAAGTCACTCAGGAAAAATTGAGTGATGGCAGTCGGATTTGCATTTGGCTCACTCGTGTTGGCGATAATTGACTCAAAGTCTCGCTCAATGTCCCCGAGTGAAATGGTGAATGTCTTGTGCTCGGTGCCATAGAATACGGCGGTCTTCCTCGCGAGTTCTGCATCTACGTTAAATTTGCTACTGTCATCCTCTTGGCCACGTACTGCCTCAAAATCAACAGAGTAGGTACGCACGTGCGAGGAGTGCTTTGCCATATGATGTACCACGAGACTCGAATCAAACCCTCCGGAGAGGTATGCACCCACAGGTCTGTCGGAGACGAGCTGACGTGCAACTGCAGTATCAAGTGCGTCATACACCTCCTCATTTCGCACCGAACGTTTCTTGGGGAGAGCATCGCGGAATGAAGTGACAGAGTGTGCACCATCTTTAAAATGAAGCATACTCGCAGGTGGAAGTTTCATCACACCCTCAATTGGTGTGAGTGGACTCGGCACGTACTCCATGGAAAGGTAGAACGAGAGTGCATCGTGCCCCAAGACGCGTTTCTCCACACTCTCAAGGACACCGCTCATCTCTGAGGAAAAGGTAAGTACACCATCATGAATACGATAATAAAGTGGCTTTACGCCCATGTGGTCGCGAGCGAGAAGGAGAGTACCTTCCTTCATGTCCCAAATACCAAAGGCAAAAATCCCACGGAGCTTTGAGAACATACCCTCTCCCCAAATGCTGTACGCAACGAGGAGTACTTCCGTGTCGCTCTCGGTCGTGAAGGTGTACTGTCCCGAGAGCCCCGCACGGAGCTCTCGGTAGTTGTATATCTCTCCATTAAAAACAATGACATACCGTCCATCAGCACTCTTCATGGGTTGTGATGCAACTTCACGAAGGTCAATGATAGCGAGACGATTATGCCCGAGCGTCACTCCTTCCCCTTCCCACACACGTGAACCGTCCGGACCACGATGCTTCGTGCGCTTGTTCATACGCTCGATGAGCTCAGTGTTTTTCTCCGTTGTACCGTTTATCGCACACATATGTCTTTCAGTATAACAAAGAGATCGTACCCTCCCCCAACCCATCGTTTGAGCTCATGGGGGGTACTCTCGTTCTCGATGCAGGTGCGTGGTATAGAAAATGGCTCATCAAAATCAACAAACCTGCTCACCGTTGTGTACCCGTGAAAATACCCTGATGCTTGGACGCTTTCACATACAGCCTCACTCACGTGCGCCCGTGTACCAAAGGGGTACGCAAAGTCAGTGAGTATTGTATTGAGATGTCGTTCAATCGTGTGTTTGTCATCTAAGATTTCCCGCACCATATCTTCCTCAGAAAGATTTGTGAGATTGGGATGCGTAAGCGAGTGTCCACCGATTGTATGTCCTGCGTCATGGAGCTTCTGTACCCCTTCCCACGTGAGCGGTGCGCGGGGCGAAATAAGGAGCCGTTCGCGCATGAAGAGTTCCACCCATTCTCCATTATGTGCCACATCCATGAGCGCGGAGTTGATAAAGAACAACCCTCTGAGCTCATTCTCTTTGAATACTGATTGTACTGCTGTCTCCCACGACGCATACCCATCATCAAACGTCACGAGTACATTTATCCGATTTGGATGAAAATGTTTTGCATGGAAATCTTCTGGTGTGATGACATGATAGTGCTTCGTGAGCGTCTCCATCATGAGCTCAAACCACTCTCTGTCATGGACATCATGAAATACGAGCACACGGACGAGAGGGCCGTTCTTCTTTGCCCACCTGCGGTACATGCGTGCAATACCAAGAATCGTTATGAGGAAGATGAGTATGTCACGCACTCTGTGCGGTATGCTTCGCTTTTTTCGTTTCATATTATATATTCCACTCTTTGTTCATATCTCTCCCGATGAGCGTGCTGAGTTTAGAAACGTCCTCTGCCACATATGCCTTCCCCACGCTCGCATCAAACTGCTCCTCTGGCTTTTTCGCACCCTCGGAGGTGTTCACTCTCCGTATGAGCTCGGTAAGCCCCGTCCTCCTCACCATGTGCACAAATCTATCGAGACCGTGCTTACGCAAGAATTCTGAGATGTGGTGCACAACTCTATCTACCCATACAAATGTCGGAGTGCGCGCAATGTTCACCTCCTCATCGATCATACTCGCAACGAAGTCAGGTTTGATTCCCAAGAACTCATGGATGCGACGCATGAAGGCAATTGGGTCCTTTTTAATATCCTCATAGATAAGGATAAGAATCTGTTCACGGGGAAATAGTTTGAAATATCGATCGAGCTGTTTTGTATAGAGCCCTTGGTCCCACACACTCTTCTCTTCGGCAGAGTACTCAAGAAACGTCTTTGATTTTTCAATCTCTCCACTCCGTACCGCATTTCGATACTGTGAATAGGCTCTATGGGTGGGGTTGCGCAAAATTGTGAGCAATTTTGCGTTCGGATAGCACTCGTGAATTCTTTCTGGAGCTTCTTCGCAGTAGAGGTACGAAGTTGACCACTCCCCTCGGAGCTTCCCCTCCGCACATTTTTTGAAATGCGCTTCATACCACTCCTTCCCCTCCGCGTATCGAGGCCGACTGAAGAAATGAATCTCCTTCACAGGAATACACACCTCAGGATGTTCATAGAGACAGGTGTATGCCCATGAGGTACCTGATTTTTGCGCACCTAATCCAATAAAATTTACTTTGCTCATGCGTTGAATTCTTTAACTAACTCTGTAACCAGTTTTTCGAGTGAGTGTTTTTCCTGCACCATTGTTTGTAACTCACTTCGGTACCGTTTCTTTTCTTCTTCACTCATACCCATAAGCACTTCAAGTTGTGTCGCGATTGCTCTTGGTGAATCACCCGTAAGAATGCATTCGTCTCTGACCTGTCCCCTGAATGATGTGTTCGAAACAAGTACGAGTGCCCCGCAGGCAGTTGCTTCGAGAACTGTCTTATCCATACTTCCTTCTGGTGTCAGATTAACATAGATATCGTGAGCGCTGTAAAGTGCGGGAGTCTCGTGGTTTGGCACACTCGTATGGAAATGTACATATGGTGGCGCGCTCCGTTTAAGTGATTCGGCATACTTAACATCTCCACGAGGTTCATCACCATATATATTGACCTCCACATCAGGGAGCTCTTTACACGCCTCGATAAAAAGTTCTGGGCGCTTCACTCTCGAGAGTCTGCCAAGAAATAGTATCGAACGTTCCCTCCGCACAACCCCTTCTTGTGGGCGGAAGAGCATGGTGTTGATACCCACGGGCATTTGACGAGCATTTTTGAATATGCGCGTACACGCGAATTGCGATGTGTAAAATACACGTTTCGCAAAGAAAGCAGCGATGCGCGTCATCACATTCATCCTCGCATGGTTCCGCCAAAAAAACATTCGCTTCCCCATAAGTCGCCACAGCCACCCAGAAAGAACGATATAGTGCGGGTTCATGTGCGAAAATATAACATCATACTCATGCCGATATTTCCACACATACAAAAAAAAGCGTGCGAGGTAGCGTACGTAATTCACTCCCAACTCTTTTCCGAGAGAATGAACGTGCACATTCACTGGAAGCTCGTAAATTCCCTCGCGAAGGCAGATGATGTGGACAGTTTCAAAGTGAGATGACAGAGCAACTACCCAACCGTGGATGAATCCAAGAATTGGGTCATTTTTGTCTATTGATTGGGTAGTGATAAGTAATTTCATGTATTGGTTCAGTGTGTGGTGGAGTACGATTTGAGCCGATTTTGGGTAACACTCTTAGGTAGATTACTACGGAAAGACTCGGAAAGATACGCTACTTCTTTAGGCCAGAATCCAAAACAGCACAGGTATTGATACTCTTGGCACATGCTTCGAGGTATCCACTATAATCATTCTTGAAATATTCCTGAACAATTTCATGCGCCCTCTCGATGAGTGCAGAGAGCGTGTCGTCTTTTTTGAGACATGCATCAATGGCCATGGTAAGACATGCGCCATCTTCCGGCCGGCAAAGGTAGGCGGACTCACCGTTGCGGAAGAGTCTCCCTCCGACCCCAACAGCATCAGTAATGATGGGTGTGCGGGCCATTCCCGCAATAAAAAGCGGTTCACTCTCTTCGGCGTCGTGAGAAAAATGAATGAGCATGTCTGCAGTCCTCACGTACGATGCAGTATGAAGCGAGCGAACTTCAAAGGCAACTTGTCGCTGTACTCCAAGTGAAATGACCAAACGCTCAAGCATGAGGCGCTCTGGCCCGTCACTTAAGACAACAAGACCAGCTTCACGATGACCTCTTAAAATTTTTGAAAGCTCTTGCAGAACCAACGCGGTCTGCTCACCTTTTCTTTCTTGTGGAATATAGAGGAGAATAGATTTGAACTGTGGGTAGCGCTCGTGAAGGTCACACACTGACCCGTGTACACCTTGGAAGTTGAGCACGTGCTCACTCGGAAGTACCTCAACGGTGTTTTCTTCACAATCATATTCATGAACGAGCACATCGCGTTCTTCGTCTGTTGCAACACATATATTCTTTACACGAGAGAACAAGAAATCGGTGGACATTTCATAGAACAGGGAAAATTTCTTTTGCTCATCTGATGTATGGGTAAAAAAATCACTCCTCATTTGAAGCTGGAGTGGTCGGTGAAATCGCTCACTGAGAAACCACCCGAGCATTCCTGCTTCATGAGTATCATCCGCAACAATCACGTCGGCTCTAAAATTTCCACCAAATAACAACTGGGCTTTTACAAAAGCATATGCCTCGAAAACACTGCCGATGAGCGAGCGGGCGTTTGTTGGATATAGCCACACATTATTGAATGGTCGAAGTGGGTGTTTCTTCCCACCACGCATGACGCTCTGTATAAGTACGATGTGAATCTCAGAGAATTTCTCTCGTAAGTCAGTTATTCGGTGGTACGAGGTGCTCTCAGAATCAATAACCGATGCATCCTTCGTTATAAAAAGTAAGCGTAGCATATTATCTACCAATTATACCCCCTCCTCTTTGGGTGTGAGTGATCTTACCCACGCATACACATAATCATCCTGTGTCCCCTCTCCAATCTCGCTCGCCCTATTCCGCCCAGCTCGACCATACTGCTCTTGAAGTTCCGGCTTTTGAATCAGTTCTCGAATAGCTTCTGCATATGCTTCATCACTCTCATCTCTTACCACGAGACCATGCATCATGTCTTCAATAACTTCCCCGACACACCCAACATCGGTGGTGATCACGGGAAGCCCTACAGCCATCGCTTCAATGAGTGTGAGCGCGTATGCCTCATGCTTCGAGGCAAGGAGGAAAATGTCTGCCCGATTCATCTCTTCTTGAACACGTTCTGTCCATTTAGAAAACGTGACTGACTCACGAATACCCAACGATTCAACAAGTGCGACGAGCTTTGCATGTTCCTCCCCGTCACCAACAATAGTAAGT
>JANLIJ010000105.1 GCA_024653575.1 Candidatus Kaiserbacteria bacterium
CCCGCGGTAGTGAGTCGCGGGACGAGGTTGAGTGTGGTTTCTGGAATTGACCACTGGGGTCAGGATTTCCAGAAGGGTTTTGGTGGGATGACGCTAAATGCAGTGCCCTGCGTGGATGTTTCACTCGGCTCGCTGCAGCGTTTCGAGTAGAACCCGGTCATTACGCCGGCATCAGGACAATCGAGTGCGAAGGAATCAAACGGCCAGTCGGCGCCTTCTCTGATGTGCACTATTAAGGCGTCTCGAGGCATGTCGCCCGATTGGGGTGCATACGATTCGGTGGAGCTCTGCTCGTGGGTCTTTGAGGCAGTCAGCACCATGAACATTTCAGGGTCAAGGTGCTTGTAGGTGTTGTCTTGCGACCCGACTGCTACAACTTCACGGATGCGCCACGCTGCCTCTACGCCGGGATACATACGCGGTACCCAGTCGTTAGACGACGTGCTAAACCAGACGTGCGGTGCGCCGTACCACGCGTACTCGAGGGTTATCAGAATACACTTGCCGTGTGTGCAGTATTGACCCTTCCGTGTGACCTCTTTGGGGAGGTTTCCAGAGTGCCAGTACAGCACGGAATTGACATGCACTTCAATCAATTTCTTTGCCGTGGACTGGTACTGTGTGGCAGTGAGCATTGCGATCGTCAGCATGGCGAGTAAACTGAGAGTCATGATGCCGATGCCATACACGACTCGACGGAAGATGATCTTGAGCATGGGGTTTCCTTTTCAAAGAAGTGCAAAAATGCACGGGGAACTACTATTTTTATTATACCACATTCTATAAAAAAGTACAGGAACGTAATATGTGACATTGCTCAGGGGAGTTGTGGTCTAGAAGTTAACGAGCATAGCGACTATAACTTCTGGTCTGTCGCTTTTTCTTCTCCATAGAAGAAAAATCGACCAAAGATTTGCAATTTTCGACACACGCTCCCTTTGTTTGTCTAGTCCTTGTGGAACAATTGCTTGTGCTATAATCGCACCCATATGACAGACCCACTCGCAATCCTTTTTGGCAACCAGGCACGTGTAAAGTTACTCCGATTTTTCCTCTTTAACCCTCGACAGGAATTTAGTTTTGATGACATCTCACGACGTGCAAAGCTCGTCCGTCGTACGGCACGTACAGAAATCAATGCGCTCGAGCGGGCAGAGATAATTAAAAAGAAAGTTATTTTTGTGAAGCACAAGACTCGAGATGTGAAAGTGCGTACACAGGGATATGTGCTCAACGACAAGTCACCACAGCTCTCGTCACTACAGACATTCCTTTTTGAGACCGCACCTATCAATGGTGAGACGGTCATGAAGCATCTCCGTAAAATTGGGCCATTTGATTTTGTTGCGTGTACCGGCGTCTTCAC
>JANLIJ010000106.1 GCA_024653575.1 Candidatus Kaiserbacteria bacterium
GTCATCTCGTCACCCTTTGCAGTGTTACCAATGACCTGTCCTTCGTACACTTCTGTAGCTGGCCCAATGTAGAGTGTGCCACGGTCCTGAAGATTGTAGAGTGAAAAGCCGAGCGCTTTTCCTGAAGCCATTGAAACCATTGACCCGGCCGAGCGCTTCACAATCTCGCCAGCGTGCTCACGGAATTCAACAAAACGAGATGATAGAATGCCATCGCCCTTTGTGTCCACCACGAACTGCCCTCGGTAGCCCAAAAGCCCGCGAGTAGGAATATCAAAAGTAAGGCGTGTGATACCGTTCTCCTCCTTCATATTTGTCATCATTGCCTTTCGCTTGTTCAACTTTTCAATCACACCTCCAGAAAGGGCGGATGGAACATCAATAATGAGTTCCTCGTATGGCTCAAGCTTCTTGCCATTCTCTTCTTTGATAATAACCTGTGGCTGTGACACCTGAAGTTCAAAACCTTCACGACGCATTTGCTCAAGAAGAATCGAAATGTGCATTTCTCCACGTCCGTATACTTTGAAAGCGTCAGCTTCTGAGAAGTCAACACGAAGTCCTACGTTCACTTCAAGCTCGCGCTCAAGGCGATCACGAATCTGGCGAATAGTTACAAACTTACCTTCGCGTCCTGCGAAGGGCGAGTCGTTCACAAAGAAGTTGAGAGAAATTGTAGGTTCATCAACCTTAATAGCAGGCAGTGGCTGTTGGTCTACATTTACGCAAAGAGTCTCACCGATGTATACGTCTGGAAGCCCTGCAACCATCACAATGTCGCCAGCAACCGCTTCTTCAACTTCTTTTCGCTCAGTACCTTCAAATGTGCAGAGCTTTGTAATGCGACCAGAGCGTGTGGTTCCGTCCACATTTTTAATAAGAATACTTTCTCCTGCGTGGATTGTGCCTTCGTAGATGCGTCCAATAGCGAGACGTCCGAGAAAGTTGTCATAACCCAAGTTGAAAGGTTGCATGAGAAGTGGCGCGCGAATATCAGTCTTTACGGCAGGAACTTTTTCCAAAACAACATCCAAAAGTGGTGTGAGATCTGTTGATTCGTCTAGAAGCTTACGCTTTGCGATACCCTGACGACCGATTGCGTATACTGTAGTGAAATCAAGTTGTTCATCTGTTGCGCCGAGTTCAAAGAAAAGCTCAAAGACCTCGTCGTGCACTTCTTTTGGACGCGC
>JANLIJ010000112.1 GCA_024653575.1 Candidatus Kaiserbacteria bacterium
AAGATTCGTGTAGCACAAAATCCACAGGATCCACAGGAGCGCTCAAGTCTCGCCTTCATTCTCAATGAGTCAGGTGATACGGGAGCGGCGATTGAGGTGCTTAAAAAAGCAGGAGAGGATATTCCAAGTTTCAAGGAGCAGGCTGATCAGTTCATGAAGAGTATCGTGAGTACAAATCTTGGTATTACAGAAACACCACAAGTTCCCGCGAAGCCATAATAAGGAAGCGTAAATAAAATTCACACAAAAGGCCCCTCGGGGCCTTTTGTGTACAAATGTAACCGATTTAATTTTCCTGTATACTGAGGAATATAATGATGCCGTCATATATTAAAGAAAACATTAACCTCGCAAAATACACGACACTCGGCGTTGGAGGTCGTGCACGATACTTTGCTGAGATTGTCACAGAGGAAGAGCTCACTATGGCAATCGAATGGGCCAACACTGAGGGGCTAAAAATTGTGGTGCTTGGGGGAGGGTCAAATGTGCTTATCGGAGACGGGGGTGTAGATGCACTTGTGATGCGGATGGGAATACAGGGAATAGTTTCCGAAGCTCGTGGTGGCGTGGAAGAGTACGTGCACGCGTGTGCGGGCGAGCTCTGGGATGATGTCGTTGCGACTGCGACAGAGGAGCGTGCTTTGTGGGGGATAGAAAATTTGTCAGGGATACCGGGGCGTGTTGGCGCTACTCCTGTTCAAAATATAAATGCCTATGGTGCTTCGGTGTCAGATGTTGTGGTATCAGTCGATGCGTATCACAGCATCACGGGCGAGAAGCGTACGCTAGAAGTCAGTGAGTGCCATTTTGGATACAGAGATAGTTTCTTTAAAACAGATGAGGGGAGTAAATATATTATTGTGCGTGTCACACTGAAGCTCACAAAGGAGCAACAGGCAAACACCGTGTATCGGAGTGCGTCACAAAGTATTCAAAGATTTATTGAGAGCGAGGGAATCACGATGCCGACCCCAAGCGATGTTAGGCGTGCAGTACTCTCTGCACGAAAGAACATTGGGATGCTCCCTGGCATGCTCCAGTCAGCGGGCTCATTTTTTAAGAACGTTATTTTAGAGAAAGAGGAGTTTGTGCGACTCAGGGCGATCATAGAGGAAAATTATGCAGAAAAGGGCGAGCAACTGTCTCCGTGGCATTGGACACTTCTAAGTGGACAAGAGAAAGTATCGACAGCATTTCTCATGGAGTGCACGCAATATAATAAAACAGATTTTAAGGGTAAGACTTTTAATAATGCCGTTGGAATTTCCCCATTGCACACGCTGTCACTCATTAATTGTGGAGGCGCAAGTTCAGATGACATCTCTGCATTTGCATCAGAAATTATTTTGGAAATAAAAAATACATTTGGTGTAACGATTGAATCAGAGGTTTGCAACATTCCATAAACACGGCATTGCAAAAATTTTTTTTAAAAATTTTTGCAACGACAACAAAATATTTTTTAAAAAAATATTTTCGAAAAAAGTTTATCCACATATTTTTTTAAAAAATTCTTGTGCAATTTTTTTTATGAACGATAATTACATGTAAGCAAACATTCTCTTTGAACAATGCTCTTTGAAAAGGGAATAATGCGGTCGAATCGTTAATGAGTAAAATTTAAATTTTCAATCATGCCAGCAAAAAAGAAAGTTGCAAAGAAAGTTGCAAAGAAGGTCGTGAAGAAAGTTGCGAAGAAGACCGCAAAGAAGGCAACTAAGAAGGTTGTGAAGAAAGTTGCAAAGAAGGCAACTAAGAAGGTAGCAAAGAAGACTGCAAAGCGAAAGTAAATGTAATGGGAGAATGTCTCCCTACATTCAAAAAGCCACTCGAAAGAGTGGCTTTTTGTTTCTGAAGCCGACAGCGAAAATAGGTTCGGAGTGTCGCAAATTTCATGGTATGCTAGCAGGCACAATACACAATATTTATGTCATTTTTAGATAGATTTTTTGGTCCAACATACGAGAAAGAGCTTAAGGAAATTAAGCCTATTATTAGCGCTGTAAATGGATTTGAAAGTGAAATCCAAGCACTTACTGATGATGGACTCCTTGAGCGTTCGCAATCATTAAAGAAGAGGGTGCAGGACAGTGCGTCTCTTGATGATGTACTTCCCGAAGCCTTCGCACTTGTTCGTGAGTCAGCGAAGCGTACGCTCGGTCAACGTCACTACGATGTACAGCTCATTGGCGGTGTCATTCTCCATCGAGGAAAGATTACCGAGATGCGCACTGGTGAGGGTAAGACGCTTGTAGGAACGCTTCCTGCGTACCTCAATGCACTCACTGGTAAGGGTGTGCACGTCATCACGGTGAATGATTACCTTGCACGTCGCGATGCTGCATGGATGGGTCAGGTGTATGCGCTTCTCGGATGTACGGTGGGTATTATCAATCAAACGGGATCATATCTCTATGACCCTACACACAGTGAGAAAGATGCGGTGCGTGATGCGAGTGGTTCGTACAAAGTTGTATACGATTTTCTTCGACCATGTTCACGAAAGGAAGCATATGATGCCGATATCACCTACGGTACAAATAACGAATATGGTTTTGATTATCTTCGAGACAATATCGAATTTGAAGCAAAGAATTTGCGACAGCGTGACCATGCGTATGCAATCATCGACGAGGTCGACTCGATTCTCATTGATGAAGCGCGTACACCGCTTATTATTTCTGCTCCTGCACAGGACTCTGAAAATCTCTATGTCACGTTTGCAAAGATTGCCAATGAACTCAATCCAGAGGTTGACTATGACATCGACGAAAAATTAAAGAGCACAACGCTCACCGACCACGGCATTGAGACTGCCGAGAAGATTCTCGGTATTGGAAACATCTATACCGATAAGGGCATTAAGTATGTCCACCACCTTGAGACCGCCGTGCGCGCAAAAGCGCTCTACACGCGTGATAAGGAGTATGTGGTAAAGGATAATGAGGTGGTGATTGTCGATGAATTCACAGGGAGACTTCAACCTGGACGACGATGGTCAGATGGTCTGCATCAGGCCGTTGAAGCAAAGGAAGGTGTTACCATCCAGCAGGAATCACGTACCTATGCATCAATAACATTCCAAAACTATTTTAGGATGTATGAGAAGCTTTCTGGTATGACCGGAACGGCGCTTACCTCTCAGGAGGAATTTTATTCAGTGTACAAGCTTGATGTTATTCCCGTACCGACGCACCGGCCGGTGAAGCGCATTGACCACAATGACCTTATTTTTCAAAATGAGAAAGGCAAGGTGGCCGCAATCATTCGTAAAGTGCGCGAGGTACATGCAAAAGGTCAGCCAATCCTTATTGGTACTGCATCTATAGATAAGAATGAATTCCTTGGTGCGGAGCTCACGAAAGCGGGCATTGCCCATGAAATGCTCAACGCAAAGAATCATGAACGTGAGGGGGAAATCATTGCTGAAGCAGGTAAAAAGGGCAAGGTGACCCTTGCAACCAACATGGCAGGTCGTGGAGTCGACATTAAGCTCGGTGGTGCTTCTGCAACAGAAGCCGAAGCGACAGAAGTGCGAGAACTCGGCGGACTCTTTGTCCTCGGTACCGAGCGTCACGAGGCACGGCGTATTGATAATCAGCTCAGAGGACGCTCAGGGCGTCAGGGAGATTTTGGTGAGACACAGTTCTTCGTTTCAATGGATGATGCACTCATGCGTGTTTTTGCTGGGGATACGGTGAAAGGCATGATGGGGCGATTTGGTATTCCTGAGGATCAGCCGATTGAGAATAGTGTCATTACACATTCACTCGAGTCTGCGCAAAAAAAGATTGAAGGCTTCCATTTTGACTCTCGTAAGCACGTGCTTGCATATGATGATGTGCTCAACCAACAGCGACACATCATGTATGCAAAACGTAGAAAGCTTTTGCTCGGAGACAAGGAGGATGTGAAGGAGATTGTAAAAGAGATTGTTGATTTTATTCCAGAAGTTTCGACGAGAATTGATGAACGTATTGTAGAACTTGGTGAGGATGTTTGGTATGAGATACTCCGTAAATTGCTCCTGCAGGTACAGGACGTGCTGTGGGTTGAGCACCTCGAGGTGATGCAACATACACGCTCAAGTGTTGGTCTTCGCGCCTATGGGCAACAGGATCCACTCATCGAGTACCGGAAAGAGGCTGTACGGCTCTTTAGAGAGATGCAGGAGGCATCCTGTCATCGCATTGCTGAGTTGATTCCAACTGTTCGTATTGAGGCAGTTGAAAAGGAAGAAGAGACACTTAAGAAGGCGCAATCACACATCGCTCTTGCAGGAGGCGCGTCTGAGGTACAGCGCGTAAAAGA
Source organism: Candidatus Kaiserbacteria bacterium (assembly GCA_024653575.1). Lineage (GTDB taxonomy): Bacteria > Patescibacteriota > Minisyncoccia > Phycocordibacterales > UBA918 > Damh-18. The sequence continues at coordinate 4,315 of JANLIJ010000112.1, forward strand.
AGAGCTCTCACATACACCAGTACGAAAGGAGGAGAAGGTCGGAAGAAACGAATATGTGACCATAACAAATGGAACTGATACTGAAACAATGAAGTTCAAAAAGGCAGAGACACTTATATCGAGTGGTGATTGGAAGATTGTAGAAAAATAAATATTACAAAAGCCCTCTCAGAGATTTCTGTGAGGGCTTTTTTAATGGAAGTAGCAATGATTAAAGCACATACCCTATAAGCTCCAATGGGAGCTTATAGGGTATGTG
>JANLIJ010000114.1 GCA_024653575.1 Candidatus Kaiserbacteria bacterium
CCAGTCAATGATTGCGCATAGGTAGCAGAACCCTTCTAACAGACGTATGTAGGTTAAGGTGGTCGGGTTTGTCTAGACAGTTTTTAGACTGGTATTAGATGGTGAGCTGGCGGTCGTTTTTGGTGGGTTAACCGCCATGGTACAGCTCTTCCGGTGTCTGGTAGTTCAACGACTGATGAGGTCGTTTTTTGTTATAGAACGGAAAGTAGAGATTAAGGCCTTCCCGAGCATCGTCGAGGGTGGCGTAGGATTTGATGTAGATGTCTTCGTATTTAACGGTACGCCACAGGCGTTCGGTGAAGATATTGTCCATACACCGTCCACGCCCATCCATGCTGATTTGAATCCCGCCTTTGGTCAGGATGTCTGTGTAATTCGGACTCGTGAAGTGACTGCCTTGGTCTGAATTGTGGATGGCCGGTGTCGCCTGCGTGAGTGCTCGGTTCAAGTTCTCAAGACAGAAATCCATGTGCAACGTGTCGGACAACTGCCAAGCAATCACATATCGACTGTACCAGTCGATGAGGGCGACGAGGTAACAAAATCCTTTAGCCAGACGGATGTAGGTGATATCGGTGCCCCAGACCTGATTAGGGTGAGTAATGGGTAAGTTTTTTAAGAGATACGGGTATTTTTTGTGGAGCTGGTTTGGTTCACTTCCCGTTCGTTTCTTTGGGTAAATAGCCTCTAAACCCATTTCTGCCATGAGGCGTCGGACATGGTCGCGGCAGATGTAGATCTTCTGTGTCCGTTCCAGTTCAACCTTCATGCGTCTGGAGCCGTAGAACGGACAGGCCGTATAAATTTCATCGAGGGCGTTCATGACGAGGACATCCTGTGCACTCACCACCGGCTCGTAATACAAACCGCTTTTGGAAACACCAACGAGTTGTGTCTGACGGACGATGGACAAGGACGGGTGATCCATCTCAATGAACGACCGTCTATCCTGGAGACTCAAACCGCTTGAGATTTTTTTTTAACCACGCGAGCTCCATGTCGCGCTGACCGATGGTCTGGTAGAGCTGTGCGACGAGAGCTTCGTGGTCGTCCTGTGCTTTACGTCGCTTGTCTGAGAACACTTCGCTGAGTCCACGCAGTGCCTGTTTTTTCCAAAGACCCACTTGGGTTGGGTGCACCTCAAACGTTGAACTGATTTGAGTCGTAGACTGAACGCCCTTGATTGCGGCAATGGCTACATCGGCTTTTTGTTCAGGTGTGAATACTTTTTTCATAGACAGATGAGGGGGGTAGTTGCCCCATTATACCTGTCTAGATTTCCCAGACCATTATAATCCTTTAGTGTTCAGAAGCTCATGGGGCACACTGACCTTCGTATGACCGAAAGATACCTAAGGTCTTTGGGTGTGGAAGAATTACGAGATGACATCTGCAAATTGGACATTGACAATCTGAGGTGAACTTGGCAAAATGTTGACACACTGAGGTATGTATTAACTCGTAATAGTACCTAAGGCAGTGTTTTTTTGAGCCTTCTGAGCTAGGTATTCGATGGTGCTAAACAGGTCATCATCAGCACACAGGTTTCGGTGAACAAAATAGCATTTTTGCCTGAGTTTCCAACGTAAAAGTGGGGAAAGACCTCTACCAGATTCATGGTAAGGATGAGGTCTCGGGTTCGATTCCCGACTGTGGCTCCACGGGCAGATACTCAAGCGGTCAACGAGGAGAGACTGTAAATCTCTTGGCTTACGCCTTCGAAGGTTCGAATCCTTCTCTGCCCACCATTCGACTACCTTGTACAATTTGTGAAAGGTAGTCGAATGCCCTGAGCTTGTCGAAGGGCAGAAGTTTGTCAGTAACCAACCGCTCATGGTCTTCGACCAAACAAATGAATCCTACGGCGTTTATATTCTCAGATGCCGAGATGGTTCATATTACGTTGGTTCAACAAATGACATTCAAGAGAGGTTACGACGGCACC
>JANLIJ010000117.1 GCA_024653575.1 Candidatus Kaiserbacteria bacterium
CTTCACCGTGAGACCATCCAAGCATGTCTTCTGGAGATGCGAGTCGGATTCTCAAGCCGGAAAAATCAAGCATTTGCATGTCGTCCATAATCGTTTAGGAAATATAGTCAATTGATAATCCGAGTGCGTTCAATTCCTTGACAAGAACATTGAATGACTCTGGTACATTCGATTGCGGAATATCAAGACCCTTGATGATCGCTTCAAATGATTTTTGTCGTCCACGTACATCGTCTGACTTGATTGTCAGCATTTCTTGAAGTGTGTGTGGTACTCGATGTGCCTCAAGCGCCCAGACTTCCATCTCTCCAAAACGCTGTCCTCCCATTTGAGACTTTCCTCCCAAAGGTTGTTGTGTGACAAGAGAGTATGGACCGACTGATCGTGCATGGAATTTGTCTTCAACCATGTGAATCAGTTTCATGATGTATCCAATCCCGACGAGGACCTTTCTTTCAAATGGCTTTCCTGTTGCTCCATCATAGAGTGTCATTTTGCCATCCGAAGGGAGTCCCAGCTTTGCAAGTTCTTTGAAAATATAATCTTCTTTGATTTGCTCAAATACCGGGACTGAAATATGATTATTATTTTTCAGTGCAATCCACCCAAGGATTGTTTCAAAAAGCTGTCCGAGATTCATACGAGCTAGAATCGAAAGCGGGGAGATGATGACATCAACTGGTGTCCCATCTTCAAGGTACGGCATATCATACTCAGGTAAGATTTTTGCAATAACACCTTTGTTTCCATGGCGTCCTGCAAGTTTATCTCCCACCGTTACTTTTCGAAGTTGTGATGTATGGACAAGGATTCTCTTCAAAATACTTGGCTCTAGTTCGTTTGGATCTTTTTTGGAATCAATAACATCGATTCCGACAACAGTTCCTCGATCACCGTATGGCATCTTGAGAGATGTATCTTTGACGTCTTTTGCTTTTTCTCCGAAGATTGCACGAAGCAGTCGCTCTTCGGCTGTCAGTTCGCGCTCACCCTTTGGTGCAACTTTTCCGATGAG
>JANLIJ010000130.1 GCA_024653575.1 Candidatus Kaiserbacteria bacterium
TGTGTATTTTGCCATATTGTGTCTCTTAACCCAGAGAACATGGTCATTGCTCAAGATGATGATGAGTATCGGAATATACTGTCAGAAGGGGATATACAGCTATGTGATGGAGTAGGAATAGCCCTAGGAGGCTCTATATTGTCAATTCAGGTTGGTGAACGTGTCACTGGTGCTGATTTACTTGAGAAGGTACTCAAATTGGGAAATGAAATGGGTCTTCGTGTACTGCTCATAGGTGCTGGCACTGATGTAGCAGACAACCTCGCTATCTGCTACCACAAGAAATTCCCAAACCTTTCCATAAAAGGATTTCAAGGAATTCGTGATATTCATCATCCACACAAGGAGGAAGAGGCGGCGATTTTCTCTATAGTGTCCTACTACAAGCCGCAAATCATATTTTCAGCGTTTGGATCTCCTTGGCAGGAGAAGTGGTTTTGGCAGCATCGAGCCCATTTGAAAGGGATTGTGTGTATGGGTGTGGGCGGAGGATTTGACTTTGCGCTTGGGAAAGTGGCACGTGCTCCACGTTTCGTGCGACGTGCCGGAATGGAATGGTTGTATCGTTTACTCAGTCAACCATGGAGGCTGAAACGTCAGTTGAGGTTGATACGTTTCTTGTATCTTGTTATGAAGCAAAAAATTACTGGACATGTCTAACTGTACTTCTATACTTCTTGAACGATCGATCTTGCATACACTCAAATACTTTGATTTTTTTGAGTACCCTCCCAATTTAGAGCAACTTGCTCTGTTCAGTCACGTCGTCTGTGGGGTCCCAGAGGTGACAACATGTGTTGATGAGCTCGTATTGAAGGGAACAGCTTTTCGATGGGGAGGTCGAGTGGCACTTAGGAGACATGTCCAGAAAGTTTTTGAATCCAAATCTGAGACTTTCTTCTCTCAGACGCAGGAACTTTTCCCTATAAAGTGGTTTTGCTGGATACCATCCATCCAGTATATTGGTCTTTCTGGATCACGAAGTATGGTTCATTCTGATCCCGACGCTGATATCGATCTTTTTCTTATTACAACAACCAATACGGTCTGGAGTACTCGACTTATTTTATTGACAATTACGCGTGTTCTATCACTGATTGGTCATAGAACAGCTCGTAAACTCTGCTGGAATATCATGATTGAGGATTCGAACCTGCAGATGCCGATCGGGAAGCGGAATGAGTACATCGCTCACGAAGTACTGCAACTGAAGACCATATTTGAAAGACACCATATACATGATCGGTTTATGAGAGCAAATAGCTGGATTTCCAAAATCTTTCCAAATGTTCAGGTAACTTATACGGGAAAGGAACGACTGTATTGCGCG
>JANLIJ010000134.1 GCA_024653575.1 Candidatus Kaiserbacteria bacterium
GATGATATTCCAATGCTGAGCCATGCACTTGAGGTGACTCATGAGGATGGTCGTGTGCTCACACTCGAGGTTGCACAACACCTCGGTGGTAGTCGAGTACGAACTATTGCTATGCAGGACACAGCAGGCCTCACTCGAGGCCTTGCGGTCAAGAACACAGGTGCACCTATCACGGTACCTGTCGGTGAAAAGGCACTTGGCCGTCTCATGAATGTCCTCGGAGAGACTCTTGATGGACTTGGTGAAATCAAAGATGCGCCGACACTTCCAATTCACCGCAAGGCTCCACATTTTACTGAGCAATCAACAAAGACTGAAGTTTTTGAAACAGGAATCAAGTCTGTTGACCTTCTTGCACCATTCATCAAGGGAGGAAAGGTTGGTCTCTTCGGAGGAGCTGGAGTGGGAAAAACAGTGCTCATTCAGGAGCTCATCCGCAACGTAGCGACAGAGCACGGTGGATATTCAGTATTCGCAGGAGTTGGAGAGCGTGTGCGTGAGGGAAACGACCTCTATCACGAAATGAAGGAGTCTGGAGTACTCGCAAAGACCGCACTTGTCTTTGGACAGATGAATGAGGTACCGGGTGCTCGTGCACGTATTGGTCTCACCGGACTCACCATGGCTGAATACTTCCGTGATGAAGGAGGAAAGGACGTGCTCTTCTTTATGGACAACGTGTTCCGATTTACTCAGGCAGGACAGGAGGTGTCATCACTCCTTGGACGTGTGTCATCAGCGGTGGGTTATCAGCCAACACTTGCCGAGGAAATGGGACAGATGCAAGAGCGCATCACCTCAACGACCAAGGGTTCTATTACCTCGGTACAGGCCATCTATGTGCCAGCAGACGACCTCACCGACCCAGCACCAGCAACAACCTTCTCCCACCTCGACTCAAAGGTAGTGCTCTCACGTGCACTCGCATCACTCGGTATTTACCCAGCAATTGACCCACTCGAAAGTAACTCATCGGCGCTCGACCCATACGTCGTTGGACGCGAGCACTATGACGTGGCTCAAGGCGTAAAGCAGGTGCTTCAGCGATACAAGGATCTTCAGGACATTATCGCCATTCTCGGTATTGAGGAGCTTTCAGATGAAGACAAGCAGACTGTATATCGTGCTCGAAAGATCCAGCGCTTCCTCTCACAGCCATTCTTCGTGGGAGAGGTATTTACTGGCACACCAGGAGCATACGTATCACTCAAGGAGACCATCCGTGGATTCAAGGAAATCCTTGAAGGAAAGCATGACGATAAACCTGAGCAAAACTTCTATATGAAGGGCGGTATCGACGAAGTGGTGGCCTAGAAATGAACGAGCGAAGCGACTATCATTTCTGGTCCGTCTGATTTGTTTTCACAAAAAAACAAATCAGACGAGAGAAGATACAATTTGAAATAAATATCAAAAAATACAATGACCACTTATCCAACATTCACACTCACCATATCCCGCGTTGACGAACAGCTTTTTAATGGTGAGGCTCACTCAGTGACGCTTCCCGGAGAAAAAGGTCAGCTCACCGTTCTTGCTCACCATGAAGCACTCATTACTCTTCTACGTAAGGGAACTATCACCGTACGAACAGCTGATGACACTAAGACTTTTGAAATTGGTAAAGGTATGTGTGAGATTAGCAACAATCAGGTTACAATACTCGTGCAGGCATAAAAAAACGGGACGCGAACCTTGCGGAGCGCGTCCCAATCACCTACCAACCATGCGAGGGGGAGCTAGGTGAGGACTGATAGTACAACAATCATTTATTTAATTCAACTATAGCTACCAGCTAAAGACTAATATCTAACAACTATCATATGTTTGGAAATGTAAAGAATTTCATGATGAAAAAGCTCCTCGAGCGACAGCTCAAGGATGCGCCTCCTGAACAACGGGAACTCATCATG
>JANLIJ010000118.1 GCA_024653575.1 Candidatus Kaiserbacteria bacterium
ACAGCGCTGGGCAGTCTGCCCAGCGCAAGGAGACAGCTTCTTCGGTTGTGTCTGTGCTTTGTGCTCTGCCTCTGAGAGAGACTTTCCATTGAGGTACCATTGCTGGGTCCCGTCGGGCCGCACAACAGCAGGGCCATCTTCCCTGTGGAGGTTTCCATTGAGGTACCAATGCTGTGCACCGCCAGAGTAGACAATGGCCGGGCCATCTTCCCTGTGGAAGTTTCCGTTGAGGTACCATTGCTGTGTACCGTCACGCCACTCAATGGCCGGGCCGTCTTCACGGTGGAGCTTTCCATTGAGGTACCAATGCTGGGTCCTGTCAGAGACAATGGCCGGGTCATCTTCACGGTGGAGCTTTCCATTGAAGTACCAATGCTGGGCACCATTAGGAGACACCTTGACAATGTACTCAATGGTCTGATTTACTTTGTTCATGATCTAGATCTTACCAGGTTTTCGGACAGTTTGTACCAGGATTACGAGTGATACGTTCCGTAACCCGAGATAATCGGGAAGAACTCATCACAGATTGCATCATCGCACTCATCGAGATCAAACACTCGACATGCGTTCGAGAATGCCTCGTCCTCGTCGAATTCACCATCTTCCATCCAACGGAAGCCACTTTCGAGAACCCACTCGCGCACCGCTTGTTTCTTGTCTACCGTGACCAAATCTTACCACATTTTTAGTTGGTTTGCACCGGCGTGCATTTGTCGATGATGTCCTTGAGACTCATGGTAATCAACCAATTGAAAACCGTCTGGCCATCACTGATGGCATCGACCTTGGTCATTCGATTCAAAAGTAGCTCACCGTGAGAGGTCTTGGCAGACCACGCACCATTCATCTCAGTAACAACCACCGGAAACGCTACATCGTTCATTTTTGGCTCCATCATGATCTAGATCTTACCACGGAAATGATGATTTTACACAATTTTCTTGGGTTCAATGATGATCAACGTTCATATGTACTACAGTCATATACCGGTACACGCCAGGTGCGACATCCAAAAATTGGTGTCAACTCTTTGGTAAACTTCCGGGTGATATTTTTGGTTTCATACTTGTGTCCCTCATCGCTTGAATACAAAAGAATCGCAATTGCCTTGGCAGCGTAAGGGCGCTTGGGACACATTCTCCGAGTCCACATTCGATGAGCAGCGTCGATTTCCTCAACAATCTCCTTTATCGTACTACCCGTATCGATAAAGTCATCAATGATGACATATTTTTTGATCGGCAAAACTCCCTCAACCCGCTCGCCAGTATGACCCATATCTTTCCTAACGTGGAGCAGACCACACCCTAAACGGAATGCGACTGGGTAGGCTACAGCGGCGCCAGAAGAGCCTCTGAACGCGATTGCATCAAACTGGCCCACTTGCCTCAATCGCCGGATAACGCGATTCACCATTGGTTTGAAACGTTTTGGATCATACACTTCTTCAAGGTACGAAGTCTGAACGTAGGAACCCGTCTTCATGATCAGATCTTAATTTAAGAAAGTACCAATTGCACGGACTAACCGCGCCGCCCTGCAAAACCTGCAATCTGCTCGTGACCCGAGCCACCGTGAGACTTGCAGGCACCTGGACCGTACCACCGATCGTGTGAATTCGCATTGAAGCCCCGTGGAAGACTCGTAGTACCGCGCACGGCCAATTTCAGGCCGTAATTTTCCAATGCAACACGCAATGTGACAATGCTTGTGCGCAATTCAAAACTGAGAGTTTGAAGATCCACGGCAGTGAATTCCTCACGTTCGTCATCGATAAGAAACTCCACGAAGGCCTCCACGCTAGAATACTCAGGCAAAGAACCAACCACGTTCTTCTTGGCTACCATGATCTAGATCTTACCACAAGAAGTATGGTTTTGCACAGAGCTCACTCCTTCGGAGTGAGCACATAATCTACGCCATCGATTGTCACTGTCTGCCC
>JANLIJ010000119.1 GCA_024653575.1 Candidatus Kaiserbacteria bacterium
ACAACGAACCGAAGCGTTCAACTTTCCAACCAGGTCCAAAATCCGCAAGGTGATATCACGATTGCGAGGCCTTTGAAGATTACGCATTGTGTACTCGTAACAGACACCAGCATTGGTTTGGATTACCTTGTTTCTTTCATTCATTTTTACCATGATCTAGATCTTACCAGGTTTATAGGTTGTTTACATCACGGTGTAACCCGCCTGGGTAAGCACCGAAATCAGTACATCAAAAGGAATGTAACACTGTGTTTCCTGCGCATTCCATGCCGTGCCGCCCACGGACACGGTAATGCATACCCCATCATCTTCGGGGACGATGTTGATATCCTTGCAAGGGATCGAGAAGTTTGCACCCCGCTGAAAATCATCATGCTCAAAAAGGAGCCACCCATCATCTCGCCTGTCGTCCATCATAATCATAATATTACCACATAATGACCCGGTTTACACCTTTAAGGCACCAGAATCACATGCTCCCGTGAGGGTCTTGATGAAGCCTTTATACATGGAGAAGGCATCCATCCACTTGAGGGTGGTGAGGTGCTGGTGGGCCCATCGTCGCTTCCAGGTGTCAACCTGAGTCTCAAGACGTCGACACTCGGCATTCGCCATACGCAACTCGGCTTTGAGGTCGCCAATTTCAAATTGTTTACGGAGCAATGCTTCTTGAATTTCCACGATGACTACCCCTTTGTGTTCTGCCAGGTATCCTTGTCTTTACTCATGATCCGATCTTACCATAAATGAATGTGGTTTGCATCACTTATCAGAGCCAACTTCCGGATTCGAACCGAAGACCTGGTGTTTACAAAACACCTGCTCTACCAACTGAGCTAAGAAGGCGAATCACGTTTGGCACTCCCTGCGGGTATCGATCCCGCTTCTCCGGCGTGAAAGGCCAGTGACTTAGCCAGTGGTCGAAGGGAGCAAACGATCGCAGGCGTCGCGATTTTGGATCGCTTAGTACCCGTAACGGGCCTCAAGCTCTGCAAAATAACCGTCACTCAATTCCTGCAAATGAGTGAACCCATCGGTCAATTCAAAATGAAGATGCTTTGTAGAAATCTTCCCAGCAAGCCATTGCTCAATAAATTTCATATTTTCTCCTTTCCGTTGGAACTGTCCGACTTCATGATTTAATTCTACCAGGTTTTGGTGTTGATTACATCTGGTGGATGTGGAGGGATTCGAACCCCCAAGCCCAAAGGCGACTGGTTTACGGCCAGTGTGCTTTCCATTTTGTTTCTTTTTTAATCTTATTCTACCACTCGCGTGGGTTGATTACACAATCAAAACTGTGCCGCAAGTACCTGATTTGTTCGAGGAAACTGACGCTTCAAATCCGGCGGAATATCACCATCATCGTCACCCATCACAAGGGCGTCAATTTCTTCATCCGTGGGAACACACCCACCGTTCAACCTGACGTCAGTTGAAAGGGCTGTCAACAACTGACTCTCTTTCACTCGAACTCTTGAATCAGCCCACAAAACGTCGTTGATCTTGTTGACCGCTAGGGTAATCTCCAAACTCGTATCTTTATCCATGATCCGATCTTACCACTTTTTAAAGGAATTTACACTACTAACGTGTCAAAGTCAACCTTGGACTTCGTACTTTTCATTCAAGGAATCCAAAAACAAATCTTTCGCGTCATCATATTCCCATTCGTGTTTGACCGCCAACTCGGACGCGGCGCCAATCAATTTGACCAATTGACATTTGATGCGAATCTGTGATTCACACCTTGCCGCCTCGCGCTTCGTGCGCATCTCTTCAATTTTGTTTAACATGTTCTGAACAGCATCTTGTAGATCGTCGAGGTTTTCTTCGTCAGAAACCGACCAAGGTGGATCAACGACCTGGCAGCTTTCGGTGAAAATGTACTCACCAGTAAATGCACAAATTCTGTCTTTGTCACGGCAGTCTTCCTCAGATTCTCCATCCTCAACATCGCCGTCGGTCACAAAAACAAACTGATCAGGCTCTTTGTTATCAAGTTCCAGGTGATTGTTGTATGGATTTACTTTCTTGTCACAACAACCACATTTTGAATGATTTTTATCTTTATCCATGATCTAGATCTTACCACAAGAAGTATGGTTTTGCACAGAGCTCACTCCTTCGGAGTGAGCACATAATCTACGCCATCGATTGTCACTGTCTGCCC
>JANLIJ010000162.1 GCA_024653575.1 Candidatus Kaiserbacteria bacterium
TTCACGAGGGAATTTGATAGACGGCTCGACCTTCTCATTGCTTCAAAGAAACTCAACGATGCAAAGATTGAAGTTGCAGTGCGCGCACTCGAAGCAGAGATTGGTATTGAGATTCGATTTGCAACATTTACTTCAGCAGACTTACTCTATCGTGTGGGAATGAATGACAAGCTTGCCCGTGACGTGTTCGACTACCCATACATTGTGCTTATAGATAAGATAGGAATCCGGAACGAACTCGCTCGGCCGTAGTTTAGAAAGTCTAGAAAAGAAACACCGAGGCTGCACCTCCCCGTCACCCACAAGGGGTTCCTGGAGGAACGGCCTCGGTGTTTTGTAGAAGAAAAACACGCCGAAATTGGCATGTTTTTTAAACGACTTTCTGGTGTTCGGAAGGCTTTCTGGGCATAGGGAAGTGCCATAATCATTTCCCCCCACAAATCGCTTGACTCTTAAACCGTTTCATATATAATGGCGCCTACGTGTTTATGAATACCACTAGAGAAACTAAGTAAGCGGAAAGAAATCGCCTTGCGAGTTCTTACCGCCAAGCGCGGTTTTTTTAGTCAAAAAGTTCAGGGATGGACTTCGGAAAAGGTATTCAGAGAAACATGCGATTTTTGACAATTGCATATTCTAGAGACGAGATTGATAAGGTCTCGTTTCGAAAAATCCTATGTGTTCGACGCACATAGGTACGTTCGTAGTTTCGAAAGAAATTACGAACGCAGGTAAGTGTATACAGAGTAAAGACAATTGCACATTGTGCGGGTCTTTTCGTCCTCTGTATACACAAACACAAACAAGTCGTATCTGAGTATGTATCTCGGATACGCACACTCAAAGTATCGTGAACTTCATTGAGGAAGTTCGTTTGAGAGTTTTTAGGGGGGCAATAGCTCAGCGGTTGTGCAAGCAACTAGGTTAGAGTGCCAGATCTTAATCTGGAGGTCAGTGGTTCGAATCCACTTTGTCCCACCTAAAAATTCTCACAAAGGTAAGCTTCGGTTTACCTCTTCAATGAAGTTCACGATACGATCAAAAATTGTACAGCGGTGTACAGCAATTCAAGTAAGGGGATGTGAAGCACTCG
>JANLIJ010000168.1 GCA_024653575.1 Candidatus Kaiserbacteria bacterium
TTTCATTCCGTTTATTACAACATAGTTACTGGCATATCAGAAGATATTGACATGATGTGTTGAATTATTTATAGTACTAGCGCTTGAGCCAGCCCACATGCACCCCTCAAGCCGAACACTCCAGATTAGCTTTTAATACTCTCAATGATACCGCATGTATGGCGGATTTTTCTTTTTGTTCGACTTTTTTCATCTCCGCATCCCATGCCTCCTGGGGTGTTCGAAAGTTGAGGCACTTCATTGGTCGATTCCTTAGTTTCGTTTCAATCATACGAATAGTTTCTTCCGATACTTGTGACAAGTCGGTTTTCTTCGGTACGGTTCGTCGTATGGCGCGGTTTCTGTTCTCCACGGTTCCTTTCTCGCTTGAGGTGTACGGATGGCAGAAGAACACCATTGCATCGATGAGTGCAGAAAGTGCCTTGTGTTTCTGAAATGACAGATCGTTGTCGAGGGTCAGACTCTCAAGCGGTATGTTTCGAAGCAGATTGAATATCATTTCGTTCACTGCGGCAGTGCTTCGGTCAAGGCAGTACCTGATGAATGGGTACCGGGTCTTGCGTTCTGCGAGTACGAGAAACGATCCAGTACCGTCCTTGCCACTCTCGATGAAATCTCCTTCAAAATGACCGAACTGCGCCCTTTTCTCGACTCGCTTGGGACGCTTCTCGATACTCGTACGTCCGTCCATGACCGTCGAGCTTCCTCTCTTGGGTCCTCCTTTCCCATGCACCATGTTTGAATACAAGAATTGCTCAAATGGACGTCCGTGCACCGAGTATACGAAAGCGTATATTGCTTTGGCTGATACTCGCGGCAGATGACGGTCAATATTTCGTATGCGTCCGGCGATGAGCTCTGGCGACCACTCCTCTTTGAGTTTCTCTTCAACATAAATCTGCAACTCACGATTGCTCGTCACTTTCAGACACTGCTGTTTGCTGTATTGCCTGCGAACACGAGCCTTGTGTCCGGCCTTTCTGGCATCGTATGCGCCTTTGACCTTGTTTCGTTGAATCTCCTCTGAGATGGTTCCGATGCCACGACCAAGCGCTCTGGCGATACTTCGGACACTCCATCCGCTTGTTTTTAACCGCTCAATTCTTCTGCGCTCACTATCCGACAAATGCTCGTATTTTTTTGCCATGTGTTCATTATCAGGTGTTCGGCTTCAAAGGTGAATTCGCAAGACGGAGGTGTACCTTGAGAAAAAATCCGGTTTTGGAAAACTTTAGGCTTCATCAAAGGACGGACGATAGTTTGAAGAAGTTGCGTCGCGACCGCGGAAAGATCGAAGAAATCATCGGCCAGCTGACTTTCTGTCTCGAGAAGCTGGGCGGAACTGTTGAAAATCTGTATAGCCTATTGGCTACAGATC
>JANLIJ010000194.1 GCA_024653575.1 Candidatus Kaiserbacteria bacterium
CAAAACCGGAACGGGGTTGTTCCCAGAAGGGAGCGATGTAGGATACTTCTTGATCCTGGCTTCAGCCATATTTATGGACTTATGAAGTTTGAGAAGACGTGAGAGGACCATCCTGACGATCACACAATCGGCAGTCTTTCCTTTCTTGGGAAGTCCTATGTTATTCAGTTTCTGAATCACCTCATCCTCAGTTTCAAGGAAATACATAGATGTGCACGACGCCCTCGCTATTCCACGAACCATGTCCAGGAAGGGACCGTACTTCGCATTGAGGACATGAGTAAAATCATCAATGTAACCGACGTGAGACGTAGTAACCCAGAAAGCGTGTTTTTTTGCGAACTTCAGTCTTTTGACTTTTGCCAATTGTGTGAGAATGTCCGAGATTTTTTCAGAGTCAGTAATCTTCACCACTCACCTCCGACCTGGATACAGCTCAGGCGTCGCGATCTTCTGATCGGACACCTGAGGTTATCAATCCAGGTTTTCAACCGTTGTCGTACCCATCACCGTTACCCCCGTCCTCGATGGGGGTCCCGCGACGGGGGCCTGCATCGTTGTCGTAACGGGGTCGACGGTTGGCATTTCTCTCCTGCCGGTTGTTCAGCAGGGCTTGGGTATCACGCGTATCAATTTTGAACTTGACGTACGCGGGCGCCTCCCGCTCACCCTCCCCCGGAATGTTCGCAATACAGATGATCTGTACAGCTCCCATCGGAATAATGAATGATAGAGTTTCTCCGCCCGCAGAGTTTTCTTTGACAGAAGCGGTGAGAGTCAATTGTGGAAGAAATTCACGAATCGCCATATGTATCCTTATGTCAACATAACGTTTTTGATTGTTTGTTCACGGAGCCAGTCGGTCCCCCGCTGATATGCGGCCCGCATTCTTTGTAGCATACGGACCAGAACTTTTTCTGTGGAACCGGTACGATGGACTCGGGGGAATTTACCGATCCCGAAGGTCTTGTCACCGTTCGTCATTACAGTGCAAATCTTGATGGAATCCTTCCCCCGTTTGCGAACGGTTGATCTCCCATCAGAGATAGAAGTAAAAACCCGGACCTTCACGGCCGAATTCTCCTTGTGGGTGAATTCATACACCAATTCTTTGGGATATCCCAAATTCACAGGAGTAAACCCCTTGCTGGTCAAGAAATTAATGATATCCTCACTGGGAACTTCCACGTAAGCCATAACGCGCCTCCACGGTCCAATACGCGGTGGGGCGTGTAGTTTACGGTCCCTATGGGACGATATTGATGAATGAGTGGTCAAGATAGCAACGACAATATCTATATAAATTTGCTAATAGTTAAGCAAATTGTTGACGATTATAATGAAAAATCCCGTATTACCTCTCGTAAATGCCGGTGTGGATCATTAAAGTTTACACTTGGGGTAGTTTGCGCTATTTGTGGGCAGGTTTTTGACTCAAGTCAAGAGTCCGAAGAACTTCTACCTGAGTCATCTCCATAAGTGAGCGATACCGTTGTTTGGTTTCCCTTGATAAATACTCTACCAATACAAAATACTCACGATTTGAGAAGTTGAGTTCCTTAATTGAACAAACCTCAAGTGCAAGTTTTTCCGCTTCCGCCATATCCGAACAAGTAATTAACCACTTACCGTATCTTCAATGCGTCGTCTGTTGGAGAGCCATAGTTTGCTTAGTGGCGCGTCGTGCCAAACGACGAGCACGAACCCTCATCCTCCGGGGGTGACACAAATAAGGGTTGCAACACATACAGTACCAACCACCGGGACCGGCCCGGAGTGTCTTATGTGCACGGTAGTCTTTCTTGAGCCCCGACATTTAACCCTCCATTATCTGTCTGATTAGAACTTCTTCATACCTATCTTTTGACACTTGATAAGGGCTGACGCCCCACCTGAAACACCCATTGCAAAAAGCCCGTAAAATCAAACCGCCGTCCCAGCTTGGTTTACCGGGTGGCAGCCCGATTCCGCTACCGTAAATGGGAAAAAGTGTGGCAGAAAGGCTGC
>JANLIJ010000196.1 GCA_024653575.1 Candidatus Kaiserbacteria bacterium
CCTGCAGTGTGGGTACTCTCCGTCTCCACAAAAGATGTTGATGCATATTCAACAGACATGAGGCGCGGAATCCCCACATACGAAAGTGTGACAAGACCCACTCCCGCAACTCCAAGAATCGTAATGAGTTTCATATTACCTTCTGAATGTCCTGCTCGTGGAAGCGCTCGCCACTTTGCACCTGAGCACTCTCAACAAATACATTTGCTCTCCTCTCTCCGCTCTCGTGTGTAAAAGATTGAAGAAATGCCTCCCGCCTGAGCACATACCCAATACTCATGAGCAATCCACCAATAACGATAAGAATCCATTTCTTATATTCACTGGGAACACCTATGAATGGGGTAAAGAAGGCAACAATACCAAGGATGAAAACGAGGGTCTCTTTTGACATATCTTTAGTATAGCGCAGATGTAATCGACATGCGAAAGTGTGGACAACTATAGCCGTATCTTCACACAATTAAGCCTGGGCGGAGATAAGTACCACAAACTCACCGCGAACATGGTCAGCATTTTCGGTGAAGTAGGTCAGGACTTCTTCAGGACTTCCCTGTACCACTTCTTCATGCATCTTCGTGAGTTCCCGCGCAATGGTAATACTATGGTTAACCGTAGTATTTAATCCCTCTGAGTTTGTTCCAAGATGTTCAACGAGAGACCCGAGCGTCTTCATGATGCGATGGGGGGATTCGTAGAAAATGACGGGAGCATCATAGGACGTGAGACTTTTAAAAAAAGTCTCACGTCCTTTCTTCTGCGGTACAAACCCAAGAAATGTGAAGCTATTCCCCGCAATGCCGGCGATTGAGAATGCGGTGGTGAGCGCTGACGCTCCGGGGATAGCGTCGATGCGCGTCTCAGGGACTTCCTTCCGAACTCTCGCAACAAGGAACACTCCGGGGTCACTCACCCCCGGCGTTCCCGCATCGGAGACCAGTGCAATATGCTTCCCCTCCTTCAAATCATTCAGGATACTTTCGTGCACATGTTCACTCGCGTGGGCATCATACCGTTTTAATTTTG
>JANLIJ010000198.1 GCA_024653575.1 Candidatus Kaiserbacteria bacterium
CTTCAACACACGAAAAAAGCCCCAGAGGGCTTTTTTCGTGTGTTGTGCGGGCGGAGGTAATCGAAACCTCGACTACTGCTTGGAAGGCAGTCGTTTTACCACTAAACTACGCCCGCAAATTTGTACTGGGTGATTCTAGCATACCCACACATTACTTTAAACCCCCTGAATAATTCTCTTGTATTTAAAGAATTCCACGGACAACCTAATTTTATACAATGCACACATGCTACAATCAAGGAATCATGGCGATACTCGAGCTTGCCCAACACGTTATTGTGAGTGTTCTTGTTGCGTACCTCACGTTTACGAACTCGCTCGCAGTACAGATAGAATCACTTTTCATTTCACCTGACGAAAGTACCCTGCAGTCACAGGAACAAATAGTTGTTGATGAAAATGAGGTCCTCAATAAAATTGAGGGAGACGAATCTCCAGACACTACCGCGTTTAACTTCTTGCGAAATCATCCTGAATTCCAACGAGCTGCGCTCATAGCGAGTGAACGAGACGAAACTTCCCAAATAGTCACCGACGGCCGTGCGCTCAATGAGGTTGTGGAGGAAGCCTTAGTTAATATTTATTGCCAATATAAAACAGAGAAGTATATTCGTACTACCACAGGCACAGGATTTTTTATCAATCAGAAAGGGGTCATTATTACCAATGCACACGTTGCACAATTCCTCCTCCTTAAAGACGCCAAGGACGTGGTTGATGATGTGGAGTGCACGGTGCGCACCGGTAATCCTGCTGAGCCAAAGTACGAGGCGGAACTTCTCTATATTTCACCACAGTGGATTTTTGACAACTCTTCGGTTATCACTGAAGAATCTCCTATTGGGACAGGTGAACGCGACTATGCACTTCTCTACATTTCAAAATCAACAGACAGCACTCCGCTTCCGACGCGCTTCCCTGCCATTACCGTCGACACAGCCCTCCTTCCCCGCAGTATTGAGAACGCAGAAGTTATCACGGCTGGCTACCCCGCCGAGTCCCTCTTCAAGTATGGTTCATCAGCAAAACTTGCCCCCGTTGTCGCAGAGACAAATGTCGGAGTGCTCTACACGTTTGGAAGCAACTATGCAGACCTCTTCTCAATATCAGAGTCTCCTGTAGGAGAGCAGGGTGCCTCAGGTGGGCCAATTGCTTCACACACGTCACGAGGAGTCATTGGGCTCATTGTCACCAAGGGTGACCCGGCGACGGAAGGTGAGCACAGTCTCCGCGCACTTACCCTCTCATACATAGACCGCACAATCATAGAGGAAACAGGATTCTCACTCGTACAAAATATGCAGGGTGATGTCGCTGAACGTGGCCACGTGTTCAAGAAGGCAATGGTGCCATTCCTCGCAGGAATACTCGAAGAAGAACTTCGGGGTGAATAATTGATATGACAACCAAAAACCCCGGAGCTTGCTCGCGGGGTTTTTGGTTGCATCAATATAATTATTCTTGTGGAAGTGCCACCGGTGTCGTTGTCCCATTCCCTACACCCCCCTCTCCATCAGCTGTCGGGTCTGTTACTTCTTCCCCTTCTTCATCAGCAGAATCTTCTCCCGAAACGACCGGCACAATTTCATCCACATACTGTGTCATCACATCAATGTCAGTCATGAGTGCGCGAGCCTCATTTACAGCATTCTCTGCAAGTGCAATGTCGGATGCTTCAAGTGCGATTGTTGCCTTTACAAGATACTCATCAATAGTGATGAGTCCGCCCTCCACCTTTTCTTTTACCGCAAGATCATCAACACGATCGAGGCGTGCAGTCACTTCATCTTTAAGCACGGTACTGAGCACAATCATCTCTTCCTGAACGATTCTCACACGTTCTTCATCACTGAGGATTACGGGGACAAGATTTTCAAGGTCAACAGTATTTCGAATATCAATATCAGTCATGAACGCAATGAGCTTTTGAATGAGACCAAGTGTTACGGCAAGGTCATTCGCAGACATTTCAGAATTCGTCGTATTTCGTTCCTTCGCTTCAAGTGTCATTCGATTGATGTCATCGAGTCGTCGATTAATATCGCCAATTTCTTCTTCCGTCGCCAACTCCTTTGCGTCAGTAAAGAGCTCGTATGCTCGAGTCGTCTCTCGCTCTACCTGTGCAATGAGACCTTCGTACGAAGGAGTATCATCTCCCTGATCAGAGACACCCTGTTCATGTGCATCATTTACAATGACGAGAATTGAATCCATCGGCGCAGTATCCGTAGCGGTGTTGATTGTCGCCTGAATCATTGCGGTTTGCACCTCAAGTGAAGAATTGAAGGTGATCTGCGCAAGCGCTGCTCCATCGGCATCTTGTTCACGCATTTCTGCAAGCCCTTGCTGAACGGCGTCGGTATGCTCTTTCACGGTCTCAGCAATTTGTGTTCGTACCTCCTCGGTAAGCTTCCCTTCATTGGCTAATACACGAGCCTCAGTAATTCTTCGCTCCATAAGCTTCGTCTCAAAAACAATCTTTTCATAGGGAGAATTTGCGAGTTGCCCCTGTATGGTCTCGTTGACACCAGTCTTCACGAGATAGAGCACATCCCCAGGAACAGAACGCTCCGCAACAAATGGCGCAATAATGAGAACTAGGACGAGTGCACCACTCACTATGCGTGCGTAGAATGGATTAAAGTGAAATGTTATAAATGATTCAGAAAGAAGCCCCTCGTGTGAGAGCTCGATAGTCTCCATCGCCTGCTTTGGAAGTGGGTGATACTCCATGTACGCAAAAATGCGCTCCCGAAGCTCGCGTCGTTCAGACGCTTTCAGGTGCGTTTTTTCAGTGTATTTCTTTATTTCAGTATCAAATGATTTCATGGTGTTTGTTTCAATCGCTTGTTCTGTATCTCCTCTTCCCGTTTCAGAATCATGTCCCTGAGTATCTTAAGCCCCCGATGGATGCGAACCGATACTACGTTTTCTGATTCTTCGATAAGCTCACTTATTTCTTTTGGGCCAAGTCCATCGACAAACCTGAAGGTGAGCACTTCGCGATATACCAGTGGCAAATCTTGAAGGAGTTCGCTCGCCTTCTCCGCGTCGAGCGAGAAGGTGACTTCCTCAATCCCACCTGCATAGAGCTCAGGAAACGTTCCCTCATCGACACCATCAGCAGAAAGTATTGCGTCGAGTGAGAGTTCCTTGCGTCTTCGATACTCATCAATGATGAGGTTGTTCAGTACTTTATACAAAAAAGGTTTGTACGACTCAACATCGTGCCCGGTCCTCAAGTACCCCCACACCTTTGTGAAAGTGTCATGGACAATCTCAATGGCACGCTCACGATCGGAGAGCCTATATACAGCATGACGAAACAACGCATCCGCGTATTCATCAAACGCTTTCAAAAAACGCTCCTCGTGGCCTCCACCACCGGATTCGTCGCCTGCTTTCCTATTTGCCGTATGTTTTGCGACCATGTGGAAACCATTATAAGCGATGACGGTGAAAAAACCCACTTCTTTCATAGAAAGTAGTGGAATAGCTTTAAAGGTGGTAGAAAAACGTCAAACGGGCGATTTCCGAAGGAAATCGCCCGTCATACCCTCTATCAAACCTTCAACTTCCGTTAAAACCTTGATAAAGCGGGGGAAACAAACTTCCCCCTTATTTTTGACCACATGGTCAATTCCTACTGGCCTCTCTCTCGTCCTTCAGATGGTCTTGCTCCCAGTCATGACGATTCGCATTCATGATTGCAAATGTCATCGCCAACCAGAGTCCCCCCAATATGGTCAGCGTAAAAATGACGGAGAAAAGGAGGCCAAGAAGCACGGGCAACCAGACAATGATCGCCTTTGGCTTGAGCAAATCTTTCGACTTCTCAATCTGCATGCCGTTTATGCGCATGATTACTCCAGCACAGCCACCGCTGACGAGAACTAGGCCATAAACCGAATACGCCTCG
>JANLIJ010000203.1 GCA_024653575.1 Candidatus Kaiserbacteria bacterium
GTCAATGCCTGGGCGTTTGTCATGTCGCGAACCGGGAGTGACGTACGCTTCTACGCCAATTATTGGCTTGATGCCACTACTCTTGCAAGTTTTGTAAAACTCAATTGCGCCATACATATTGCCGTGGTCGGTAAGACCAATGGCGTTCATTCCGTGATGCTTCGCAAGCTTCACCATATCTCCAACTTTTGACAGACCGTCCAAGAGGGAATAGTGGGAGTGGGTGTGAAGATGGATAAAAGATGGTTCGCGAGATTCCATATGTGGCTAGTATACCAGATAGTGACTTTGTGGAAGGCGGATTCAAATTGCTAACGCAAGTTTCTGGTGAGTAATTAATTCATAGAACTTCTCCGAGGGGGTGAAGAACCCGAGAGTTTTTCGTGGTCGTTCATTCAGCCTCCGCTCCGCTTCTTTAATTGCAGCAAGAGGGACGAGTGAGAAATCGGTACCCTTCGGAAAATACTGCCGTATCAGACCATTGGTATTCTCATTCGTCCCTCGTTGCCACGGAGAGTACGGATCTGCAAAGTATACCTGAATACCCGTCTCTTTGGTAAAGAGTTTGTGAGCAGACATTTCTGTCCCTCGGTCATAAGTGAGACTCTTCTTGAGTTTTTTCGGAATACGCGTGAATGCTTTTTCGAATGCTTCTTTTACGCTCAAGGCATCTTTCTTTTCAAGGGGAACGAGAAGTGTGAGCCGAGTTGTTCTTTCAACGAGCGTGCCTATGGCGCTCTGGTGCCCTTTGCCGACGATGAGGTCGCCTTCCCAATGACCGGGAACTCTCCTCCCCTCCGTTTCCTTCGGACGCTCTGAAATACTCACGATATCTTGAATTCTCTGACGTTTGAAGTGGGTGTTGATGCGTGGTTGACGCATCTTTCTCTCGTGCCGGAGACCTTTCATGAGTTCCTTCTTGAGCTCTCCTTTTGGAAGACAGTACAAGTATTGGTATATGGTCTCGTGTGAAATGCGCATAGAGATATCTCTAGGGTACTCCAGCTTGACCCTCTGTGCAATCTCTTCAGGTGACCACTCCATGCGAAGCTTCTCGTGCACGTACATATTCAACCTCTGGTTGGTTTCCATCTTTTTGGGCCTCCCGCGGACTGCACGTTCCTGCGCTCTTTCATGAGCTTTTGCTCCATGGTATGAGCGTAGTTTCTTTTTCACGTTTCTTCGAATTTCTCGGCCAATAGTACACTCCGGACGATGGATTCGGGTGGCAATACTTACGAATGTTTCTCCTTTCCACAATCCCTGGCTGATCTTTTCGCGCTCGGCCAACGACAGACGTTTATATGATTTCATATGCAGGTAGTATATTACCTTGCATTAGTTTCTTGAACTCGCCA
>JANLIJ010000209.1 GCA_024653575.1 Candidatus Kaiserbacteria bacterium
TTTATCAGGTCGAGTATGGTATTACAACCCCTTGTATTGGTCACATACTTTCCGGAATGGAGCTGGTAAATTGTTGTAACACCTGGATAGGTGTTTGTAGATGTAAACTCATGTGTGGTCGTTTGGTATTGTACCATGTCATATAATCAGCAAGTTTTTTCTTGAATCTCTCTGGGTCATAGAAAACCTCGTCAGCTCGTTCAATACATTCCTCTTGGACCGTTCGATTGAATCGTTCCACCATCCCATTGATTTTCGGTGATCTCGGATAAATAAACTCATGGGTGATCCCGTGGGAGAGACACCGATCATGGAACACGCCTAAGAACTCGCTTCCATTGTCAGTTTGCATTGTGGTGACCGGATAAGGGAAACGTTCTTGAAATTCGAGAAGCACCCGACGTGCTTCCATGCTGGAGATACTTGCTACCACGCTGCAATACCCGTATCGCGTTGCCACATCAATGACGCTCATAAATTGCCATCGTTTCCCCAAGATGTACAACAGAATGGAGTCCATTTCGATATGTCCGGGTATTGTTGTTCGTGGTGCATAGCGTCGTCTTTGGCCTCGAAACCTTCGTTTGTCCAAGCGTTTTACTTTCCGCGGTTGAAACCAGTGGTTCCGGTGAATGAGTTTTCCAATCGTTGTTGCTCCCACAGAAACAATACCAAGGTGTATGCAGTATGCATCCAGCAGTGGCTTGATCGTGTACTTGTTCATGGGATGCTCTCCCATGCGGACGCTTTTGATGAATGCCAAGATAGCGGGATGGGTATGCATTGCTCGCAACGTCTTGGGTCGGGTCGATTGTGGGATGAGAAATCGGATATGCTGCCTACCCGCGTGGTATCGTTTCTTCCAGTCATACAGCGTGCTTTTCCCAATCCCAAAGGCAGACACCGCTGCTTTCCACCCATAATCACGAGCGTGTTCAATGACTTTTACCCGGAACGCAACGGGGTCATGTGCATCATAGACTGCAGATGAGGTGAGAGTTTTCATCCAGACAGTATAGATACTTCTGGAATATTTGGGCCTACTGTATCGTACGTGATGGAAATCTGCTGGCATATCTTCTGCCAGTCATTCCGGAATGTATCGCGACCTAATCACT
>JANLIJ010000215.1 GCA_024653575.1 Candidatus Kaiserbacteria bacterium
CTCAAACTCATCATATATCTATATGCTTCGTTTTGCGCCGACCAGTCTCGCTCGTGTTTTGAACACGATAGTTCGTCATTCAATGTGAGAGGGGTTCTATGAGTATAACAAAAATGTACCCGCCTCCACAGGGGAGGCGGGTACGGGGTGCGAAGCGCTGAATCGCGGTATTTCACAGCGCAGGTGATGGTTGGGTACGTGGTAAGGGGACGCCTTACTCTCGTATCACAACACTCTCTTCCGAGATTTTAAAGAGCGGTATTCCCAATCAAGTGATTGTGGGATAAGTGTAGCAAAAAAATGAAGGTACTGTCACCTATTCCCTTTCGGCGAAAACGACGAGTCGCTCTGAATAATCTTCGGTAATTGAATTCCAATCCCCCTCACAGGTAATAAGATTGAGATGTGACTTCCCGTCTGATGAAGTGAATACGTCCGTGGCGTCGTCTTCTGGATTGTATCGCCTGTTTGCACGCACCACAAAAGTAGTAACCACCCCAGCATCATCCTCAACAGAGAACGTGTCCCCTATACGTAATTTGTGTAACTCATCGAATGCTGAGGCCTCCCCGTCTCTCCACCCATAATGCCCCGCAATAACCGCGCTCCCCTCTTCACCAGGGCGCACTCCGAGCTCATACCATCCGACATTGTTGGTGTCTTTCGGTGTATCCATCTCTCCACTTGGGGTCAGTCCCACATACTCAATCTCCGCATCAAGATTGATTTTTGGAATCTTGATGCGCATGGGAAGCCCTCTGGGTGCCTGCTCTTCCGCCATGGCGACATCGACGTCCACTACAGAGGCCTGGGGCTCTGCTTGAATTAACTCCTCGTGACCAAGATATCGATATGAGATGAGAACCAATGCAGAAACCACGCACACGAAAATAATTGACACAACTATTCTGCTCGAGGGGATTTTAAATTGCATAGTTTATGAAATTATGACCTCAAAGAACCAGGCAAAAGTTTGTCTGGTTCTTAATTCATTTTCTATCTATATGACGCGTCTCTTGCGGAGTGCAAAGAATCCCAATGCCCCGAGACCAGCCACTACGAGTACATTAGTGAGAGGGTTCCCTTCACGAGGCGAGACTCCGGTACTTGGAAACCTCGGTGTCGTTGTTGCGACTCCGCTGAGTGGAAGCGCGAGTACGCGTGACATACCCACAACAACAGTTGCTTCGTCAGTGTCTTTTGTTTCCCTGCCCGATGATGCTTCACCTGTTGTGGTAACAACGTTCGTCGTGGTCAAAGAAAGTCTCATAGTACATTCATAGTTCCACTCCTCATCAGTATCAAGTTTCTCATCATCGTCAGTATCACCTGAGACAAATTCAACAGAAGAACACGTGTCATCGGTAACCTCGATGTTTTGAATTAAACTTTTTCCGAGGTTTGTTACTGCGTAGTCATATACGACAGTCCCTGGTCCATCTGGTAATTCATCTGGTGTGGCAATCTTCTCAACATGAATTCTCGGTCGCTGGACACCTCCACCACCACCGCTTCCTCCACCGCCCCCGCCACTAATACATGACGGTCCTGAGATAGTACCACCGACGCCCAATGTAACATCAGCTCCAACCGCCAATGCACGACCATCCAAAGTCACACCAGCGCCAAAGTGGACACCCGCTCCTGCAAGAATTGTTCCGACAAACGCAGTTCCGTTAATATCCGCCGAAGTTTGAACTCTCCAATACACATCACACGCTCGCGCCCCGTTGATCAAATTAACGGTACCTGCAGAAGTGAGGTCGCTGGCCGATCTAAAAATGTAGATACCTGCTCCATCAAGGGTAACAGTGCCACCTGCAAGCAATAGAGCTCCTTGGTCATACACACCAGGGGTGAAACTTTGTCCATCCAAGTTGCCCACGATAGTGGCATTAGAGGCTTGGCCCGGTATACCCACATTGAACTCAGCACTGGCATCAGTCTGAACAGCGGGTGCTATAATCCCCTCACTTGGTGCAACTAAATCAGTTGCAAAAATCGTGCCAGCCACATCTCCCGTAGTTAATGCAGTAATACTGACACCACCAGTCACATTATTACTACCCACATCACCAGATATGGTAGAGATCCCTGTGATAAGTGTTTGACCTAAGATTGAGAAACTGTCTGC
>JANLIJ010000217.1 GCA_024653575.1 Candidatus Kaiserbacteria bacterium
GAATTCAGCTGCATCAGTAGTGTCTACATCGAGATCACCAGTATCAGTGTCTGTTGTAGTTACATCATCAGCATCAATGTATCGTACTGACTCTGCAGTAAGATCCCAATCTGCCAATGTTGCTGAACCAGCAGAATCAACTGAACTTGTAATATCAGCAACAACAGAGATTGTAATCTCCTCGTCCTCTGACACTACGAGATCAAGACCAGTGAAACGAAGTGTTCCAGCATCCTCATCGAGGTACTCATCCTTGTCGGATGCATCGATAGTAGCAAGTACATCACCGTCTACTTCGAGTGAGATATCACCGAAGACATCCCATGGGTCTGCCTCAGTGTTACCTGTACCAACGAGTGCGATATCGAGACGAGAGACCATTGCGTCACCGTCGTTGAACTCAACATCGAACTGCGCGATTTCAACACCCTCAGAACCTTCCTCTACATCATCTGAATCGTCGCCATCTGCAACGTCAAAAGTAGTGAGGTCAGCCTCTCCTTGGAGATCTGAAGACGATGAATCATCTGAATCATCTGAAGAATCATCGCTTGAGTCATCTGAAGAATCATCGCTTGAGTCATCTGTTGATGCCGTCGCGTTGAACTTAGCCTGTGAAACAGGACCAAAGTATCCAACTGCTGGTGAGACACCGTTTGCTGATTGCCATGCGGCTACAGCTGAAGCGGTAACTGAACCGAAGTAACCAGTTGAACCACCTGCATGATTAAAGTATGTAGGTGTAAGAGCATCCTGAAGACACTTTACATCTGAACCCTCTGAACCAACTGTAAGTGAACGTGTGAACGTACATGATGCAGATGATGCAGATGAACTGCCTGAAAGAGCAGAGATCTGTGCCATGAGTGCATCGATTTGTGCTTGAAGCTCAGTTGCTGTTGCAGCCTTTGCAGGTGTAGCAAGAGTAACGAGCATCGCTGCTGCTACGAAAGCTACGAAGAGCTTTGAAGCAACTGTATTTGCTGTAATGTTCATAAATAAAACTATTTATAACTTTTGTTATTCTAATAATAAGAATTAATTCTTATTTGCGAATCATCCGTCGAAGGATAATTCACGAATATCACTATTTTGTATGAGGCCTTTTTTGGG
The DNA here is from genome assembly GCA_024653575.1 of Candidatus Kaiserbacteria bacterium. Classification (GTDB taxonomy): domain Bacteria; phylum Patescibacteriota; class Minisyncoccia; order Phycocordibacterales; family UBA918; genus Damh-18. The sequence goes on from JANLIJ010000217.1 coordinate 1,114, forward strand.
TCGACACCCGACCAGATACAAATTAGCTACGGATATAGACTGAGATGCTGATTTAACTAAACGTGATGGGAGAAGGAAAATCTGAAGTAAATTGAACACTCACTCTCCGAGGAACGGTCTTTCCCCGCCACTAACGTGGCTCCTTAAGGCCGTACCTCGTATCGCTCGTGATACAAGGTGTGCTTTACATAAGCACCAAAAGCCGTACATCTGTACGGGTGTATGCAATCACCGAGCTTATTCTCGCGTGACTCTCATATATATGTATATATGAGATCTTTCAATGAACAAAATACCACCAATCACATTCGAGGCCTTTTAAAAAAAAGGTCGCGCCTGTGCGTGATAGATATAGTATACAGAAGAAACTGTTTTCCTACATCCTATTTCTGGTGTGGATATGTGTATAAACACATGCTCTACCTCCTCGAAATAACAAAGGAAGCATACGTTTTGACAGACACAAAGTCAACCAAACACAACCCTCCTTTACCTATAAAGACGCCCAGTACATGCGTTTCTTACGCAAATCATACAAAGAACAACACAATGTCTAAAAAGCAAATTTCTTGTAAAATGTGCACAATTCTGTCTTTGGTATGTCTTTTACTTCAAGCATCATTGAAAGGACCTCTTAAGCGTCATTGGTGAAACTGCCAGTAATGATGACTGTCTAAATAAGTCTATATTTGCTCCACCTTCTCTCACCGTCACGGACTATGACACTGTCCTTTATAAGGTCTATAAGCTCACGTTGGATTGTCTTTTCACTACAGTCGGTTACGACGTAGGCAATGTCCTTTATTGTTGCCTCACCCTTGTCTTTTATTACACCGACAATACGGTCTCTTCGTGGAACCGCTGGAGCCGTCTCGATTCGTGGAGCATCATCATTCCCCATCTGCTTCCTTGGCTGGACTACCCTCCGCTCACGAATCTGTTCTACAGGACGATTCGTTTCACCGAATGGGTTGTACGAGATGCTCTGCTCTATGTACTTACGGAGTGATCTCTGTACCGAATCAATCTCATGGAGAAATACCTCAAGATACCCCTCACGGAGAAGGCGCGATGCGTGCGCAACTCGAAGGTTTGACTCAAGTGCTATGAGCGCAAGCTGTACTCGCCTTGCCTCGACATCAGTACAAGAGACAGGGGCATTCAAACTCTGCAAAGCGACGTCGAGGAGCACTGATGCCGTGTCCTCAACATCAGCTATCACCATGTCTTTTTGTCCGTCATTCTGCTCTGACCTCAATATATAAAAGACTGCACAGACAATTTTCTCTGTCTTTTTGAAAATATATTTATAAAACTCGCTGTCTTCAACAATTGTTTTGCGGGGCTCTGTCCGTGAAAGTGTCTCTTTCGTTTCCATACTGTCTTATAGTGACTTTAATAAGGGAGAACATGTTTAAGGACAGTATACGCCAGATTGTCGTATATGTGAAGTGT
>JANLIJ010000138.1 GCA_024653575.1 Candidatus Kaiserbacteria bacterium
ATTTTGTTCAGGCGCTGAATGATCTTCCGTCGGCAACCAAAGAAATGTTTCAACACCAAATGGCTGATCAATCGCTTCTCCCTCCAAGGAAATATCATTCTTGGAGTCAATGATTTAGTGCAATGAGATGATAAGATCGTCTCATATGCAACAGACAAAGTACAGGCGTCTCTCGGACAACGAACGAGAGGAAATAAGCAGAGGATTGGCCATTAACGAATCGCAAGCGAGCATTGCCCATCGGCTTCACAGAGATTCGAGCACCATCTCTCGTGAAATACACCGCAACAGTGGCAAATCGGGATATCGAGCATTCTCATCCGGACAAAGAGCTATGCGTGCCTCTTCTTCGCGTAGATACGGCAAACGCCGTCTTTTCCAAGAACCACAGATTCAAGAATACATTCTCTTTGGTCTTCGGAAATGCTGGTCACCTCGCGAAATCGTAAGACGTATACAGATAGAGTATCCTCAAGATATGTCTATGCGTATCTCTCATGAAGCCATCTACCAATATGTCTACGTTCTTCCTCGAGGAAGCCTAAAAAAGGAACTCATTTCCTGTCTGCGCCAAGAAAGAAAACACCGAAGAAAGAAAGGTGGAAGAAAGGGGAAACCTGAGGAAACACGAGGAAAAATAGCTGATATGCTCTCCATTGAAGAGAGGCCTAAGGAAGTGGAGGATCGTATTATTCCCGGACATTGGGAAGGAGACCTCATTATGGGTAAGTATAAACGCACGGCTCTTGGTACACTTGTTGAGCGAACAACCAGATATACACTGCTTGTTCCTCTCGGACGAAACAAGAGTGCGATAGATGTCAGAAAAGCATACGCCAAGGCTATGAAAACCATTCCAAAAGAACTCACAAAGACACTCACCTATGATCAAGGAAAAGAGATGAGCGAACACAAACGGTTCACCATTGACACAGGCATACAGGTGTACTTTGCTCACCCCGGCTCACCGTGGGAACGTGGCACAAACGAAAATACCAACGGACTGATCCGCCAGTATTTTCCTAAAGGTACTGAGTTTGATAAAGTTCCTACAAGAGAAATCAAAAGAGTTCAGCGACAGCTCAACGACCGTCCACGAGCGGCGCTCGACTTCTACAAGCCGGATGAAAAATTTAATGAACTCGTTGCATTAGAACGTTGAAACCAAGTTTAAAATACCATTATCAATTAACGCCAGTTTGTAATGCACCGTACAACACGCATTTGTCCCGACGAGAAGAGACGGCGTGATCTTGCTGT
>JANLIJ010000145.1 GCA_024653575.1 Candidatus Kaiserbacteria bacterium
ACCGAAAAGACTATCATCAAAGGTGCGTATATCATTTACTAGAACTTTGGGCCCAAATGAAATCAATCGTTTTGCAATAGCTTGCCCAGTATCGCCAAAACCAATAATCCCAATAACTTTTTCTTGGAGCGTATACCCCTGAGGTTTATCCCACTTTCCACTTTTCACAACTGTATTATTTCGCGCAATACCCCGGACCTCATTAAGCATTAAACCGAGGGCACTATCTGCAACAGGCTCAGTAAATGCATTAGGAGTCCTGCATACCTTTATCCCTTTTGACTCTGCATATACCTTGTCAATTGAATCGATACCCGTACCCCACTTTACAATCACCTTAAGATTTGTTCCAGCATCAATGACCTTCTCAGTGATTCTGTCATCTCCACACAGTATACCTTCATATTTTCCGATAACTGGTAGCAAATCCTCTTCCTCGAGTCGCTCATCAACGGGAATCCAATCAACCTCAAAAGAGTAGTTCTCAAGCATCTTCATCACTTTCTCTTTTTCTCTGTGCATGTAGGGCGCAGAAATGAGTATCTTTTTATTCATATGGATTTTTATGGTTAGAATTCAATACTATATTACTAGCAAACAAGACTCAAGGTTTCAAAAGACACAGTAGGGCTAAACCCTAAATGCCTGACGTGCGAGCAGTTTCCATTCACCTTGTTTTTGTTGCCAAATCTGTATAACTCTAATGTCGGGATGCATAGGTATTCCATTAACGATGACCTCAGCCTTGAACCTGTGACGAACAATTGCCGTATCTCCTGCCTTTCTGATGATTTGATCAGAAAGCCCAATCATCTTGAATACATCTCTCCTATTACTACCTACAATGGCATCAACGAACTCACGCTTGTTCTCGACGAGACCACTCGTGTGACCGTAGCTGAGCTCCTCTGCAGTCAATTTTTCGAGGATCAATTGGTTGGCCTCCACCATGGCTCTGCGGAGATTCTCCACTGCTTTAGCAATCATATCCATACGCATTTTCCAAAATTACATTGGGATATATAATTACATAAATACTCACCTTCTCAAAATGTGTAAATAAATAGAAAAAGGCCACAGTAAACATTAGTGGCCTTTTCGTCAAACTTGGAACATTGCTCTACTCGATGGCATTCGGTGCATACTCGAAGTGCCAAATGGTTACCACATCGTCCCAGCTTGGGAGTGCGGTGTTGTACGTTACCGCGAGGTGGTACCGTACCAACTCCGGTGTCGCATGGTCGGGAGCACAGCCGTGAAGGTCTTCCTCGGTCACATCCTTGATTGGCTTCACAATGCATTTTGTCCGAATGACCGTCGTACCATCGTCAGGCATCAGATTGCCTGGTTGCCCAACCTTGGCTTCTCCCGGCGCAACAATGAAACGAACGACCACTGGCACTCCCTGCCGAATGTGGGTATAGTCGCTCGGGTTTGAGCGATCACCGGGTCGCAGGACAGCCGTTATGCTCCGCTTCAGGATCCCTTCCCTGTAAGCCTTCCGAATCCAGAGACCTTCATCTCCGTAAATCCCTGCACGATTCAGCATTTTGCTCTCCTGTAAGAACATAATCCCCAAAGTGGACCCGCGAAGAGCGGGAAGAATGTGAGACGTTTACATTCTTGATTCTCTCAAAATCGCTCGATATAGTAACATGGACATATGTATGTGTCAACACCTACTGGTAGATCCAACCTTGAAGTGCAACACTTGTTAACTCATAGAACACATCTCCTTAATTCAAATACATTTGCTGGAAGCCCCCGTACCCCTACCACAACAGAAAAAAGGCTCCCCGCGTCTGGTTGTCGCCTTTCTTCATCTGGGCTAAGGTCCACCCGAGCAGTCGTTATAAAAAGCGTAGAAAGATCTTTACCACCAAATGCACATGAGGTGACCTTTTGTACCTTTGGAACCATCACTTCACTAAGTCGTTCACCATTTTTAGGATTAATGCGTATCACCTTCCCTCCGTCCCAGAGCGCTACCCAGAGCATGCCTTCAGCATCAACGCACATGCCATCAGGTGTACCCTCTTTTACCTCTATTTCAACAACCGTTCGTGGGGAAGAAATCGCACCGCTCGCGAGATCGTATGAGTACTCCACCACCTTCTGACTTCGTGAATCAATGTAATACATTTTATCGGCTTTGGGACTCCATCCAATACCATTTGAAATACCTATGCCACCCAATTTTTTGGTAACAATCAAATCATAATCAAGGCAGTACAAACTTCCCGCATCGGGTGTACCATCCTGTGCCATGGTACCTGCCCAGAAACGACCTGCTGGATCACATTTACCATCGTTAAACCGAATACTTGAGTTTTCATGCTCGACTGTTGCGAGCATCTCAAGCACCCCACTCTTTGTATCATATCGTCCAAAACCATTTTGCACCGCAACAA
>JANLIJ010000183.1 GCA_024653575.1 Candidatus Kaiserbacteria bacterium
GGACGCTCTCGTCTCGGCAGGAGGCGCTCGTTTTCGTCCGATTATGCTCACGTCACTCACTACAATCTTGGGAAGTCTCACGATTGTATCGGACCCCGTCTGGTCAGGACTCGCGTGGGCGATTGTCTTTGGACTTTCGCTCTCGACGACGCTCACGCTTATTGTGTATCCGACTCTCCTTGCGTATTTTAGAAGCGGGGAGGAAGCATAAAATTAAAAACGTAAACAATACATAAAATATATGTCACAAGAATCGAACAACAACGCACTCAAAAATCTTCGTGTTTTGCGCCAAGCATTTTTCCTCGCGTCAGCATTTATTACCATTGGACTCATTGGATATTTCCTTGGGTATTCATACTTCATAGTACTTCCCGTTCTCGTTGCTTTTGGACTCATGTTCTCAGCGCTCGTGGGGTGGTGCCCAATGATTTACCTTTTGGAAAAAACTTTCTGGAACAAGTGAAATAAAGTGGAGATTCGCGTGTACTACTATGAGATACCACTACTGGTATCTCATAATTTTTAATTTTGACTATGAAAAAAGAGTACATCGTAGGGATTGTAGGAGGACTCGTCCTTGTCGGAGGAGTGGGAGCATACGCATATTCAGCAGGTAAGGACATGGCATATCGAAGTGCAATGCGCGGTGGAATGGGGCAGGGAGAAAAAGCGCTCATGGGGGGTGGATACCGTCAGTACGAGGGCGGGATGTTTGGAGGTGAATTTATGCACCGTTCGCCTATCACCACTGACACGAGCGCACTCAGTGAAGCTGAAACTGCGGGACTTATAAAAATGCATGAAGAAGAAAAACTCGCTCGAGATGTCTACACAGCACTCGGTGAGAAATGGGGTGCACAGGTGTTTACAAATATTGCACAGAGCGAAGATCAACATGCAGACGCAGTGAAGTCGCTTCTCACAGCACATGGCGTGACTGACCCAGTCACTGATGACGTGCGTGGTGTCTTTGCAAACCAAGACCTTGCGAAGCTGTACACTGATCTTGTTGCACGTGGGCAGAGCTCGATTGTAGAAGCGTACCGTGTTGGTGCATACATCGAAGACCTCGACATTGCTGACCTTGAGAAAGAAATTGACGCGACGACCCATGAGGATATGAAGTTCGTATACGAGCGTTTACAGAAAGGCTCAGAGAATCATCTCCGTGCGTTCAATCGCAATATTGAAATAGCAACTGGTGAACCGTACGACCCAGAGTTTATGAGCGATGATACCTTTGAAAGTATTGTCGAGCGTGAAAATGGCTTCGGACAGGGTGGTGTACGTGGAGATAAGGGGAACGGGATGCGTGATGGAAGTGAACGAGGTATGGGACGTTGGTAATCATCAGTTGGAAAGTGATGTACTATTAAATGATGGATGAAAAACCAGAAATGACTGACGAAGCGCTCGCGCACAAGGTGCAGTCGGGCGATTCGTCGGTATTTGGGGTTATTGTGGAACGGTACGCTGAACGGCTTACTCGGTATGGCAGACGGTACCTTGCGCGGGAGGAGGATATTGAGGATGTCATTCAGGACGTATTTCTCAGGGCATACGAAAATATTCAGTCATACAATAGAGAGTATCGATTCTCGCCATGGATATATCGCATCGCGCACAATGCATTTGTAAATGTGCTCAGGAAACAATCGAAGCGCTCATTTGAATTTTTTGACTTTGATACACTCATATCGCCACTGAGGCACCCTGAGGAGGAGGTCGGTATGCTCCAGATGACCGAGCTTCTCGAAGAACAGTTGAATACACTAGCTCCAAAATATCGTGAGGTTATCATTCTCCATTACTACGAAAATCTCTCATATGAGGAAATTGCTGAGGTGCTCCATGTGCCCATAGGGACAGTCGGCGTCCGGCTCAAACGCGCTCGAGAGGAACTTAAGAAGAGGGTACACACAACATCATGAATGACAACACACACAACATCATAGAAAACGTCACCGAGAAAATAAAAGCGGGTAAGGTGAGTATGTATCCACGGGCGCGATTTGT
>JANLIJ010000190.1 GCA_024653575.1 Candidatus Kaiserbacteria bacterium
GGAACAGTAGCCTGCACGACTCCAAGTGACGGATCTGATGAAGCGAGTTCTACGATAAGCGCACCTTCATTGATAGACAGCTTTTGCACAGGACTTGCAACAACTGGTGCCCACTCGCTCAAGATTCCACTCGGTAAATAGAAAGATGCCAAATACGTCCGAGCTTGTCCCGCGATTGTGGTAAATGCTCCGCCGACATACAAGGTGTTTGTGTCGCGTGCAATCGAATTCACACTCGCATTTGCCCCAGGATTCCACGAAGTGATGAGCTGTTTTTCAAGTGAGATTCCACCCAGATGCAACCGCTCCATTGCCTCAATGTGCTCAAACTCTCCACCGAGAATGAGTGTTGATTCGTACATCTCAAGAGTATTGACTGCCCCATCGAGTTGATACTGTTTTTGTGTCAGCTGTTTTGTACTAGAATCAAATACTGCCAAAAATGGCTGTGTTGCCGTACCAACTTGGGTAAAATTTCCGGCAATAAAGATCTGGTTCTGATACGATTCAATATCAAAAATGGCTCCATTAAACGCAGGAAGCCAATTCAATATGACACGAGTTTGCAGATCCACAATTGCCACATTTTGTACCTGAACAGGGGTGCCTCCATCAACTTTCACAGTAGAAAATGTCCCGCTGACAACAACATATCGGGGACTTTGATGAATACTCAGGACTTCGCCATCTACCTCGACAATGACATCCTCACCTTGATCAAGAGGAATTGAGATTGTATTTGATGTAGTACCCGCAGCATAGACTGAACCCGATTGAAAAATGGTGCTCATGATTCCAATCAGGAATAAGAAGATAATGACTCCCATAAAGTAGATGTTTTTCATGCTTCAAGTATATCAAGAAACCAGCGATAAAGAGCCGAATTGGAAAGCAATGCCACTCTCAAATTTGATACAATGTGCGTATGAAATACAGTCGGACATTTGGTGGTGCGTTTTGGACCACGCACGCACTTGAGAGGTTGCAGAGTCGAAAACTTCCCCAAGAAATTGCATGGAAAGCGTTTCGATTTCCCGAAAAAACACTGAAGGGAAAAAACAAAGGCTCATTTGAATTTACAAAAACCTTAGATATCTACACAATCACGGTCATTGCAAAGCAAAAT
>JANLIJ010000005.1 GCA_024653575.1 Candidatus Kaiserbacteria bacterium
CTGATATAAAACTCTCCACTATTAAGCGTCGTACATGTTGTCTCCTTCAAAACAGCATCACTGCCAAAACAAAATTCGTGTCTTCCCCCCATCTCCCAAAATGATATCCACGCTACAAATACATGAAGAAACACAAAATGTATGTATACGATCACTTTATTAAAAACAGGAACAGTCATTTCGATAAAGTATCTTCTATAAGATTGTTCTAAATCACGAAGACCTGAGTCCGCGCACTATTTGGACAACTGAACCCACTACAAAGATCGTGTACATGAGTATATGTGCAGGAATATCGAACATATCGTCCATGTTCATGAACCCACCTGGGTTATGGTGGAACCCAAGATTGATGATAGTTGAGATGATTAAGATGAGTGGAATAGCGATACGAGCGAATTTCCACCAAGCATCAACGACTTTTGCTTGGAAACGCAATAAAAGTAGCGTCATTGCTATAGTCATGGCACTCATAAGAAACCACCCGAGCAAAATACTGTCGTATGCATTATTGCAAGATGAGGAAATACAAAAAGAGTCAAGACTCAGATATTCTGCAATAAACACGAGCAAGATGACTAGAGTGGCCACGAATAGTGTTCTTTGTAATTTCATACTTTTATTTCTTACTTAATGTATCAATAATAGCAACTATATTTTGCCCCTCTGTCTTTGATATAAGTCCTCGTCTCTCATACAGCTCAATCTGCTTTCTAAGTACATACAATGCGATCATCTCGTGTTTCTTGTATTTGCCCCGCTTGAGTGATTTTTGATGAGCTTTCTCTGCCACCTTCGCCATAACGAGAAGTGGTTTTTTGAATACTGATTTAAGCGAAAGTGTTCGTATTGCTTCTGTGAGGGTGTCATAGGTGACGACTGTGGCTATCTCTCCTTCGGTGTCATATACAGTATCTTGCGCCCCATCGCCGTCATAATCAACCTCAAGTACCGCGTCTTCCACAGGAGTCTCATCTGGCACCGTCATAATTACTTTTGTACTCGTATCAGATGGAATACCTGAATACGTATGTCGTTCAGACATTACACCACTTCCCCACTCCTCGACTTCAAGTGTGAATGATCCTTCTGATTGTCCGTTCAAAGTAAGCACTTGCGATGCGCCACTACTCTTTGGGAGTGATATGTATTGTATTTCGCCATACCTGCGGTATGTTGCCCCGCGGATGGTATTTGTAGTACTGCTCACTATTCCCTCTTGCGTCGTGACGAACATATCGAGTGGTGAGTGGAGGTAGTATATCAATCGATTCTCTGCGGAAAGCTGTGGTTCCGTATCACCGAGGTAACTGTATGAGACACTACTACTTGCTTGGATAGTATTTTTGACAAAGTTGATTACATCATCGACTTCAAAGATATCTTTGTGTACTCTATTACTATTTTCTAGACCAAGTACCCCGTCGTCGTTGTAACTACGTAAATTAAGCCACTTCCTCTCAACATTTTCCACACTATCACTCATAGCAAGAGCGCTTGGCATAACGACCGTGCCGTCACCCTCACGGGCAAAATTGATTCGATACCCAAGTTTTGGCTCATACTGTGTACACTCAAATAACTTGAGTGGGTTTCGTGACACACACTCCCTGTCTGTGAAGTACGTGATGCCCGTTGGTGTCTCGATACCAACACCTGCGATTTGATAGACGTTCATCGTCGTAGGAGGGGTCCACTCGTCCTGCAATTGCTCAATCATACGTGCGTACTGAAACTGAACACCGTCAACAACAGCTGGTGTAAGAAGGTCGTCAACACTTGGTATCGCACGGCCACTTTCCTTACGGAGAAAATCATGCAACGCATTTTCGTCAGTAACTGTACTGCCAAATGTGTTCTTCCACACTGTTGTCATGTCGCCATCCTCAAATGTGAGTGCAGGCGTTGATACGCCACTACCCTGTCCACTGAAATAATTTTGATTTGGTAGTAAATGGTATGCAAATGGCATTGTGCTCATGAGTCGTCTCGTCATTTCTTGAGAAAGAATGACTCCATTTGGGCCAATCTCGGTGCCATGTAGCATACCGACGATTGCATCGGGTGTTCCGACTTGCGGAACACCAACCAAGATCAAAGCATCGACTTTACCAGCCAATGGGTCGTTTGCATTTTGAAGTGCGCTAAGGAGAGTCTTAGCGAGTAGACCACCGTTTGAATGGGTGACGATGGTAACCTTCCCTGTTGTTGAGCTCGCGACGAGCATAGCAAGCGTCTGATACAAATATCCATCCTGAAGAGTTCCCGAGACATCGTATGTAATTCTTCCGGTATCTGAATCAAGGCGGGCTTTCAATAAATCATCGAGCCGCAACCTCCAGTCATATGGCACGGTTGCGTAATCAGCGATAACACCTTCTGTTTTCCAATCGCGAAGTTTTGTAATAAATGATTTGTATAAGTTAAATGTATACGTTTCATCGACAACTGAGTCATCTCCTGTTTTTGTATAGATATCATACACACTTGTACCAACGACATTTGTCTCCATACGCAATTGGTCACATTCATCACTTGATACCCACCGCTCTCGCTCTTTGACAGATGACCCACACGCATCACTCTCCTCATAAAGCCGTGACCCCATGATCCCAGGAAGAAATAAAATACTTGATGCTCCGGTTGACTCCTCGACTGGCTCAGTAACAGTAAAAGTAATAACTGCGGATACCCCAGGAAATGCATACGCGGTCGGAATAACTGATGCGAAAAGTTTTTGAAGAATATTTTGATTCATCTGTAATGAATCCTCACTCACCACCACCGTGTACGTTCCTGATGTTGTAAATGTATACTCTCCGTTATTATTCTCGTTTATTCTTTCATACCCTTCAGGAACTGTCTTGTAGAGACTCAGCATCACTCGGTTTGCCTCTGGGTGCGTCCCTTCCAAGGTAATGGCTGAGACCATTCCAATAAAGGGATACATACCACCTTCACTAATCTGAGTCGTACCGTATGAAATCTTGAGATTTGGATTTTCGGTAACAATACCAAACGGATTTGCGCAATCCTCTATTAGTGATTCATAACGTGTGTCTCCGTATATTTCAATAATGCTCCCACACGAAGTCTGAGCGTTAACCTCTACTCCACTTATTATTAAAAAACAAAGTACAAGAAGAACAAATCTCCCAAAATGAACTCTAAACATGCCTTTAATGTTACCCCCTCCCAACACCCACACACAAAACCACCCTGTGCATAACTTTTACTAGCAACCGCTTAGACCAATACAAGGCCGGGCCTTGTATTGGTCTAATATCACTGCTGAAATACATCTTTATAATTCATCCACTCTTCAGTTTCTTTTAGAAACAATTCCCTGCTGGGAAAATATTGAGGAAACTTTTCTACCTTGAGAATACTGGATTCAGCACGATCACCCACCGCATAGTCAAAATAACTTGAAAAAAGATACTTATCTAAGTAGTCTTTGCTTCCTGAGATATTTTTAAGCCCCACATCTTTCCAATCTGCTTGAATCAGCTTAAGAGGATTCAAGTGAATATATGAGAATAAATACTTCAAGTATTCATCAGAATCAACGTGCTGGGATTTAAAACGGCCTTCAAATAAACTCCCTCTTCGTTCATACCTTTTATTAAAATACATTGAGTATCCTGTCGAAAGTCTTTGCATGAATGTGTGGACTCCACCCTCCTTGAGTGGTGTTAATAAAATATGAAAATGGTTCGGCATTAAGCAATATCCTCCAATTGCCACAGACAAATCTCCACGGTCGTACCTGTACATTTTTTCTTTTTCAATAAGCCGAAAAGTAACCCCTTCAACCACGTTCATGGCAAAAAGCATTTGTTGGAATCTGCGATAGTCTGCACTGTCTTTGAAAATAACCTGTTTGCTATTCCCACGATTATATACATGATAAAACTCACCATGAGCAAATGAAATCTTTCTTTCTGACATCTTAGATAT
>JANLIJ010000042.1 GCA_024653575.1 Candidatus Kaiserbacteria bacterium
CCAAGAACCCGCCTCCCGTATCTCCGTTTCCGGTACCTGCACCGACGGTTGTCGTCGAAGCGCCTTCTACTACTCCGTCACCGCCGCCGACACCGAATGTCTCTGTAGTAATAGTTGATGACGATCCGTTGCTACCATCGCCATCCTGTGTACTTGGTGGCGATCCGTTACTGCCACTGCCACCCTGTGTACCACCTCCGCCCCCACCTCCTCCTCCACCACCCCCTCCAGTACCATTTTCTTCATCCACATCACCGCTACACTCAAAATGCCCACCATCAAGTCCAATACATAAATCAAAACCAAGTGATTTATTCTGATATTCATTTCCCGCCACTGGCACAAATGTCATGGCATAGGTGTAGATTATCGACGCTCCCGAAGCAAGCGCTCCGAGTGGTACTTTATTCGCAGTATCAAATGCAGAAAATGTTCCTGTATATGATGTGCCTCCCGATATTGAAACATTAATGACGTCACCCAATCCATCAGTATTAACTACATTAACGAGTTCTGTGTACACGTTGCGTGCATCACTATAGTTATTCGTTACTCGCACAGTCTTCGATACTACGTCTCCTGGAATAAAGTTAACTTCACCAAATAGAGGCGCGCTTTCAAAATCTACCGCAATTTGCGCTTCCGAAATAACTGGCCATGCAAATGCTCCAATGATGAGTGCTGTTGTAAGTAGTACGTATTTCATATTGCTAGTTCGCATCTGGTTCAACATCAGGTATCACATCTGGCGATACCTGATCTTCCTTATTGATTGGTGTTGGCTCTTCTAAAACTTTTTCAATTACAGCCGGCTGATCATCTGACACTATTTCATCATTCTCGACACCACTCTCGTCCAAAAGAACATTCTCTATTGTTTCCGTCACTTCGGTATCACTAGAGATTATCTCTTCTGACGACGTTACCGGATCAGGGTTTGGGGGCAACATCTCGTCCTCTCGGATGGCAACAACCTGTTCAATAGGATCTTCGATACTAACGTCATTCTTTGTTTCTTCGGTTAGCGGAGCATCTGATTGCATCTCGTCAACTAAAGTTTCTGACTCCAAGGAAGTGTCGCTTTCTGTATTGCCTGTGTCTTCGCTCATCGTTTGTTTTTCTTGAGTGCCTTCTGACACATTTTCTGTCTCTCTAGAAGTCACCGGCAAAGGTTCGGATACCTTCGTATCCATAAGCGCTGCAAGATCGAGAAGCATAGCAATGGTAGCCTCATCGAAACCAGCAGAGCGTAAATCTTCAATAGAAACCTCATTCTCGCCACCCGGTGTTGGCTCAGGATCTACCCAAAATCCGATAC
>JANLIJ010000063.1 GCA_024653575.1 Candidatus Kaiserbacteria bacterium
CTTTTCTTGGTTGATACCTGCGTCTCTTCGTTCCTCCGTGACGCCTCACTTACTCTCAATTGTAAATCACTTAGCGCATTCATGAAAGCGATATACGCATCATATGGGGATTCATACGGACTAAAGTATGCGTGCACATCTCCATCTTGAAACCACTTCGTGCACATGTAATAAAAATGATCTGATGTTTGAAGCTTTCTCCACGTCTCAATGAGCACCGGGTCACCGGTCTTGAGAACACTCTCTTCCATACCGTATATCGCACCGATTGCATCACGCTGGATATCGTTCCCTACCCACGCAGTGAGATCGCGGTCGGTGTCTGCCCACGTGAGAATGTGTGGCACATCTATTTCCCCAACTGACTCATATGCAAGGGCAGTCTCGCTCGGCGTTTTAAAACTTGTATCCCCGTGGGCGAGAATCTTCTCTGGAAGCGCTCTGAGAAAATTAAAAATTCCCGTATCCTCCCACTGATGTTCCCCAAACGTCTCAAAATCCATGAAGAGATTGATGGTCTGCCCATCGCAGTGATGCGCGTGGAGCCACTTCGCGTAGGTGTCAGCCGAAAGTGGCCAACTCTCCCATCCTTTATTACCAAAACGAAATGCGATGTCATCGGAAAGCTTGTAATTTTTCAGTAATACTTTTATCGAAGAGCACCCTTTCGGCGTGTACACGTAGTTTGGACTTCTCCATCCAAGTACTGGGTCCCAGCCTTCTGCCATAATACCGAGATATCCATTGTCCTCACACCATTTTGCAAGCGTATTGGTATATGAGAGTTCTGTGTTACGGAATACTCGAGGCGTATATCCAAAGAGGTCTTGAATTCGTTTTTTGTGTAATGCCACCTGCCGTTCAAACTCTGGTCGTGAGTAAAAAAATGCGAGAGAGTGGTAGTACGTATCAGCGAGCACTTCTACACGTCCGGTCGCAACAAGGTCTTGGAAAGCTTTGAGCACCTCCGGCATGTGAGCTTCAAATTGGTCGAGTACCGTACCCGAAAAAGAAAGTGAAAACCGAAACTCAGGATGTTTATCGAGGAGCTCCTTAAGAAGTGCCGTTGTGGGTATATATGACTTTCCTGCAACCTTACGAAGTATTCGTTCATTATTGAGGTCGGTGTGATCATTTGCATTAAAATACTCACTATCATTTCCAATATCAAAGACTCGGTATCGCTTGATGCGATGCGGTTGATGGACGTGAAAATATGGACAAATGGTAAGCATACGATATTCTACCTTCCTCGATGAATCCAACCTAGTAATTTCTTGTATAGTGCGTAGACCTTGT
>JANLIJ010000067.1 GCA_024653575.1 Candidatus Kaiserbacteria bacterium
TCTCGATGTGACATTGGGTTTGCATCAGTATCATCATCACCAAGATACACGCCGTTGATATAGCACACCTCTGTATCATCTCGACGGCAGTAAAACGTCACCTCCTCGACTTGTTCCTTATGGTCTCCGTCTTTTACATCATAAAAAAGTCCGTCCTCTTCGTTATAGAAAGAGACAACACCCTTCTGTATAAATTGCCAATTATCATGCTTCCCATACACTGCCTCCGCTTCGGAGTAATCTATAAAACGTCGCTTTGCTACGATGTATTGCTTCTGAATATTCTGCTCGTATGCGTTTGGAATAAGTACCTGATCCGCAGAATAGACTGGGGCTTGGAACCCTGAAAAGACCTCATCAATAATCTCCTTGATAGTAAGGTTACCCTCCTCATCCCTGTCTTTCACTTTCTGATACACCTCAGCGTATTCAGCTCCAAGATACGTTACCGGATTCACAAGCATTCCCATAGTTGCAAGCAAGAACGAGCTTCGATAGTTTGAATTTATCGTCATCCATTGCAAGATGTCATGCGCAACGTCAGACATCTCCCTGTCTATCTCCTGAGCCTCATTCTGAGCGTACACAGACGGCACGATATATTGACTCGTGAGGTGCGCATGCATCGCCATTGTGTTCTTTCTCGCCTGTCCTCGTGTCCCTTTCCACTTCCACGCCTCACGAGGGTCTTCTGTGGACTCATCCACGAACGAGTTAAACGTGAGCTGGTCTTTGTTCATTCTGCCTATCACAGAATAATTATTGAGTTCCTCGAAAGGAGTATGCAGGTTCTCATACCCGTCATGGTATGCACGTTTAAAAAGTTTTGTCAGTTCTGCAACCTTAGCAGAAGGCTGATAGTTGGAAATACTCGCTTTTGATTTGTCACCTACCATTGTGAGTATTATCAGCGTATGTGTAAGCGTGTGTCAATGACAGTTGTTAGATGTGTGGATAAAAAGTGTGGAAAACCTAAAAAATGAGAAACTACCCGATGCGGTTGAAGCCGACGAACTTCTGATGAGTCACCTTCACCGCCCCCATATTTATTCGTACCTTGTAATCAAGTCGCTTCTTCATCATAAACGTGTCCATGAAGTCCGGTGAACGTCCTATGATTTCCTTTATCTCATCCTTTCCAATGACACGAAGAGGCACGTCCTTATCGACGTTCTTTGACTTCAATGCTTCAAGCTCTTCGATGAGCATCTCCTTCCACACCTCATACGTAATACCTTCCACCTCCGATTTAAACTGTCCCTGTTCAATATCAATCGCAAATTTGTGGTTATTTATATCCTCAGCCATTCCGTAGTAGCATTGTGAACGTAGGTTCCCATAGTTCTCCTTCTCTCCAGTGGCTGGGTTGTCCATGGCGGTACTGTTCCCGATAAAACCAACAACACCACGATTCTGGTCAACCACAGCACCGCCAATACCGTCCTCGTCCACCACGATCCTACTTCTCGGTATCTTCTCATCACGAGCTGTCTCAGCAACCTTCACCGACGTTACGGCCGTGTCTTGCTTCGCATAAATACGAACACCGTACAAGCGGTTCCCCTTCCACAAATACTTCACACTCTTATCAACACCGTGACGGGCGACGTCAACGGTCATTGACTTGTCCTCGCTCTTATCTACAGCGTTAGTGAAGAGGTCTATGATTGCATCTGAGTCTATCATTTGAGTTGGATCATCATCATAATCGAACGAACCGAGCTTGAGACGCGCTCGCATTGCCTTGTCTTTAATTCTATCAAGCTGTGCTCCATAAATCTTCGCTGTGTAAGGGTTGTCTGTGTAGAACGCGTGGATGAATACTGTGTCTGCTGGCAATGTACCTTCTGCATATTGCTTATACACACGCTTCACCCACCCCTTGTTCGGATTGTATGTGTAAAGGGTGTCAGGCGTAATGTTGTATTCTTCATTCAAGTGACGGCCGATACGTGACTGCAAGATGTCCACGGCCATAAAAGGAACTTCCCCAGCTTCCTCTATCCACCCGTCTGTGTATTCGAGGGAACCGAGACGTTCAAAGAGTGGGTCCGAAGGCTTCATGGCAAGGTCAATGAAGTCAATGCGAGAACCGTTCTTGAACTCTATGTAGTTGTACTTGCCGTTAAAGTTCCAATCATCTTCATGTATCTTGTGAAATGCACACACCTTGTTAAACGTCACATACACCGTTGCCATTAAGCGTGACAGCTCATTGCGTCCTATGAATGACTTGTATCCCGGATACGCATACGCTCTCGCAATACGAGACTCGCAACCGAGCCAGCTTTTACCTCCGCCTGCTGCGCCTCCGTAATGAATCTCCTTAATTAAAGGGTCATTGAGCGCCTTCCAAGCGAGGAACTGTTTCTCGTTAGGATTTATTTCCAGTATCCTTCCCTGCTGTGTCATTCGGGTTATTGATTACGATGCCAGTGATAGGTTGTACATTTCCATCTTTGTCTTCGGTAGCAAGGATAGACCTCTCACCGAACTTTCTCGGAAGAACTTTAGAGAGATACCACTTACGTGTATCAACACGAAGCTTGGAGCGCTGTATGTGTTCTGCGTTTACTACCTCATAATCTTCACCGTCTTTCCCCTCACGAAGCATGTAGTCATTAAAGCCGTCATCAGCAATATCGAGAAGTTCCTCAAACATGAGTTCAGCTTGGATGTTACGAGCCTTCTCGTATATTTCCCAAAACTCTTGTTTCTTTGGGTCAAGGAGCCAACGGAATATAATAGCGGGACTCGGCATATCCTTATCTCGCACAATGTGACGTATACTTTCTCCTTTTGAAATACGACTACAAATCTTCTGAGCAAGCGCAAAAGAATAAACAGGAGGATGCCCCTCCCCTGGTCGTGTTGGTCTTTTTCTTATTTTAGGAGCCTGTGCCATATCTCTTACCGATTACCAATCAGGTGTTCTTCTAACATCCTATCATACTGTCCCTCAGTGTCACTCTCAGTATTCCCATTCGCATCCCTCTTATGGGTAATGAGTATCGCTTGAGCGATATCACTATAGCCCTCAGCTGGTGACGCATCACGTGCTTCTGGTACAAGGATATCCACCGTGATGAGGTGAGCAGTAAGCGACAGCGCGTGCTCTACAGCACACCGCACTGCCTTCGCGTTATCAATAACATCATCTCCCGCCTCCTCTCCAGTCTCACGAGTGGACTTGATGTACTCATACGGAGCCTTCAGCGCTGAGGTTATCACTGAGTCACCAATCTCATCAGCGATGTCATTAAGACAGATACCCGCACCCTTCACACACCCTTCCTCAAGCGCACCCTTGCAGGCATACACAGCATCGTCTACCTTGAGCTTCAGGTACCGTGTCTCAGCATCAGTTGGTGCCCCCACTCGAATAACTGCAACAGAAGACGCAAGTGATGCTATACGTCGCTCGATAATAAGCTTGTGTGTTGGTACCTTCGTCTCTTCAATAGACTTCTTAAGTTCCTCGATACGAGCCTTCACGGTATCGCTCTTGCTTCCACGTCCACCGATAGCAATCGCATCCTCTCGTGCTTCCACATCCTTTACAATAAGCCTATCAACAAAACCGAGGTCTTGTTGTGTCACTGAGATAAGCGTTCTTCCTTCATCTTTGTTTATAAACGTAGCATCGAAATATGCACACGCGTCTTCAAATTGCACTGAGCGAAGTGACGGCACCTTCACTGGACTGATGATGAGATTGCCGGCTTTCGCTTTTACAAACTCCACAAGCACTTGGTCAGAGAACGATGGGGCAAGAATAGTAATCTTCCTCAACGTAGTACCAAGAACGTTCTTCAACATCATCCCGACTTCACCAACGTTGTCCATTGTGTAGTTCGTCACGAGCACTGGCGTGTCTTCAAGAATCATCTCGTATCGTGCTTCGTTGTTCACAAATATCTTCGCAGGCACCTTAGCGGGGAAACGCATACCCTCAATCACCTCGTGCTCTATCTTGCCTTTAAAGCCCTCCTGAACGTCCACAAAGCCATCAATACCGACTTGATAGACAATACCTGCAATGAGTTTACCGATAGCCTCATCCTGCACTGAAATAATGGCAATCTTCTCAAGGTCTTCGAGAGAATCAATCTTGATTGCTTTCTCTTTTATTTTTTCAACAATAACCGGAATGAGTTTAAGTATCTCCTCACGCTTCTTCATCATGTCTGTCGACACGTCACTAAACACTGAGGTGTTATTACCAGAAAGAATATCATTGACGGCCTTACCTGCTATCACACTCGTGGTGGTGGTGGCGTCCCCTGCCTTCTCGTTCGTCTTCTTACATGCTTCCTTGAACGCTGTAGCCACAAGGTTCACAAACTCATTCTTAGGTTCGATACATTCAGCAATCGTGACACCATCGTTTGTGATCCGTGGAGACTGCCCATACGTCCCATACAGTAAAGCGTTAGTACCCTTCGGTCCAAGGGTTCGCTTCACTGGTTCATAAATAGCATTGACCCCCTCCAAGATGTACTTACGAGCTTGCTCACCCGTCACCACTTTTGTATTTTTGAGTTGCATTGTTCTTAAAAATTAACTTTCCTGTATCATACCACTTTTCTAGTTCTGTCAAACCTGTGGATAGTGACACTTTGTACTCTACTTACTCTCTGATTTTTTCTCTGCTCTAACCAAGAAGAAAAAGAGACTGGGTGACGGCAGGTGACGAGGTGACGGCATTTTTCAACCCCTTATATACGTAAACACTTATTATTTATTATATACGCGTAAGTCTAAAAGTGCCGTCACCTCGTCACCTCGAGGCCTTTTTGGTACTTTTCATGGCT
>JANLIJ010000091.1 GCA_024653575.1 Candidatus Kaiserbacteria bacterium
GTTTTCTGCATCGATCCTTGACGGGTTGATGAAGGCTAACTGGGATAGTTCAAATGGAGAAGTATCAACGGACTTGTTCGTTGGTTCATTCCTCCGCAGCGCAATTGATGGCTTTACCGCCAAATCAAATGTGGTTGTGAATAACCCCGGTGGTGCAACTGCTATCGTGAAGACTGTTATGACATATGAAACTGCTTTCGGTACTCTCCGAGTACACAAGCACCGATATGTCCAGCAATCAAGCGATGCAACAGGCAGAATCTTGGCGATCAATCCATCGAAGCTCAAAGTTGCGTACCTTGCAAAACCATTCATTAAGAAACTTGCAGAAAGTGGAGATTACTCCAATGAAGCAGTTATCGGTGAAATGACTTTGGAAGTACACAACCAAGACTCGAACTGGTTTACATCAGGATTCCTTAAGGCGTAACCTTAGTTGTCTCTTGCTCCTTTCTATTCAAATTGGATTGGAGCAGGGCAATTTGAAAACAACTATGACAGACAAAACGAAAGAGAAGATAGAGAAACTCGTAAAAACATATAAAGAACTCATGCCAAACGAGTATGATGAAGTAAAGAAGATTGTACGAGAGAAAAGAGATAAGCAGGTGTTTGGTGGCGACATGACAAAGACCACGGACTATATTGAAAGACCACTATGTGAATATCCCGCGAACCTCTGGGATATTATAAACGCTAATTTAGACGCAGATGAAATGGTCGAGTTTACTGCAAAGCCCGGCGCACGATGGTTTGTTAAAAGATTTAATGAGTTCTCATTAGTAGAAAAAGTATGATTGCACTAGCACTTATCGTTAAAGGCTCTGACACCGAAGCAGAAAGCCTTAATCAATGTCTTCGGAATGTATCTCCGTATGTAGACGGGATATTTATTACCATTACGCAAAAGAATGATAAGGTCGCGGAAGTCGCGAGAAATTACAATGCTCACATTTCACACTTTGAATGGTGCAATGATTTCTCAAAAGCACGCAACTACAACTTCTCACAAGTACCAATCGAGTATGACTATATCTTGTGGTGCGATGCTGATGATGTGTTCCGTGGGCTTGAAAATATGGAGGATATTATAAAGAGCCACCCAGCAGACGCATACGCCATGAACTACCTATATGCGTTTGATGAATGGAAGAACCCTATTGTTGTTCACTCAAAGACACAAATTATAAAGAATGACGGATGCGTGAAGTGGGAGGGTGCGTTGCACGAAGACTTCAATCCATCACGAGAGTTAAAGACCTATTTCATAAAAGACATTGAGCGTTTGCACATGACCACAGACGAGCGAGTAAACGAGAACAAGCAAAGAAACCTTGATGTATCACTTGGACAGTTAGAAGTATTGCCAGACGACCCACGATCATTCTGGAATACAGGAAACTCATACAAGGGTCTTGGCATGGATGAGAAAGCATTAGAGATGTTTAGCAAGTTTCTTGCCACATCACAATCAGATGACGAGAAGTATATTGTTCGACTTCGTAGGGCGGAGAGTTTTTGGGCGTTAGGAAGAAAGGACAAGGCTATTGATGAAGCACGATCAGCCATTGGATTAAAACCACAGTACCCTGACGCATATCACTTAGCAGGGTCATTGCTATTTGAAACAGG
>JANLIJ010000164.1 GCA_024653575.1 Candidatus Kaiserbacteria bacterium
CATTTTATACACCAGAAGAATAATATAGGTCAGAATGACGATACTTATGAGAACTCCAATTAGGATCTTGATTCGTTTATTCATGATTTTTTAAGTGAATGTTTGTGGGGCAGATTTCGACGATAGATTCCAGAAGTGCAGGGAATACTTCATATCCCGCTTCAGTATTCAGATGTCCACCGCGGGACACAACATGTGCGGTCACCTCAAGCTCATCAGCAAGTGATTGAAGCGTGACCTGAGGGACATACGGATCATTGTCTCCATACCAGACGATTGCCGTTTCGAGCATAGCGTTTATTATCATAAAATCGAGCTCTTTTTCTTTCATAAAATACGAATTAAGCTCACTTCCGTAATCTCTTGGAAACCCAGAAACGGATACAAGACCATGAACTTTTGTATGAGATTGTTCGATGAAATCAAGTGCCGTAACGACACCCAGTGAATGTCCGACAATGATGAGCTGTGCAGGTGGAATATCCTGGAGAATCCCTTTCACATACTCGAGCCAGTCGAAACGATCGGGATGACTCGCGTCAGGAAGATCTGGCATATGCACGGTATGACCCTCTTTTTCGAGCTCGTGTCCGAGCCACCGCTGCCAATGAGCGCCTGCTTCAGCTCCGATCCCGTGAAGAATAAGTATGTGCATGTACACATTATAGCAACTTTTTGCATAATAAAAAAAACACTACCCTTTTCACTCAAATCACTGAAGAAATGAGCGTACTCAGATAGTGTTTCGTTTGTTTATTCGTCGCTACGATCCTCACCTTGAGGTCTCTCTTCGCGTGGTCGGGCTTTGTTGACGACGATATTTCTACCTTCGACTTCTTTCTCGTGCATCTCTGCAACTGCTGCATCTGCTGCTTCTGCTGTTGCAAACGTGACGAAACCAAAACCTTTTGAACGACCTGTTCGTCTGTCTTCGATGACAATTGCCTCGACAATCTCACCAAATTGTGAGAACAAATCACGAAGCTGATCTGTCTTGATTGACCAGGGAAGATTTCCGACGAATAATTTATTTGTTTGATCCATGTACAATATCACCACCTTTCATTGATTCTACTTGCGTAAACGAAGTATTCGAATATATATTTTTCAATATCTGAAGTTCATGAATTGAAGAACTGCGTACATTATATCATAATCATGTTTCCAGATCGAGCACTTCGTCAATCTTGATCTGCGACCAGAAATCGGTGACGTGGGAGACGAGAATTATGGCTCCTTTGAATTCATCAAGCGCTTGTGCAATGACCGGAAGATGTCTGAAGTTTATGTGATTTGTGGGTTCATCGAGAATAAGAAGTCCTGGCTCCATCAGGACGAGTCTTACAAAAGCAAGCAGTCCTTTTTGTCCTTCTGATAAACTCCCGACCTTCGCATATATATGATCTTTTGAAAGCAGGAATCCT